>JABWCM010000123.1 GCA_013360285.1 Myxococcales bacterium
CGAGTTACGGCTCATCGACCGCAACGTTATCTAAGAGGGTGTTTTGGTAAAAATTGACAATGAGCGAAACAGTGGCCGTAACAAGTCGGTCCTGTCTCGGTCGGCCCGTCTTTGACGTAGCTGAGGGCATGCCTCCGGTGGGCCTGGGTCGTCAAGACCGACTTGTTACGGCCTCCGGCTCGCTCACCGGCAATTTTTCCCAACTATCCTCTAATCAATCGTATAAACGGAACACCCTGTGCGGCGGCTGCCGCGGCGTCACCAATGCGACGCGAAGTAAAATAATGAAGTTCAAAGCTATTTTCCATAATCGATTCGATCCACAAAGAACCACCGGGGGTTACGGACCGTTCCAATCCGTTCATTTGTCGTGCGACATTTCGCAAAGATCATTTCTATGGGCAATTCGTTGTGCTTTGGTTTTAGTAGCCGCCATTACGATTGTTGGGTGTGCACAAGATGTCGGTGACATCGACCGCACCCAGGCAGGTTTGATGCACAAGGACATCTTTGCCGGCGAATGGTTTATGCGTCGAACGGTCATTGATGTCCCCTACGACGTTGGCTACACCTTTATCGGCGAACAAGAAGAAGCAATACGGATCCGGTGGGATATTCAAAAAGACTTCCTGATTGCGTATCGTGTGAATCCACTTGTTGAAAACACGATTGACGCTGCACCAGCAGCAGTTTTCGCGATCTCGGAGCATGTCGACGTAAAAAGGAGCTACAACGAGTCAACAGGTGAGCAAACAAATGTAATTGAGGAGAATTCTGACGATACGCTGTGGTATGATCGGAAGTACGTCCGCATTGACTGGTCAAAAAATCTGGCGACGAACTTTGCATTTTACGTCGACCAACTGGAACAAGACCCAGTCCAGTACTACCTCGAAGACCCATCCAAACCAGACAGTGTTCTGTTGGGCGTTCAAAATGCCGACAAAACGTGGAAAAACACAACAAACCCAAAAGAAATCATTGAATTGGAGACCGCGCACTATTTGGACGTCGTTACCAAGGTATACGTGAAGCCGGAAAAACTGGAATTCGATGATGGTTACGGAACCATCACGTACGAACCTGCATGCTGGTATTACCTGAACTACGATTGTGCACCTGCGATTTTGGCGGTCCGTAATTCGTTTTTGCGCGCCGACGCGGCGTTGTCCAACTATGAGCCACTCGAGTATCCGGACAACCGCATTGTGCGAAATGCAGACGGAAACGTGAT
The DNA here is from genome assembly GCA_013360285.1 of Myxococcales bacterium. Classification (GTDB taxonomy): domain Bacteria; phylum Myxococcota_A; class UBA9042; order JABWCM01; family JABWCM01; genus JABWCM01. The sequence goes on from JABWCM010000123.1 coordinate 1,235, forward strand.
CGCGGTCCGCTGGAACGCGACGGGTGATCGTGAAGTTGTACCGCCCCACGAGGGCGTGCGAGGAGCACCGGGGAGCGGTTCCGGAGCATTCTCACAAAAACCAACGGATCCATATTCGACCTCCAGTGATACGGCCGCCGTGCGGATGCCGTTTTTTGACAAATTCGGCTATTTTCGGACCGAACGATTCGGTTACAACTCACTTTACGGAGAAACGGAAACCGATCGAATCTATCTAATCAATCGATGGAATATCTGGGAAGAAACCGTGGACGAAGATGGTGAGTCCATTCCTTATGCCGATCGAAAGATTCGCCCAATCTACTACTACTTATCCCCAAACTTCCCCCAAGAACTAAGGACTATTGCACAGCAGTCCGTCGATCAATGGAACCATGCTTTCGAAAAAACCGTGCAGTCGTTAACAGGTTGGTTGGAGGTTCCCCCGATTTTTGTTCTGCGCGACAACACGATGAAGGTGGATGCAGAAACAGGCGCAGTCATCGATCGCGGACAGGCGATTGGCGACTTACGTTACAGCCATCTCTACCTTGTGAGCGCGCCGACTCGTGCGGGTTTACTTGGTTATGGACCGTCTGCAGTCGATCCATATACGGGCGAGATCTTTGCTGCCGATGCGTTCATTTACGGGGGCCCTGCTATGGAACTTGCCGCCCGAGGGCGGGACATCGTCGATCTGATTAATGGAAATCTCGATGCGGGCGATTTGGCCAGTGGTGAAAACATCGCGTCGTACGTGAACCAAATTAAGAAGGCAGGGCAGCAACAGGGATACGACGCCGAGAAAACACGAAAGTTTGCGCAGACCCATAAAGGCGCTCATAAAGGTGCCAACAAGAAAACGCCGGTCAAAAAAGTGGGGTCGTTAAGCGCGTTAAAAGACCCGCAAAACGTGATGAAGCAACCGGGTATCGATAAATTAATCCGCCCGGTCGGGTGGATATCCTCCAGGTTGGCTCATATTTCGGGAACGCCTTTGGAAAAAATGCTGGCGTCCGACGCCGAGATCGTTTCGCTGAAGTCGATGGGACTGTTCGACCCGTTCGGCGGTGGTGGGACGCTTGGGGGCACGTTGGCTCAGAAAACATCGCCAGTATCGTGGTCGTCTCCGACGCACCGCAGAGCCACACTCAAACGATTTCGAAGTTACAGCGACCGAAATATCATGATGGCGACCTTTTTTGACGACGCCGTTGCTGGACTCGCATTGGAATTCAAAGACAAACCTCGCGATGAACTGCTGCAGTTTTTGTACGCAGCGATTTTGAAGTCTACCGCGGAACACGAAATAGGCCATACCCTTGGTTTGAGGCACAATTTTGAGGGTTCTACCGACGCGCTAAATTACCACAACGAGTATTGGAACTTGCGCGGCGACAATCCCGCGCCGAACGGCACAATGACCGACTCAGAGCGGGATGGTAAGTTAAGGCAGTATCAGTACAGTTCGATCATGGACTACGCGGGACGATTTAACGCCGACATCGCTGGTCTAGGCCACTACGACGATGCCGCAATCGCGTTTGGATATGGTCAGCTTGTACAGGTTTTTGACACGCCTATCAATGAACCTTTGCTGGATGTCATTGAGGTCGATGACGGAGTTTTCGAAAGACCACTTATGCTTGAAGAGGTGTTTCGTGGGTATCGCCACTACACTCAGATACCCAAGCTCCTTGGTGGGGCAGCCAATATTCCAAAAAGAAGGTGGGCCCCGTATACCAAAACAACTGCCCAATTAATGGGAGACACATCGGGAAAGTCCTCAATTGAGGCACAACTCATTGGGGAAACTGCTTGGAGCCATTGGGAAGTTCCGTATCGTTTTTGTTCCGACGAGTATGTCTTCGGAACACCAACATGTCATGCCTACGACCTGGGCGCGGATGCGTTTGAGGTGGTTCAAGATGCGGTTGAACGATATCGTAACTATTATTGGTTCAACAATTTCAAACGAGATCGGGTTTTCTTTGATGAATGGGATTACATGGATGACATGTATTGGCGATACTTTTCGTTCATTCAAAACGCTTATCATAGCTGGGTTTTCGCTCAATGGTTCAAAACAGATGTATGGGAGTGGCTTCGTCAGGACGCCAATGCGTTTGGAATCGAAGACAAACCGTGGACAGAAGCGCTGGATGGCGGGTTGGCGTATACGGCGGCCGTTGAAAAAGGGCTGACTTTTCTTTGGGAAGTGTTGGCAACACCCGAGCCGGGTGCGTACATCTATGATTTCGACGAAGGGTACTACTGGGCGCTGTCGGGAACGCCCGTCCAACAGTGTGCGCCGGGTGTCGACGCCTACTATGTCGAGGAAAGCGAACCACTGTGTGTCGACGCAAACCTGTCGCTTGGTACCGCGCGCCACTTCTTAAGTTTGTACGACGTGGACAGCGGCTACTATTTTTATGAGCGACTCAAGTGGATCGGCAGTTTTTACGACAAAGTACTGGCGTTGGAGACGTTAACGAGCCCTGATACATACCTCTTGGGTGTTGACACAGCGCAATCTGTCGGAGAGTGGGCGATTTCTATGTATTTATCCTTTCCGGTGGAAATTCAACGGCTCTTTTCCGGAATCGCTGCTGATCGGTTTGATATGTTCGCGGGGGTATTCGATGCCAAAGGCAGTTACGTGGCGCCAGATCCCACAAAACCGGTTATCCATAACCCGAACTCGAAGATCGGTGGCCCAATCGATCCCAGCACGAGCTTTACCGTTCAGCTTTATAGTTTGTGGTATGGCATGGCGTGGCTCAATGCAAACTTCGACAATACCTTCAATAACTTCGCAAAAATATGGCTAAAGGGGTCCGCCGAGGAGTTTGATCTGGCCGGGGTGGACCCCGCACAAATTGTTGAATTTGAAGATCCTTTGTACAACAGAACTTACGTGGCCATCAAGCCGCCCACGGGGTATTGGGATGATTCCCAAACCGAGGAATCCGATTTGGACGGAGTAGGGTGGACTATGTTGAAACAGGCCGAAGTCTTCAAGCAGGACTATCTTGCGGACAAAGACGATCCATTCTGGGGTCCGTACTACAAGTGGCGGCTACAAAACATCCTTGAAAATATCGAAGTAGTCCGAGGAATGTATGATCTTTACGGCTATTTAGTGTGGTAAAGGCAATACGTTTTCGCCAATTTGAGTTTATTGACCGTTTTGCTCCGCAGACGGCTGAAAATGTTCAAGCCCGTCGGTCATCCAACTCGTGCACAGAAAATCTTCCCAAACCTGTTCCGTTGCCAAATCGGGAAACGAAATCGAAATCAACGCCAAGTTGTGGTTCGGGCGAGGCGTGAGTTTTTCGACTTTGCCTAGAAGGGGATAGATTTCTGTTCCACCGGGTCGGCGCATCGCTACGCGAAGATCCACAAATGTTCCGCGTGTTACGACCATCTCGGTCGCGACGCGAACAGATTCGGCGTACAACGTCAAGTTGGTCGGCTTTAACGATGGACTAGAAACAGAAACATACGTCGATTGTTGCTGCCTTTGTGCCAAATTTTCGGACTTTGTCTCAAGTGACACAAAATAAACCTGTAGAGTCTTCTGGGTCGATATTTGTTCGCGATTGATTGCGAGGGTAGGGCGCCCAACCGGGCGAAAACGCCGTTCGTTGTTTTCGTTCGACACATGACCACGCCATCGCCAGATAGTTCGTCCCGCGATGTATCCTAGCGTATACAATGACGAATTGGGGCGTTGTTGACTGTTGTCTTCGAACAACTCGCTTGCAAAAACCGGAGTTGCGTCAATATCAGCGATGCGAAGTAGGATTTCCTTTGCAGAGGTGGCGAGACATTGCCCGATGACGGCTCTGAGACGTCCATCCGTAATGCCAATCATCACTACATCGCGCCCAGGTGTGGGTGCCACGTCTTCGGTCACGGCGTAAACCCATCCAAGGTAGTTCTGAAGTCGCGGAGTACGTTTTTCATGTCAACAACAACATCTTGGCAGGTTGCGACACTGGCTTCCATCATTTCGATGGATTCGACATCTGTCGTTCGCTCCTTGAGGTCAGCCAAATAATCCGAAAGTTCAAGCATTCCGTTGCGCCACGCACTGGCCAGGTCATTCATTCGTTGGTAGAGGTCTTTGACGATACGCACCAGTTCCTCGTTTCCTCGCGGTGCCTGAGCGACGACCACGGATGTGTTTTGCGACTCTCTTAATTTAGTTACTGATTCTGTTAACTCACTCAGTTTCTCTTTCGTACTCGCCAAAAGTTTCGACTGAGTTTCCAATTCCAAAAATGCTGCATCGCGATCGGCTTTGGCAGCGATGAGTTCGTTGGCACTCCGCAGCTTTTCCGTCTGCACCAGTTCCAACTGCTGCTGCACAGACCTCAGATCCGCCATTGCTTTTTGTGCATCAGCTTGCAACTTTTCGGCCTTTTCTTTCCAAATATGCACATCCGGATCGACCACTGGTGTCGATACGTCGCCGGATTTCGCGCCTTTGAGTTGTTCGAGAAGTTGCGCATACCTACGAACTTGCGTGGTATGTGCCTGCTTTATTGTCTCATATTCGGTGGTAACTGCTTTGAGGCGATTTTCGGTTTCAGAAAGTTTCGTACGAACTGCTTCAAGCTCAATTCCGGCGCGTTCATTGGCAGCACTGGCCGCTTCGTTCGCGACTGTTTCTGCAATTGTTTTGCGTGCAGCTTCAAGTTGTTGCGTGATCGCGGCGATTTCTGCTCGACGTTGTTTTTCCGCTTCATTGAGCGCCGCTCTGGCAGCATCCACCTCCTGTTTTAATGATTGTGCTTGTGTCTCCGCATCCTGAAGTTTCGTCAGCGTCGTTTTGAGTTTTTCATGGGCTCGTTCGTTATCTTCGCGTAACTTGGTATTGGTTTCCCGCGCGTCTTCTATCGCTTTTGAACTTTCCTCGAATTCTCTTAACCGTCTGGTTAATTCTTCATTTTGTTTTTGATATTGCTGAAGGTCGGTTTTGGCCTTTACCAGTGCCTCCTGCAACACTTTGGACGCTGCGCTTTGCTTTTTCAGGTCATCGACCGATGCCTGCAATTCTGCCAGTTGTATTTTCAGCGCATCTTCATGTTGCTTCGTCACCAACTGTTCTCGTTGGAGTTTTTCATAATCGAGTCGCAATTTTTCCGCAGCCGCTTTGTCTGGCGCGTCGGCAAGCTCCCGCCGGACACGCTCAAGAGCATCACGTAGCGCCGCAGCGTCACTGTCATGCTGTTCGGCGCGCTGAAGTGCCAACTTGTGGTCTGCCGACACGCGGCTCAGTTGCTCTGTGACCGCGGCAAGCTGCGCCTCCACTGCCGCACGGCTTTGAGTAGCGTCCGCCGCGATTTGACGTGCTTCTTCGGAAGCGCGTAATTGCTGTGCTAGGTCCTCATGAGTTCGGTCGACATCCTGCAAAATTGAATTGTGCTGCAACTGCAATCGGGCAAGGTCCGTCAGCGCCTGATCGAGCGCCATTTTGGTCGCGTCACGTTCTGTTGAGACGTCTGCCAATGCTACCGTTGCCTCGTGGAGCTGTTTTTCAAGGTCCAGAACCTGGTGGGTCAACGTTTTGGACTCCGTTGACAACTGATCTCTTACTTCTTGAATTACGGCCTTAAGTTGAACATTTTCGGCCGTCAATCGATTGACGTCAAATCTTGCACCATCCAGATCCCGCCTCAAATCTGCTTCTTTTTTTGTAATGGACTCCAGCAGTGTTTGTGCATCTCCTGAGCGGGCTTCGCGTTCGTCATCCAACTCGGCACGTATCAAGTCATTGTCTTCAAGCGCTTGCACGAGTTGATCATTGATCGCATTGATCTGCGCCTCAAGGTTGTCCCGTTCGGCCATGAGCTGATCTTGGTTGGCTGACAGACGATCACGCTCCAACTTGAGACGGTCCAACAGTTCGGCATGCTCGCCGTGAGCAAGTTCGTGTCGTAATTGTTCGACTTCTCGACGCAGTTCCTCAAGTTCGTTTTCTTGGGGCGGTTGTGCGTTTTGAGACTCCAGAAAGGCAATTCGTTCGGCAGCTTGCTGCATCTGCTGTTCATGAACGTGCACCGTTTCCGCTAACTTAGCTTCGAGATCGGACACTCGAACTGCCAACTCCATAGTTTCGCCTGGCCGGGCGGCCAGTTGCGCTTGCAAAGCGGCGATGGTGTCTTTTGCTTTGTCCAGTTCTTCATCAACAAAGCGCATGTCTTCCAGCGTGCTGTTCAACGAAGACAATTCCACATTCCGCATGTCGATTTGATCTTCTGCCGCACGCAGAAGTGCTTTTAAACGTTGGACTTCGGCCGTTAGTGATGAGAGGCTCTGTTCTGCTTCTTCCTGTGCAGCATCGCTTTCGACCAATTCGTCATCAACGTCGATAATATCGTCCACTGGTGCGGAAGTGACGGATTGGCCCGATGGTTGACGGCTTTGGTTGACATAATCAAGCAATGAAGACGGACCAAACTGCGATGCGACGTTGGGAGCCCGATCTTCGGAATAATCGGCCGTCGTCGGTGCCGCCGGTTTGCCGACAATCTTCGGCGCATCGTTGATTTCGACGTATTCGTCATCATCCGGATCCTGATGAAACACAATGCTCGCGCGCTGCAAGGCAGCACGTTCATGTTCATCAAGTTCAAACTTAAGTTCAAAATCACCGCACTTAAATTTTGTGTTGTCGGCCAATTCGATCCGCGACACACGCTTCTCGTCAACAAAAGTACCATTTGCGCTCTTTTGGTCTTCCAAAAGATAGATGCCACCGTTGTACACAACGCGACAATGCAGGCGAGATACTGCGGAGTTTTCGGTCCGAATCGTACAATCTTTTCGACGGCCGACAAGGACCTCAGGCTGATCGGGTCCGACCGGAACCCAGGCAGGCCGGTTTGAGGAGTCCCAAAAGTGGATCTTCGCCAATTCATCCTCCGTGGAAATTCGGGGTCATGCTACCAACTTCAGAACATCGCAAAAGACCTGCGAGTTGGCCTATGATAATTCAAAGACTTCCATCGGTACAACCCGGCGCCGTGGCGGTTTTATAAGTTGACATAATATATATTATCGGACATTTGCCGGATACGCTAGCCAGCGGGTTTTACGGCGAGTTGGAGTCATTTTATGGCAGTTCCATCGACGACGATGTCGATTTCGACTACGTCGATTCCCAATGCTGAGGAGTGGATCGACCGGTATTTGCACCGTCCTGTGGCCAGCGTGGTCGTTTCGATGCTGGTTCGAACTTCTGTGACACCAAACCAAGTCACGCTGAGTGCAGCACTGGTTGGGCTCTTTGGTGGAATGCTCATCGGGTTGGCCACGCCAATGTCAATTTTGTGCGGTGGAGCTATGCTGTGGTGTGCGGTGATCCTTGATTGTGTTGACGGTCAACTCGCACGGGCACGTGGTGGCGGCACACTTGTAGGCCGTGTCTTGGATGGCTTAGCTGACCTTGTCATTGCATCCGCTGGCCATGTTGGGTTGCTGGTTGCCGCATACGCCGGTGCGATTCGGTTCTGTGGAGAACCTACAACCGGCTGGACTCCGTTTCTGTGGATGGTGGCGGCCGGCGTGAGCATGATTGTTCACGCCAATCTGGTTGACTATCACAAAGGTCGGCTGTTACGGCTTTCCGGCATCACATCAGGAGCAACTCACGCACGCTCGGAGGCAGAGTCCGCACATCAGAATGCCAACGGGTGGTTCGAAAAACGCCTGTTGGCGTTTTATGTCAACTACTGTGCGTTTCAAGAAACATTGGCTCACAGCTCGTCACAGGCAACCACCAAATCGTATTCGTTGACTGCGGATCAATTGCGTTTGGTTCGGGAGCAACTGCTTGGCCCAACCCGAGCGTGGACATGGCTTGGTCCATCGACGCGAATGGCGGTGTTGATCTTGTGTATCTGGGCTGCGCCGTTGGCTTCGGCGGGGATCGAGTTCTATGTCGGCATGGGCGCTATTTTCGCCAATATTTTCGGCATATTTGTATGGATATGGATAACTCGTGCCAACGCAAAATTAGCAGAACAAGGCATTATTTAAGTTAAATAACGTTCCTGTTTTTCCCGTCCCGCGCCAGAATTTTGGGGAAAATGAGGTCGTTTGCTTTTTTTACATCCTCGGCGAAGTCTATTTCGGTCCACGCTAGCCCCCCTACAGCAACGGCCCACGCGGCGTGATCCTGAATAAACACTTGGAGTGCGGCTTCGTACTCAGCACCCCTCTGACCCAATTCAATTAAGGCCTGTATTCGATCGCGCAATATTCCAACATAACGGCATTCCAACCGAAAAAAGCCGACGGTTTCTCCCATTAGATCCCATTTTTCATTGGAAATAGACCGTGCAATGGCCAAGACACGCCCACCACGCACACCAAGCATCATTTCCTCTCCGGTTTCCTGCTGGGTTTCGTCGATCAAGAAGCCGGTTCCTGGTTTTTCTACAATTCGCCGTAATACCTCCGTTTCATATAATACATCAGCATCCATCGTAAGAATGTCGGTTCCGGTGGGCATATGAGCCAATCCGGTGGCCAAAGAAATGATGCTGCCTTCCCGAAACTGTGGATTAAAGACGGATTGAATGCACAGGTCAGAAACCGAGGCCAACCGGCTCGTAATTTGTTCCGACTCGTAGCCAGTAACAACGGTAATTTGTGACAACCCAAGAATCCGAAATCGGTCCAAATGATGCTCAAGCAGCGTTTTGTCACCAAATTTGAGCAAACACTTGGGGTGACCGGTCCAGTATGGCGCAAGGCGACGTGAAATACCTGCCGCCAACAACACAACGTGTAGCTGATTATTCATGGGTGTATCCGAAAAATCCAACGTTAACTTACTACGACTGGCAGAATTCACAAACTGCGGCCGTCGTTTTTGAGAGACTGTTTGGGTAAAAAATTACGTTACGTGAGCCACTGGCGTACTACGTCGGTCCTGCCTCGATCGACCCATCCTCTACGTGGCTTTGGGCACGCCTCCGGCGGGCCTCGGTTGGCAGGCCCGACTCGTTACGGCCATTGTCTCGCTCACCGGCAATTTTTACCCAAACACCATCTTAAAAACCGGCTTGCCCGCCGCAAATCGGATCGATATTGTGCGACGCCAGCAACTTGGAGTCTACGCTATGAGCAATCCTGCAGCACATTTTTCCCCGGAATCGACCCTTGCCCGTGTTTCCGAACGAACGTTTGACGACCTAAAATGGCAACGCGTGATTGACGCGCTTCTGCGACACTGCGCGACCGAGGTTGGTCGAAATTATGTGAAACAATTACCCATTTACGCCGACGTTGTGCAAGTCCGGCAACAACATGGACTCACATCGGAAATGCGTCGGTGCCTTCAAGCTGACCGTTTCGCGCCGTTTGGGGGTATCTCCAGTCTGGAAGAATCCTTGGGCCGCGCGTCACGCGGAGGAATCATCGGCGCTGAACAATTGTTGTCCATTGCGCAAACGTTGCGTGGTGCCGGAAACCTACGAGGTTTTCTGGATCAATCCGTTCAATTGACGCCGGGCGTGTCGGCAATTTCGTCAAAAATGCCGGATTTGATTCCGTTGATGCGTGTTTTATTTGCAACTTTTGATGCGTCCGGTCGAATTCGAGACGACGCAACCCCAGAGTTGTCGGATCTCCGCCGCCGTCTTACGACATTGACAACCCGCGCTCGGCAAAGAATGGAGGAATATGTCACTTCTACAGAACTGGATTTGGTTCTTCAGGACGGGTACTTCACGATTCGAGACTCGCGCTATGTGTTGCCGGTAAAATCGTCGGCAAAACCAGGATTTGCCGGCATCATTCATGGAACAAGCCAAACAGGTCAGACCGTTTTTGTTGAGCCGGAGGCCATGATTGGGCTCAACAACGACATCAAAGTTACCGCCGAAGAAATCGAACGTGAAGAGCATCGCATTTTGCGCGACAGAACCGACCGCGTTTTTGACGCTCTTCCGGAAATAGAACAACTTATTGATATTGTGGCTGAAATTGACCACATCGTCGCTCGCGCCAAACTGTCCATCGAAATGGACGCGCATGAGCCGGAACTCAACAACAAGGGTGACATTCACCTAATCAAGTGCCGAAATCCGGTCCTCTTGCTCAAAGGTAACAAAGTCGTCCCCAACGATGTCCAGATAGGCGCACAATGGCAGATCCTCATCGTGACGGGCCCCAACACCGGCGGAAAAACCGTCACATTGTCTACAGTGGGATTGTGTACACTCATGGCCCAAGCCGGATTGCATATTCCTGGATCACCGGACTCAAAAATTGCTGTTTTTCCTCGAATTTTTTCGATCTATGGAGATCCACAGAGCATTGATCAGGATCTTTCGACGTTTTCTGGTCACTTACAATTGGTTTCTGCGGTAATTCGGGAAGCAGGTCCAGGTGCGCTGGTTCTCATGGATGAAATCATTGTCGGAACCGAACCCTCTGGCGGAGCGGCGCTGGCGATTGCGGTCCTCGAAACCTTTGCGGGGCGTGGGGTACGGGGAATCGTCACCACGCACTATGATCGTCTCAAGACACTCTCGTTAACCGACTCTCGGTTCCAAAACGCATCGGTTGGACTTGATCGCGATAACATGAGGCCCAATTTTCGGTTGACCATTGGTATTGCCGGTAGTTCCAACCCAATCGATATGGCGCGGCAGTTGGGCATCAACAAAACGATTGTGGATAGAGCCGAAGAACTGCTTGGATCACGCGATAAAGACATTCAAATGATTTTGGACCGACTTGAAGACGAGCGACACAATCTGGTGAAGGAACAACGGCGAACGAGTGCGACTCGAAACGAACTTCAGAATAAAATCAACGAATTAGAGGCAACTAAACTACAGTTGCACCAAGACGGGGAAAAAATTGCACGCCAATATCAAAAAGAAACGCTCGCGGAAATCTCACGAATTCGCGAAGAATGCCAAGCACTTCTAAATCGGCTTAAGTCGGCTACAACACCTGCCGAACTGGAACGTGGACTGCGCCAACTGGAACGGTCTACGGTCAAGGTACGAAGCGCAGTCCGACAGTCCTCCGGCGGACAACCCGCAGCAAAGACCACCGTCTCGGACATCGATTTCCACGATCTCGCGATGGGAGTAACCGTTTACGTACGGTCTTTGTCGCAATTGGCAACGATTCGCTCCAAACCGGACAATCCGCGACGTATCGAAGTGTTTGTCGGCAACATGCGCATCTTTACCGACATCTGTGACCTTGGCAAACCCAAAACAGTCGCCGACAAGGAAGGAGCGGCGCTCCAACGAACCACTTCGACAGAAAACGCACCCACCGCCGGTGAATCGCCTCGCCCCGCCGATATGCGGGCAATTTCTCCGGTTACGCCGCTGCCGGTCGGCGACAACATAATTGACTTACGAGGTATGCGTACCGAAGATGCGTTGGAAAAGATGTTAAAATCTTTTGATGACGCACTCTTATCTTTGAAGCATGCGATCTTCGTCATTCACGGGCATGGAACAGGAGCGCTGAAAAAGGCCATTCGTACCGAGCTTCAGAAAAACCGCTACGTGGAAAAGTGGCGACCAGGCGAACCAGATGAAGGTGGCGACGGTGTATCCTTGGTCTATTTCAAAGATGAATAACCTATGAATAACCCTGCCGGAATTACCGACGAGTCGAAAGTCCGTGACCTGGGTCAGTCGCGAGCCCGGATGTCCCGCAAAATTGCCGGAGCGCAGGCCAACGCGTCGGCTCAACCCGGTCGCCTTTTTTTTGCCGTTCTTGGTCACCTACAAACACGTCTCAGCGAGGTCAACGGCCGCGCGCCCGGAACTCACACGGATTTCAACCCTCGATCTGCAAACTCCGATGAGAAATCCAGGCGTGTTTTTCTTATATTGCCGTGGGTTTTTCTGACACTTGGTCTTATTTTTCGATGGTACTGGGTCGATTATGCCAGATTTACTGGCGATGAAGCGTTATTTTACCGAATGGCACAGCAGATTGTGACCGAAAGCGCCCTACCCGTCTTGGGCCCGTCGGTAAGCGGTACTGCGGCAAAACACCCCGGAGCGACCTTTTATTACTTGATGGCGTTGCCCAACCTCATCTCGTCCCATCCGCGATGGTCCGGGATGTTCATCAGTCTCCTCTCCGTGATATCGCTCGGGCTCCTGGTTCGGATGGTACGAGAACTCCGCGGCGAACAGACTGCTTTGATAACCGCTTGGCTGTCGGCGCTGAGCCCGTGGTATATCCTGTATTCCGACCGGATTTGGAATTCCAATGTTGCACCTTGGTTGGCCATTTTTGTCCTGTTCGGACTCCATCGGATGGTCCATACGCCAAAATCCCGCTGGGTAGGTATCGTCGCCCTACTTCTGGTCATTTTGTTCCAATTTCATCTATCTACGCCGATTTTGTGGATGGCTGCATTGGGAATTCTAGTTGCAGCACGTGCCCAAATCCATTGGCGTGCGCTCATATTGGGCACAGTCGCCGGCGCACTGTTTTATGCGCCGTACCTGATTTACGAAATACGCCACGATTTCATTAACGTTCGCGCGATCTTATCCGACGCGGGGGGAACCGAGCACGGGTTACTCCAACCTTTACGAAGTTTTGTATACGTACTCCTTTTTGGTACCGGCGACGTAGGATACCACGCCCATACGGGATATTGGCGGCCTTACGATCCATTGTGGCAATGGACAACCGGAGATGGGTCGCGTGATTCCATTCGGTATTACGGGTGGCCGTTGATTCTGGGTATCTGGCTGAGCGTCGGTTTGTGTGTGTGGGCATGGTGTCGCCGCCTGATTCGGGGGGGCCGAAACCCGCAAGCATTGCGGCAATTGCTGGCGGACCCCGTGTGGGGAGCGCTTATTTTGGGTTCGTTTTCCGGCGCGACGTTGCTGTTTGTCAGCCATAAAGCCGCGTATCCTCATTATGTCAACTTATTGCTTGGCGTAGGTGTGGTACCGGTTGCAGAACTTCTGAGTGACCTTGCAAACAACGCATCCCGTCTTCGCAAAACGTTCGTCTACCTATTTGTTGCTCTCTTGGGTATTTCGATGGCGGTTTCGACGTCGCTGTACTACGTCCGAATCGACTCCAAAGTCGGCCTGGCGACGACTTTAGACATCGTGGACATCATTTCCCAAAAACAAAGTCATGAGCCCTTTGGGTTACGATTCCCTTATTTTAACAACCGGTTTCCAATGTCGGTGCTGGCCGAATATGCGGTGGGGCGCCCGTGGCTTTATCAAAACAAATCAAAAGTGGTCTATGAGATTCGTCCGAAGCAGCACATCGACGAACTTCCACCCGAGAAAGCCGATGACTTATGGGATATCGGGCCGGTGTGGCTTATCCGGACAGCGTCAAGGGGGGCTAGTCGATAAGAACCGGTACCAGCGTGGCATTTCCGTCACGAATAAGAACATTGAAACGAATACGACGCGCGCCGAGGCGGCGTTTGAGTGCGTTTTCGTGACCAACGACTTGTTCCAGAAAGGCGCTGTAGGGAATTTGCACTTTGCCGGCACCTGTTTTTGCCTGCGCAGCAAGATAATCTGCGTAAAGACGTCGGTAATATTGTGCCGCTCGTTCCTTATTTAACTGATCGGCACTTCTTTGCGTGGGAGGCAGTGGTGGCACAGCTCGGCCTTGCAGTTCTCCGCCGGTACCAACCATATTTCCCAAACTCGGTCGTGGCAATTTTTCTTCGACCAGGACACTCTGCGCCCACTGCTTCGCACCATCCGCGTCAGCCCGACCGACGGGACGACCAGAAAGAACCGAAATCATTAGATTTAGGCTTTGTGCCATGTTGTCCGGCAGATCTTGTTGAAATCCGAAATGGAATTGATAGTCGAGGTTTCCATCGATGATTTCGTGGATTCCCTGGTCGATAATTTCAAATGGTTTTCGGTAAGTACGTATGAGCAGCCAAAGCAGGATTCCACCGGCACATCCCAGGGCCAGCCCAAGGCCGATGGTTACCCAATTTAGAGCAGACACCACCATCGAGAACCGTGTCACATGTGTCGCCAGCACGACGCGGAGGCGATCAATAGCCGGCGGAAGTGTTCGCAGGCCATACGGTTCGTCATAACGAGCGTGACGGGCAAAATAAAACGCAACCCCAGCGTAACCGGTCCCATCTCGCAACTCGACTCGCTGCGACCGATCATCAATCGGCAAATACGCTAGGATATCGGACACAAAACTCTGAAACATCTCATCTCGGTTGGTCGAATGCAAAATTTTGTCGTCCAATGCAAATGCGATTTCGTGCCCAATTACCTTTGCCGCTTCCTTGAGCAATGAATCATCGATCATCACACCGATCAATATCGCACCCAGATATTCCCCGCCGTCGACCATCGGCATGGCGGTTACAAAATAATAACTCCCGTCGTCACCCAACTGGATGATGTCATCAACAACCCCTGAGGTACGCGCCCGTAGAATCACTGGATACGCTTCAACAAATCCCGATTTATCAGACCACAACGGGTCATCGCTTTTGGCCCACCCCACACCGCGCTGGTCACTGACGATCACGACGTCTGGAGAGTATGGACTTGAAAACGTAGGCTGCAGACGACGCAGTACCGATTGTAAAGGGCGAAATGTAAACTTATGAAAACAGTTGTTTACCGCGACGGACGCACAATCTTCCACCAAAAGAACTTTGTCTCGCAAAAATGCGGCGCGGCCCTGTGGTTCAAACGCGGCGTCTCCCATGACGGCCCCTACCCTTGTCGATAAGATAGAAGCGAACCGTTTGACAAATGAACTGTTGTTCATCACGTACTCAGAGCGATAGTGGCGCATTTTTTCTTCAATATCCGGCTCGACCGAACTGGGATAACGGCGATAAATTTCTTTTTCCAACGCAATAAACTCGCCACGAAAGTCCTCCAAAGTACGCAGATACGCCACCAATTCGCTGGACGCGATTTGCCTCGCCGCATCGTGCATTGCCAGAGTCTGCAATTGAACCAGTTTTTCAAACGCGGTAAAGCTGTTTTTGGGGGCACTGGAAACAACATCCTGAATGGAATAAAGCCATCGCTGACTTAGCGCGTAGGCCAACGCCGTAAACGCGATCACCAAGGATGCGAACACTATCCCGATTTTCCACCGATACATGCCGTCTTCCCGTTCACGTCAAACAAGAGTATGCGCACCAGCCAGACATTAGGCGTCCGCGGCAAAGTCTGTTAAGATTTACCACATGACGGCAAAACTTACTTCCAACACCGCCGCCGACACACCCTCTATTCAAGTCGAGGTGGAGACTGCCGATACCACAACAGTTGTCCACATCGGCGGTCAACTGACCCGCCACACCGTCGCAAGTGTGGCGAAATTGCTGGATCGCCACCCGAAAAACGACGGGTCGATTCGGCTGGAGCTGGGTGGGCTGACCCGCCTGGACTCCGCCGGAGTCGCGTTTGTTGCGGACTTGTCCCAAAGCCGCGCCGGGCGGGTTACCATCGGGAAAACAAGTGAAGTAGCCCGGGCGTCGTTGAGTTTATTTCAGGTCGATTATTTTAAAACGAAACCGGTTCCTGCCGAAAAACCGGGCTTTTTCGTTCGGGTCGGCGACGGCGCCCGAAACGCCTGGGGTGGACTAGTCGATCTTCTCATTCTGGTTGCCGATTCGTTGGCGTTGTCGGTTCGGGGCGCACCTCAAACGGCCAAGGTCCGCCGAGGCGCTTTTGTACGCGAAGGTCTTCGAATCGGCGTCGATTCTCTCCCAATCGTTGGCCTTATCTCGTTTTTGGTCGGTGTTGTGGTTGCATTGCAGTCCGCATACCAATTACGCCAATTTGGTGCAAGCATTTTTGTTGCCAATCTCATCGCAGTGTCGATGGCCCGTGAAATGGGGCCGCTGATGACCGCTATCATCTTGGCTGGGCGCAGCGGTGCCGCCATCGCTGCGGAAATCGCCACGATGAAGGTCAGCGAAGAAATCGATGCATTACAAACCATGGGGCTGAATCCGACGCGGTATATTGTAGTCCCTAAGTTACAGGCGATTACCGCGACCATGCCGGCTCTCACCGTATACTCCGTTGTTTTGGGCATTTTTGGCGGTTATCTTGTCGCCCTTTTGTACCTGGATATCAGCACAACCGCGTTCTTTCGTCAGGTTCATTCGTCTCTTGTAGCAAAAGACATTTGGACCGGACTTGTTAAAAGTGTTTCTTTTGCGTGGATCATTGTTCTCACGGCATCGAGTCAGGGATTTCAGGCCCATGGCGGCGCCGAAAGTGTCGGGTTGGTGACGACCCGCAGCGTCGTAAAAAGCATCTTTTGGGTGATTGTTGCCGACGCCATCTTCAGCCTGTTGTTTTATTTTGGAGGGTGACCGGTGCCGGACAGTGGTAACTTAACTAGCGAAATGGTGATTGAAGCCCACGATTTGGCCGCAGGGTATTCGTCGCGGCTGATTCTTGACGGGATTACCGTGGGAATCCGACGGGGGTTGATAACGTGTGTGATCGGCGGTAGCGGCAGCGGAAAATCCACCTTTTTGCGGACAATCGTGGGACTGTTGCCTCCAAGGCGTGGCTATGTCCGCATTTTGGGTCAAAATATCTACGACCTCGAAGAAGATTCGCGGGCCGGTCTGCTTGAGAACGTAGGGCTGATGTTTCAATATGGAGCGCTGTTAAACAGCCTTACAATAGCCGAAAATCTGGCAATACCTCTGCGTGCCCATACCAATTTGTCAGCGGATGTACTGGATGTACTAATCCGATTTAAGCTGGGTTTGGTTCATTTAAGCCACGCCGTAGACCTGTTGCCGGGGGAATTATCCGGCGGCATGAGAAAACGCGCTGGATTGGCTCGTGCACTGGCACTCGATCCCGAAGTCGTTTTGTGCGACGAACCCTCGGCAGGGCTGGACCCTGTCACTGCAGCCGATCTCGATTCGTTGCTGTTGGAACTCAAACGTCAACTCCAGTTGACTTTGGTCGTGGTAACCCATGAATTGTCCAGCATCCGTACCATTGCGGACCGAATTGTGATGTTGGCAGCCGGAAAAATCGTTTTTGACGGAACGCTCACGGAGGCGCTCGAATCGGAAGACGAGCGGCTACAACACTTTTTTGAACGCCGGATTTCGGGACAGACAGGCAAGAAGGACACTTTGGTGGACATACTGCGTCCGAGGTGAGTGATGTAATATGATGGGCTCCGCCGATATTCTAAGAGGGTGTTTGTGAAAAAAATAACGGCGAGCGAGACAGTGGCCGTAGCGAGGCGGGCCTGCCGACCGAGGCCCACCGGAGGCGTACCCGAAGGTAC
>JABWCM010000124.1 GCA_013360285.1 Myxococcales bacterium
CCCCTCCTTGCGGCATATGCCCGATATTGCCTCAGTCGGGCCCCGGCCAATTCAGCGCTAAATTAGCTCGACCAGGGTCACTTCCGGCTTGAAGCTGACTCTCTGAGTTTGTGAAAAAATAGCTGCGCGGACTCTGGGCGGTGGCTTTGGGTCGGCTTGGTTCCGAAAAACCCTGCGCAATATTCCCGATATGACTCGGTTTTTTTCCGTGCATCGGGACCAAAATCCTCGCGTCCAAGTCCGTCCCCATATTTTTCACAAACTCTCTCTCATGCCACCCAATCCCTCTTCGTGGGAGTTCCCATTTCCACACGGATTACCGCAATGACACTCGGCCACCACCTGCCCCCGCTATTTCCGCTGGCCCGCTTTGTCCAGAAACTCTTTGGCGGAGGAGCTGTCGGCACAGGCCACCAATCCCAAAAGAATCGATTCCAATTGGTTTTGATTCGCGGTCTCCAGCATACGCCGGTTTTTTGGCGTCACCGAACCACACTTGGATTCCGCAACTTGGATGACACCATGGCGGTATGCTTCCAGACCTTTTTCGATCCCTTTTTCGATTCCTTTTTCGATCCCTTTTTCGATTCCCTTCTGGATTCCGTCTTGTAAACCTTGCTGGTATTTGCTTTTGCCGAACTCGCTTGCGATTTGGGTCACTTCCATATCGTCCTCCAACTGGTGCCGCGCTGCTTCGTTCAATGCGGCAAACACTGCGTCAATATATTGGTTCTTCAGCGGCTCTTCAAGGCGGCTGATTTGGCGAAATGCCACCTTGGCGGCCGGGACCGCCCTCTCCGAGTTTCCATGAATCATAGCGATCAGGACTGCCCATTCCGGAATTTCCGACGGGTTGTTTTCTTGTACCGGCACATCCAAGGTCGATTCATCAATGACCAGCGGTGTCAACGCGAAGCCCGGCTGACCGATCACAATCGTTTGCCGGCACCACTTCGCAACATGTCGGCTTGGCGTGATCATCAACAAAAAGGCTGGGCATCGCAATTTTAACCTTGCCGAAGTCACATAGGCCGGCAGGGTCCATTCCTTTTCCGAATCGATATAGAGCTGCGTTTCCACAACAATCGCGGCGACTTTTTCGTTGCCTCGGGTCACGAGGCAAATTACCTTGTCGGCATACAACGCCTGCGGCACAGGATCTCCCAGCGCACTGTCGCCTTCTATTGCTTTGCCGTCGGGAATCGATACATGGCAGGCTTCCCGCAACAACAACGGTGCCAGTTCCGGTGCATGGCGGAACAATGCCACAAAATGTTCATGTAATGGGGATAACGGCATATCCTTGTGCCTCCGTGGTATGGATCCTTGTTTAGGGTTTGGCACTCCGCCGCCAACGGAGGTTGAAGGGAGACATACTAAACAGATTTGCGGGTGTCAATTGGGGAGATCGGTTGAAACCACGTTCCTCCGTACAAACAGCGGTGGCGATCGTCGGGAATTGGAGAATCGATGCACACGCTGGTCGGGGTGAACCAATCTGGATGATTTTTCCCCGGGCGACTTGGATCCTTATCCACACGAGCTAAGTTAGCTTAACTTACAAGTGCAACAAACCGGCAACATCGAACGTTCGCCGTGGCGCGGGCGCCGTGCATTCCCCCGCCGTCTGTGCATCACAGCCCCAGCGCCATATCGATCACCTTTTCCCATGCCGTTGTGATCTGTTCGTATCCCGCAGCGTTTGGGTGAATGCCGTCTGCGTCGAGTAGGGCCTTGGATTCGAAGAGGTTGGTGTCGTAGAAGTTGACCAGGTGCGCCCCGTGCGCCGCCGCCAGGTTCGTAATGGCTTCGTTGTATCTTACCACCTGCGCGGACATGAGTTTTGCCGCCGCTTCATCCAAACCTGGGAGTACATCGTCATAGGCCGGATCGGCTACCACTGGGCGTTTTGATTGGTCGTCCAAAAGCGCTACCACCACCGTTGCACCGGCATCATCTAGGGCCGTTAGGGTGGCGCCTAACTTCTGTTCGTACACGGCAAGATTATCCGCTTCGCAGGCCTCGTTGTCCGGCTCATGGCACCACCCATACAAACCAAACAAGTCGTTGCTGCCGATCCAGACACAGGCCACTGCTTGGCGCCCCTTTGCTGTCGCGTCCTGAATCAACGGCAGCGCGGTTTGTAACTGGGATGGTTGCGGCATCCCATCACCCCAGTCGATTCCGTCCGTCATATCCGTCGACGTCCAGCCACTTTTGCCCAGGTTGGTCAATACCACGTCGGCTCCCCGCGCGATCAGCCGGTTGCGCAACCGCCCCGGATACCCTTGCAGCACACCTTCCTCGGTCCATTCGGTATCCCCGATCCCCTCGGTTAGGCTGTCGCCCAGCATGACGAACGTCAAGATGCTGTCGGTTGGGGTCCCCGGCTCGTTTGCCACGATGTCTCCCGTTGTGGCATCACCAACCGCGTTCGAACTGTCTTCCGTGTTGGCTGCGCCGCCTGAGTTTTCACACCCCAGCCCGCCCGTGATAACCACCCAACACACACACAACAACACCCGATTCATGAGTACCTCCGTGGATAAATTACGCGAAAGCAACCTGTTTCCGCGAACGACTGGAATCGAGTATCCATGTTCGCCGCGGCACCCGTCAACACGTGGGTCCATGAATATTGAGTCCGATTATAACGAAGTTATCGATGAACCACGGTTCGCTGAACGCGGGTTGCTGTCGTGCAATTCTCGCGGTTCAATGAACGTTTACGAAGGCGAACCAAAGTGGTTTGCGAAACATCTGGCGGAGCCACCTACCGCGGCCATGAGATGGGGGATATCTCTCAGAGGGTGTTTGGGAAAAAAATTACGTTACTCGAAACATTGGCCTACTACGTCGGCCGTACCTCGGTCGGCCCATCCTCAGCGTACCATTGGGTACGCCTCCGGTGGGCCTCGGTTTTTTCCCAAACACCATCTCAGATCAATACGCCGTTTCAAAAAGTGATTCGTATTTATGGTTCAGCAACCACGACAACGGGCTGATGCGCTGCTACCTGGTCGGATACCAACACCAGAATTTCTTGTACGACACCAGCATGGGGGGCTCGTACAGCGTGTTCCATCTTCATCGCCTCAATGGTCACCAACAAATCACCCGCGGATACGGACTGACCTACTGCTACGTGTATCTGCGCCACCTTCCCCGGCATCGGAGAAACACAGCGGTTATCTAACTGATGGCTCGTACTCTGTTCGGGAAACCGAGGTTGTTCTCTAAGAACAATCAATTCGCCTGTGGCAAACCGCACGTAGGTTCCTTGCTCTGTGATGACCACCCGCGTTTGGATAGTGAGGTGATCGATGGTCAGAGACCACGTACGCGCCTGCGAATTGGCTTCGGTTATCGACGGTGCCTCTACAGCCTCCCGCAATTGGACCATTCGCCTCATTTCGGCGTCGTCGTTAACCCGGAACTCAAACTTTCCTGCCCCCAGATCGATATATTCCAACGAGATCACGTGTTCTTGAGTCAGAAAAGTGACCTGCTGGCCGACCCCACGATTGTTTCGATAGCCACTAATCAACCCCGGCACATGTTGTTTGCCCCGCTGTCGTTGCTGATGGCCGGCTGCTGCCGCTAAGATAGCGGCGCGGACACACATCTGGCGCGAAAGGTCGAATGCCGGCCGTAAACCGAACTGCTCTTCGAGGAAACCCGTGTGAATTTCGCCGGTACCGTACAACGGATGGGACACAATTGCATGCAGCAATTGCCGGTTGGTTGAGACCCCACATATGGATGAATACCGAAGTGCGGTCGCCATCCGTCGGGCAGCAACCGCACGATCCGGTCCCCACGCCACTAGTTTCGCCAACATGGGATCGTAATAAACCGATACCTCACTACCCGTTTCGACCCCTGAGTCAAGGCGAATCCCCTCAAAAGACGGGATGTACCAGTCAACCAATGTACCGATTGACGGCAAATACCCAACCGCGGGGTCTTCTGCATACAACCGACACTCAATGGCCACCCCACGTTGTACTGGTGGAGGCAATATATCCGCCAGCGACCTCCCCTGGGCCACCAGAAGCTGCAATTCCACCAGATCAAGGCCAAGAACCATTTCTGTAACGGGGTGTTCCACCTGCAGTCGGGTGTTCATTTCGAGAAAGTACCACTCACCATTCGGAGCAAGCACAAACTCGACCGTTCCCGCATTCACATAAGAAACACTTCGCGCAACGTTGATGGCAGCCTGGCAAATATCGGAACGAAGTTCGGGGCTTAACGCGGAAGAAGGGCTTTCTTCGACAATTTTCTGATGCCGCCGTTGAATCGAACATTCCCTTTCAAACAAATGCACCACATTGCCAAAAACGTCCCCCAATATCTGCACTTCGATGTGGCGCGGACGGTCAATCCACCGCTCGATAAACAACGTACCGTCACCAAACGCTTTTTCCGCCTCACGCCGACTCATTTCGATTTGCTCAACCAAATCATAGTCGTCATCGAGGCGTCGCATTCCTTTGCCCCCACCACCGGCGCTGGCTTTGATCAGACAAGGAAATCCAACATCTCGAATCGTTTCTACCAGAAAAGCCGTATCTTGGCGCGGACCGGCATAGCCGGGGATCGTCGGCACACCAAACGCAGAAACCCGCTGTTTTGACAAGATTTTTGACCCCATCACACGAATTGTTTCCGCGCTAGGCCCAATAAACAAAATTCCTTCGTCTTCACATCGCTGAGCAAATGCCGTGTTTTCCGCCAAAAACCCATACCCGGGGTGAATCGCATCGGCACCGGTTTTACGCGCTGCATCCACGATTTTGTCGATGCTTAAGTAACTGCTCTGACTGTCGGTACCGCCGATTTGAACCACCTCATCGGCGAGGGACAAATGGGGGGCAAAACGATCCACGTCCGACGTAATTCCGACCGTAGAAAACCCCAAACGACGGCAGGTCACAAATATCCGCCGGGCGATTTCCCCACGGTTGGCGACCAAAATTTTTCGAAGGACCGGCATCGTCTGCACCCAATTCACCCCAATCCGTCACAAATCCACGCCCCCATCCCCACACCGAACTTTTTTTCACAGCCTCAATGCCGAAACACACCCCACGACGTGGTGCCCACAACCGGCGTATTACATGCCGCAGACAACGAAATCCCAATCACCGTACGCGTATCCCGTGGATCAATCACACCATCGTCCCAAATCCGGGCACTCGCAAACATGGCCGTCGACTCCTGATCGATCTGATGCTGAATCATCGCTTTCGCCATCGTAAGTTGTTTCTCATCTATCGGTTCCCCCTTTTTTTCCGCCGCCTCACGCTGGATGATTTCCAACACGCCGGCCAACTGTTCTCCACCCATCACCGCAATCCGATGCGTAGGCCACGTAAACAAAAACCGCGGTTGGTACGCCCGACCGTTCATGCCGTAATTTCCCGCCCCATAACTTGCCCCCAGCATGATGGTGATCGCGGGAACTTCGCTGTTGGATACTGCGTTGATTAGTTTTGCACCGTTTTTGATGATACCTTGCTCTTCGTATTGGCGACCAACCATGAACCCGGTAATGTTCTGGAAAAATAGAAGTGGAACCGAAATCTGATTACAGAGAGCAATAAACTGCGCACCTTTGTTGGCCGATTCACTAAACAAAATTCCGTTGTTTCCCAAAATTCCCACAGGATAACCATGAATATGAGCCCACCCACACACCAACGTGGAACCATACAACGGCTTAAATTCACTGAACCTAGACCCGTCGACTACACGGGCAATCACTTCGCGGACATCATAAGGTATGCGATGGTCAGGCGACACAATCCCCAACAGTTCGTCTGCGTCATAAAGAGGTGGTTTTACATCACCAGGCTCCGGCTCATATGGTTTTTTCCAATTGAGGTGCGCGACGATTTCCCGACCCAAACGAATGGCGTCGACCTCGTTTGCTGCTAAGTAGTCCGACACTCCAGATACCTGGCTGTGCATTCGTGCCCCACCCAATTCTTCGTGATCGGAAATCTCACCAGTCGCCATCCGTACCAGCGGTGGACCTGCCAAATACACCTGTGCTTGTTTGTCAACCATGACAACATAATCGCTCATCCCAGGAAGATAAGCACCGCCGGCAGTAGAACTTCCAAACACCAAACAAATGGTCGGCACCCGCTGTTTGGAACGTTGGGTCAACCCACGAAAGGTGGCCCCACCCGGTACAAAGATTTTGCTTTGGTTCGGCAGGTCCGCACCCGCAGATTCAGTGAGGGAAATCGCCGGCAGGTGGTTGTTGACTGCGATTTCTCCAAGGCGTAACGACTTTTGCAACGCAATTTCGTTGATGGCGCCGCCTTTCACGGTTGGATCGTTGGCGGTAATGAGGCATTCCACCCCGCTGACCAATCCGACACCGCCAATCACTCCCGCACCGGTTGTAACCCCACGTATTCCATGGCCGGCCAGCGCACAGAGTTCCAGAAAATACGAGTCGCGGTCCAACAACAACTCGATCCGTTCACGGGCCAGTAACTTACCACGTTCGCGGTGCCGTTCGATGTACTTTGCGCCTCCTCCTTCCCGGGCCGCGGCGAGGGCTTTGGTCAATTCGGCAATGCTTTCGGTATTTTTGCGGTGATTTTGTTGGTACACTGAAGAACGTGGGTCAACGGAGGTAGGTAAGAGTACGAACGGTTGCCTCACATTAAATCTCCCGAACGGCGTTGTGGTCTACCCACCCTTCAAGGCCGTTCGATGCCTGAACCCGTATCAAATCAGGGTCGCTGGAATCGACAATGCGCAACTCCAACCCTTCCGGCAATGGATGAGAAGGTGCATTGGGATGTTGTCCTTCGCGAAGCGCAACGTTGTCTTTTACGATCACCCCGATCAGTGTCGTTTTTTCGGTCGCAATATGACCGATCCAAAATCCGCCGAATACAATCGAAAGACCCCCAAAGACCCACGAAAAGCCCGCCATCCACCGGCGATTCCCTTTACGGAGCCGCAACAACGACAAACTGACAAACAGCAGTGCCCACGCACCCACCAGCCCCCAACGTGCGACATCCGCAGGAACAAAATGAAACAAGGTATAAGAAAAAGTCACCGGCTCATCAAATACAAACTGTTCAATCGCAAGCTCTTTACGATATCGTTCCACCAACGACGCACGTACCAAATCCAGGTTGGCGCGAATGTCCTCTTCCAAAGCCGACGAGGGGGACAACTTCAACGCCCGTTTTAGGTAAAAAATCGCGAGTCCGGGTTTGTTCGCCCGAATACACGCCGTACCAAGGTTGTAATAAAGCTGCGAATTGGAAACTCCATACTTTTCAACAAGATCAGTATAGGTGGAAACCGCTTCGGTGTATTTCCCCTCCCAGTACAGCGCGTTTCCTTTTTCGAACAGTTCCTCAAGGCTCTGTGCTTGGGCCGGACCAACCAAGATCATAGGCGAAAGCAGCCACAGGCACGCTGTGACCAACCACCGCTGAATACGGCAAAGGCAGCGCGGTTTGTACGTCACCAAGGGTCGATTATCAGGCAGCACGCTGCACCCCCAACGTCGTAGCCCACCGATCCAGCGTTTCCAACAAAGCCAACGACCGATCGAGTGACCGCTGCATTTCTTCTTTACGAACCGCGGCCGGCGCAAATCTAGCGAAATCACAGTTTTCCAACTCGGAAATCAACTGGTCGGCCAATTGCGAATCGCACCCTTTTTCGGCAAAAAACCGGCGGATTGCATCGTGAGTCATACCGCTTGCTGCCACACCAAATCGGTCTTCCAGATACCCCAACAAAGCGCGAGTGATCTGATTATAAAAATCCTGTTCTTTTCCTTCACGTTGATATTCCAAAGATTCTTTCAACATTCGGCGCGCCGAGGCAAGTGCCCGTTTTGAGCGGATTTGCGGTGCATTGTCGGTTCGGCGTTTTCGTAATCGCAGGCTGAACTCCGTGCTAAGATAAAACAGAAACGGCAAACCTAAGGCCAACCAAAAAACCGGTGTCGTTTTGGAACGGTCTACGGAATGGGACGCCGTACTCACGTCGGCAGTAATGGGTTTCAACCCACCCCCGGGCGCCGATGAAGAGGCGGCCGCCGCGGTCTCAGACTCCGCCACCTTAAACTCCAAGCCGGTTGTTTTGATCGTAACGAATTTTTTTGTTTTGGGGTGGAAATACGAAAAAGCAATGCCGGGAATTTTCACCGTGCCCGACCGCTGCGGAGTCAGGATATACGAAAAACTGACGTCCCCGGAAATCCCCGAGGTGTCTCGCTGAATATTGGAGGTTTCCGAACCGGCGAGACGTTCGATCGTAACCCCATCAATGGGCTCCAGGTCCGGCGCTTTGAGTGCTTCCAGATTCCCTTTCCCGGCGATCTGTACGTTCAAAAACACCCGCTCACCCACTTTTGCTTCGTTGCCGGACACCGACAACGAAGCCTGGATGGTAAACTCCCCCACATTTCCGTCGCGATAAGCAGGTGGACGGCCCTCGGTCGGCACAGGAAGAATTTCTATAGAAAACGGGTTACTACGAAGTGTCATCCGCCGGGCATCAAAAATGCTGCCGGCCTGCACCTTCATTTCCATAGAACCAATCGTGGTCGGGCCGGCCTTCAGCGGTACTACAATATTCCAACGCAGCGGAAACACATTGTACAACGTGCCATCTACTTGCTTTCGGCTTTGGCCTTTACGACCGTCGGGCGTCACATCGCTGACGAGAAAGTTATCCAGATTCGGAACTTTGCTCCCACCGCCGTCACTAACCCGCAACGACGCTGCGGCGTAAAGATCGAACATGAGCAATACCGGTTCGCCTTCATACACCGTATCTTGGCTTACCGACGGAAAGATAAAGAGTTGCTGACCCTTATACGCCGATAAATTGGCCGCGGAACCCGATGGCAGAACAGGCAATTGTTGGTCTTCACGTACCACGATGTCGATAGCAGGGGCGGCGGCGACGACCTGGCCGCCAATCAATAACTGAGCTGCACCTATCTTTAAATTACCTGCTCTGCGCGGTTCGAGAGTGCGCCGAATCACTTTTGTCTGAGACGTTTGTCCATTGATAATCTGAACTTGACTGCCTGTTGATTCCGACACAACCGTCCAATCAGACAGATCGGGATCGACCCGTTGGTCGTAACGCCCCTCGATTTGAATCTCCAGTTCTATCTGGTCACTTACCGTAATCGTACGTTGGGAAACCTGCGTCGTCACTCGCTGGGCAAACGCCGCGGATGACAAGAGGGTCAACAGGAAGATGATCACCATCGCCGTCATACCGCGAACGGCCTTGGATTGCAGTGTTCTGCTCGGCAACATTCGGTCCATGGTTTTCCGGCTCCACCGCCAAACCATCGCCCACTGGGACCAAACCGGCTCATCCGGTATGGGTGCGAATGGGAAAGCCGTATGGTGTGTACTCACTCGTCGCATACCACTACTACCAGTCTTTGTCGGGTTGCCAATTGCGTATCGGAGAGCGCCGTAACGCTTCCTGGGCCTCCAGGTTCTCTGGATTGCGGTCCAACTTATTGAGCGCGTCTTCAATAGCCGAGTTTTCTTTCTGCTCCGGCTGTTTTTCCTCCGGCGGCTTTTCCGCCTGATCTTGTTGTTGATTCTGATTCTCCGAACCGTCCTGCTGTTCGTCCTCGGACTGTTCCTGATCGTTTTGTTCTTGAGGTTTGTCACCAGGATTAGGCGGTGGCGGCGTCACAAGCTGCAACACATAGAAATTCTCCGCTTCTCCGTGCCCCTGCACCCGCAACAGAAACTCCCGCCCGTCTTGGCCACCATCCAACGCTACCGCTTCAACCGGCTTTTCTGCCGTACTGGTTTTGGATTCCTGGATTACTTCCGATCCGTCGGCGTTGAGCAAATCGAGATCCAGATCTCCCTTGCTGTGGTCAAACAGAATCGTTGCGACCTTTTTTTCTTCGCCCTGCAGCGCCACACGAACATAATCAACGTCGCCGGCACATATCCGAAGAAGAGCGGTTTGTGGCTTCGGCGGTTCTCCGCCAGTACCCATGGGCACCGGAGGAGCCGCGGGGCCGGGTACTCCGGGCAGGGGTTGACCCGGCATTCCGGGTTGGCCGGGGATTGCCGGAATCACACCCGTACCACCTGGCGTCGGTCCCGGTTGAGCCTGCGCCAATTGGTCCAATGTTTTTGCGGTCTCCGGAGTGTCATTGGGCTCCAGCGCATCATTCCCAACAGGACACGGCGGCAACACTTTCAGCGCAATGTCGTATGGGGCCTCCGTTTCCTGCGTCCCTTCGACCCGGACAAAATAGTCACCCACACCGGGCTCCAAAACCACAGCCACCCTTGAATCTTGATGTATTGCGGCCGTAGACAACATTCGCCCATACCCATCGTAGATTTGCAGTCCGAAGCCGGCTGCGTAATTACCTCGCGCCGACGCGTACACCACTAAACTTTCGCCCTCGCCCAATCCCACCGAAAACCAGTCCGGATCATCAGGACAAATCCGTAATCCTTCCGCTTTTCCTTCCGGAAGCGGCACCGCTGCGGAAACAGTGTCGTTGTCTTCCAAGTCATCTTCGCGCGCAGAACAAGGTGGGCGAATCCTGACCTCCAATGCAACCGCATGTTCTTCGTCGTCAATACCACGAACACGCAGAAAGTACCCAGCTTGCGCCGGTACCATGCCAAACGCGATTGTAGTTTCGCTGGGGTCGGTGTCAATCGACCGCAGGAGCGTCGTGGTTCCATCCGGCGATAACAACGACAACTCAACCGGCGCCGGCTTTTTCCCCTCTTTGTCGTCGGAACTGAGCAACAACTCGGCCTCCAGGCGATCTCCCGGCGCCAGTGCGACGCCAAACCATTCCTCATCGTCCGGACATAACGTCAGGTCCAACTTTGCCTCCCGGCGGTCGGTTTCCGGATTTTCCTGTAATTCGATTGGTTTCGCTTCTTTCGCCGAATTGTTGGGCTCGTATTCATCATTTCGTTTGTGACAGGGGGGATCGACACGAAGCAACGCGATCTCTAGATTCCACTTTGCATCTTCATGACTCCGGTCGGTCAACAACACCTTCTCAAACGCCTCTACCGCCAACTTCCACTTATCGACAGCCGTTGTCTGGCCGTCTTTGGAAGCCTCAAGGGCCTCACCCCACCGCGCATATGCAAGCCCCTGACAATACAACACTTTTGTTCTCAGACCCGCAGGTGCGGTTTCCATCGCGCGGCCGAATGCGGTCGCCGCCTTTTCAAATTCGTTCATCAGCAGATAAGCGAGACCGATGTTATAATGAAGCTCCGCACTTTCCGGGCGCGTTTTCTGCGCTTCGGTATAGGCCGCCAAGGCTGCGGTTCCGTTGCCATCCCGCAGTTTCTGATTTCCTTCGTCCACGTCGTCATTGGTGGTGACATACCACGCGTTCTCCCATTCCTCCGTTTGCGCCATCGCCGTCAGCGGAAACGTGTTTGCAGCCACCAGCAAACTCGTCAGTATCGCTGTTGCTGCAAAAGACGGGCTTTTCTTGCTATTTCGCCCCATTTTGCTCATTTTTTTGACAACATTCCACATTTTCTTGGTTCGTCGACGGTCCCCGATCCAAATTTCCAACAACAAAAGAAAAATACCCGGCAACAATAGGAACTGAAATCGATCTTCACCTAACTTAGCAAACCGGGCTTCGTACTCCTGCTTTTCAAGTTTGTCGATTTGAGCGTATACATCGTCGGCCACCGACCGATTTGCGTACTGAAAATACTGTCCACCGGTTATTTCCGCAATTTCTCGCAACAAGGGCTCATTCAATTCGCTGATCAACGGCGTTTTCCCGTCTTCTGCTTTCATATACCCTGTTACAGATCCATCGTCCGTTAAGATGGGGATAGCATTTCCACTGCGCGTTCCGACCCCCACGGTAAAAATCCGCACGCCGGCCTCTGCCGCTAATTTAGCGACTTCAAGCGGTTCGCTGTCGTGATCCTCCCCGTCGGTATACAAAATGATCGCCTTATGTTTGCTGCCGGCGAACTGTTTGATACGCTCCAGCCCATCGTTATCTTGCGAATTGGCGCCCTTATCTTTATCATTTTTGTCGCTCTCCGGCTCCAAAGTGGCCAACGCTTCCCGCAACGCTCGCCCCACTGCCGTCCCCCCTACCGGCATGTCGGAAATCCGCAGATCCCGCAGGTAATCTTTGATCACGCCAAAATCGTGGGTAAGCGGCGACTGCACAAACGGCACACCCGCGAACGGCACCAAGGACACCCGCCCACTTTGAAGTCGGTCCAGCAAGGCGTTGATTTCCAACCTGGCCCCTTCAAGCCGCTCCGGGACCACGTCCCGCACTTTCATGCTTTTCGAAACATCCAGTGCAATTGCCAAATCAATGCCTGCGTTGGTAACCGCTCCGTCTTTCACGCCATATCGAGGGCGCATCAACGTCAGCACGATCAATACCAACGCGGCAACCACGAAGATCGCGTTGACCACCTGTCTGGTTTTCGAGACTTGACTCGCCAGTTGGCGTAACAATGGAAGATCGCCGGCGCGACGCATGACCCGCCGACGCCACAAAAACAAAAACACATAGGCCAGTATCACAACAAACACGGCCACAAATCCCCATGCCGCGTCCATATTTTCAAAGCGCAGTTTGTTGAGATTCATGGAAATTTCCTGAAAACGCTTGTCCGCAATAGGGTTTCAAACAACAGAATACACGCTCCGACCCAAACAAATCCCATAAAGATGTCTTTTTGCTGGTTCCTCACCGTGGTTTGAAACACGGTTTGTTCCAGCTTCTGAAAATCTTCGCGAAACTTTTCTTCGTTGTAACTTTCGAAATATTTTCCCCCTGTCTTGTCGGCGATTTCCTGAAGCAGCTCCGGATTGGTAGGAAATGGACGAGCAGCTCGTTGGTAGGTGAGGTCACCGAAAACGGTTCGAGTCGGCAAAAACGTGTTTTTGTCGTCACCGACCAAAAACGTATAAATCCGCACCTGCTCCTCCGATGGGCGTTGGGCGATATAGTCCACAATCGTGTTAGGCTGAATATTGCCTCCTTCGTTTGTTCCGTCGGTAATCAATACAATCACCTTCGATTTTGCCTTGCTGTCACGCAATCTTTGATAAGAACGCGCCAACGCATCGCCAATGGCCGTACCGGCACCACTAATGGTGCATTGATTGGTACAAGTGTCCGACCGTCCATCCCGTTCGGCATTGTCCAGCACCAACCCGCGCAAGATGCGCAAGATGCGCCCATAATCGAGTGTAAGTGGAAACTTAAGGAAGGCTTGTTGCCCAAACACGACCAAACCGACCCGATCCTGCGTACGGTTGTGAACAAAGGCTTCGATGGTATCTCGGGCGATCTCGAATCTGTTTTTGGGGGTTTCGCCGTTGTTTACCACCGCCGCAAGCTGATCTTCGGGCATATCCACGGCATTCATGGAGCCGCTCATGTCCAAAGCGAGCACAATGTCCACACCCTTGCCGGTCAATACTTCATAATCCGCAGTCTGCGGTCGCGCTGCAGCCACGATCAGCACCGCAAGACCACATAGTCGTAGGACATCCGGCAGGCGAAAAAGGCGCGACAATAGAGGACGTTTCAGCGCTCTCATCGCTGAGACATCGGAATACCGAATCGTACCCGGGCGACGCCGCCGATGAAAAATCCAGACCGCCGTTGGAATCAACAGCAACAACAACAGCAGCAGATAGGGATCGTCGAACGTGACACCAAACACGGACTACCCTCCAATTCCCAAAACGTGCACGGGAAGAATGTAACTTAACAACACGACGATCAACAGGCAGACAACCGCACCCAGAGCCGGGCCAAGATCCCCTCGCCCGGGCTCTCCGTCCACTACCCGTGACCGTGCCCACCGATCTCCCAGCCGGCGTTTTTCGGGGTCGTAGGCCATCCACACCAGCTCGGCCACAACCCCTCCGATTGGGAACAACAAAGGCAAATTGCGTACTACGCGGCGAATGGCTCCGAATCGTTGAGTTGGCGGCGCCACGTCTGCCGCGAATATCTGAAGTTTTGTCAATGCTTTGCCGGGGCTTCCCTGCCGCGGAACGTCCCGAAGCACCAAAAACATCGCCAAACCACCGAGATCCGCCCAAAGCAGCCAGGACCATCCGGTGCTTTTCATGGCGGCCACCAGCAATACGGAAAACAGCGAGTACAAAACCAAATCGACCATCAACGCAAAAGCCCGACGTGCCGGACTGGCATCAACAAGGCGACCCGCGGACGCGCGCTCTTCGGCTTCCTGCCGTTCACGCGCTTCCTCGCGGGTCCGGTCCACAAACAACCGTGCTTTTACAATCGCATTGTCGGCATCCTGAACAGTCGGCACCACTTTGGCAAACTTAACAAGGTCCGACTCCCACATGAAGTTTTCCACTTCGAGAATCTCGATTCCGGCGGGTCGAATTTTCCTCAAATGTTGGATAAGTTCGGTCGTGGTTTCACCGAGCGCCGCAATCCGATAACGATTTCCGAAGTATTCACGAACAATTTCCGACAGTTCGAGGTGAAATTGTTTCCAATCTCCACTGTCGGGGTACCGCTTCTCCAACAACGCCGACAACCTGTCGTAAGCAATTTCGTGCGCCGGACGAGGAGGGGGGGCGAACAGCCGCGCACGAAGCCGTTTGGCCACGACCCGCGCAACAAGAAGCGTGACTAGCGCCGTAAACAACGCGATTCCGAGACCAGCCAACGTCCAGATCAACGGCCAATTTTTTTCCGTTATCGCCGTCGGTTCGGTGGGCGGACGTAACTCCGGGGCAGTCTCGTTTGCAAGGCGGCTTTTCACCGAAACACGGGTGCCGGCCACCTTCAGCGTCTTTGCCGTTCCGTTGTCGATGTACGGCACTTCGATAGCAGCGATCTTCTGGCGTCCGGTTCGGAATGAAACCACGTCCAACGTGTAGGTGTCCCGCGTCAATCCACCGTCGACCGGTTCTCGGCTTAACTGCTGCCCTGCCAGCTTTAAGTGAGCCCCGAGAAATGGTTTGGGGGGAAACCGAACATCCACCCCGTTGGGGTAAGTAAAACTAACAATATAACGGAACGTGTCGCCAAGCCTGATCCCCTCGGCTCCATCCAGGCGAGATTCAACCTGAACTGGGGCTTTTTCATCGGAAACGGAGTTGTTGTCGACAGCCTCGCCCGAGACGGAACCGCCTGCAGGCGGCTGTGCCGACAGAGGAAACACAATCCACAATGACAAAAAGACGACACTGGCGGTTCGCACTACCCTCCGCATCACATCCTCTTTGCACGTAACTTAAAGTAATTCATCAGCGGTTTTGTATATGGCTCACCCGTCCTGACCCGAATCGAGTCAATCCGCAACCGCCTAAACATAGTGTCAAGCTGCGCCGCACGCACCGATGCTTGATTGTGGAACCGAGTTCGAAATGACCGCGCCGACGTGGGCGCCACGAGGATTTCCCCGGTTTCCGGGTCCTCAACCCACAAATAACCCATGTCCGGCAATGTTTGCTCCATCAAATCTGTCAGAACGATCGGTACAATGTCGTGACGTTGGGACGCGATACGAAGTGCTTTTTCGAACCCTTCATTCAGAAAATCGCTGATGAGGAAAGCGACTGTCCGCCTCTTGGTTACCCCCATGAGGTACTGTAAACTTACCGCAATATCCGTTCCCCGGCGCTCAGGTTCGTAAGCAATGATTTCGCTGATGATCCGTAGGACGTGTTTTCGGCCCTTTTTGGGCGGAACAAAACGTTCCACTTGGTCGGTAAACAAAACCAATCCAATGCGGTCGTTGTTTTTTATCGCGCTGAACGCCAACAGCGCCGCTAATTTAGCCGCCATTTTCCGTTTGGTTTCGGTCTTCGTACCAAAATCAAGGCTGCCGCTCATGTCCACAAGGATCAATACGGTTAGTTCCCGCTCTTCCACAAACTGCTTGACGTAAACTTCGTTGGTACGCGCCGACACGTTCCAGTCAATCAAGCGAATTTCGTCGCCGGGCTGGTACAGGCGCACCTCGTCAAAACTCATCCCCCGCCCCTTAAAAACACTGTGATAAGACCCGGCTAGTTGGTCATTCACAAGCCGGTTTGTAATGATCTCGATTTTGCGGATCTCACGAAGGTCTTCTTTGGTGAGCATGGACCTCTCCCGACAAACTGGTCATGACTCTGAGGTTGTGAAAAAATAGCTACATGCCCCAATTCCGGCCGCTTTTGGCCCCATTGGTCCCGAAAAAAGTTTCGCAATACACGCGATATTACTCAACTCTTTCAAAACCAATGTGGCGCAAAATCGGCTGACTTGGGTCATGTCCAACTTTTTCCCAACCTCTCTGCCTGGAATCAGGGCACTTCGACCCGCTCAAAAATCTGACGGATCACGTCCTCGCTCGTGAGATCCTCAGCTTCCGCCTCGTAGGTCAAAATGACGCGGTGTCGGAGGATGTCCATTCCGACGCTTTTGATATCCTCGGGAATGACATAGCCACGATGTTTCAGAAACGCGTGCGCACGGGCGGCACGGGCAAGGAAGATGCTGGCGCGGGGGCTTGCGCCATACTGGATGTAGTCCTTCAGATCGGGCAGGCCATGTTGTTCCGGCGATCTGGTTGCAAACACTATATTAACAATATATTGTTTAATCTTAGGATCCAGGTAAACCTGGCTTACGATTGATCGCGCGTCGAGAATCGTCTGTGGATCAATAACAGGGGACGCATCCAATACCGTATCCCCTGTCATTCGGTCCATGATGGCGAGTTCTTCTTCTTTGGTAGGATAACCCACTTTGACCATCACCATAAACCGGTCGACCTGTGCCTCGGGGAGCGGGTAGGTACCCTCTTGCTCAATCGGGTTCTGTGTCGCCATCACTACGAAGGGCTCATCTAAACGGTAGGTAGTCTCACCGATGGTCACCTGATGTTCCTGCATAGCCTCCAGCAACGCCGATTGAACCTTTGCCGGCGCCCGGTTGATTTCATCGGCGAGGATTAAATTTGCGAATATGGGGCCTTTCTTAACACTAAAAGTACCCGTTTGCTGATTGTAAATCATCGTTCCAATGAGGTCAGCAGGCAGAAGATCCGGAGTAAACTGTATTCGCTGGAAGCGGGTCCGAATTGTACGACTGATAGTGTTGACCGTGAGAGTTTTTGCCAAACCCGGAACACCTTCAAGCAGAATGTGGCCTCCGGTAAGCAGCGCAAGCAGGATACGTTCCACCATATATTGTTGGCCGACTATCACATTGCCGACTTCCTTGAGTACCCGGTCCACAAACGCGCTCTCGCGTTTGACCATCTCGTTGATGACGCGCACATCGTTTTCCATAGAATTTCCTCATAACTTCGATAACTTAGAGTCTGCAGATCCCTTGGGACCGCAAACGCACGCCTGTAAACCACCGGAATCGGCAATCCATTCCGAGAGAACGCGGCCTTATCAAACACGGCCAAGATTGTCGAGTGCACCGAACGGTGTCCAACAAATTGTCCCGCGGTCAGAAGCGGCATACGACTGACTCAAAACCACATTCCACGACGCTAACCTTTATCGTTACGTTACGGAGGGACAATTTTTGCGCCGACTGATTGCAGCTTCAAACCGATGGACACAGAGTCATCCACCCCATCGTTATCCGTGTCAATGTCGGTTAACAACCCGTTGATGAACGCTAAGATAAGTGTCTTGGAGAAACCACCGAGATCCTCTCCCGGCCAAGCTTCAATCGCCGCAGCAAGCTGTTCGGGTCGTAAAGCCCCGGCCACAACCCCATTTTGTAACACAATAGTTTCATTGATAATTGTGGCCTGGGCGACCAGCCGAGCACGATACAAAGTAACCTGAATCACCACGCTTTTTGTAATTGGATAGGCCAGACTGAACGTCCCTTCACCGGTGGTGAGCCACCCGGTATCGGCCCACCATGCGTCGGCAAAATGAATCACGGGTTCACATAGGCAACCGAAACTCTCGGAAGTCACCACGTACTCACAAACATCCGTCTGAATGTTGCATCCGGACTGGTTGGGCGCTTTTTTGCCGATATAGCCGTTCAACGGAAAAGAACCGCCTTTAAACAACCCTTGCGGCGCCTCGACCAAAAGAATGATATCGCCGTCGGAAAATAAGTCCTGAAGCGGCCCGTTGGATAACTCGCCGAATGAACTCAACGCATTGTCGATGCCCATTTCGCAATAGTCCACCGGAGCGCAGTCCAAAGGTCCGTTTTCCGGGTCTAAATCCAGAGATTCGCCTATATAGCCAAGTTTTCCGACCTGCAGCAACGTGATGTGTGTCGCAGGACCATACACCGGGGGCGCCACACACCCGGTGGTCTCTTTTACGCAGGGCACGGGCGGAACATCCTCGGTCGACGTGGCGTCAACCGTCCCAATGGTGTCGGCAACATCATTCGATTGTGTACCATCGTCGTTCGTGACCCCATCTGTAACAGGGATATCGGAAAGTTCGGCGAGATCATTTGGAAGGGGCGCATCGACACTATCCATAGTTTCATCGATTTCTTCGGTGGAATCTGCCGCAAACATGTCGGAGATGTCATTACCAACATCCGAAACGACTCCGTCCTCGCCAGGTTGGTGATTGTCGAGTCCCAACACCGTATCACTCATGGGTTCGGCGGCATCCACTACGTCAGTAGAACTATCGTGAGCAGAATCCGACACGTCTGACGTGAAACTGTCGAGCGTACCGACGGTGTCTTTGCCTCCAAAAACAGGTTCTCCATCGTTTGCTGAACCCGCGTCGACATCGCCGACACCGTCAATCGAAATCACACCATCCAACAGCAACAGCGTTGAGCTGTCAGCGAAAAACTGGCCGGACTCCCCTTCGTTTCCACAAGCACAATGACCACAAAACGCCAACGTGATCAGCCATGCAGCCAAAGATCGCAGCCAAATCGTGTTCTTAGTTCCGAATCGGACACGCATCACACAGCTCCACAAGGTAATTTAGTACTCACAAATGAGGAATTAGGCAGGTGGATCACCGGGGACCCAAAACGACCCAACGACCACGGAACAACAAATCAAACGGCTGGCCAGGCACATCCACAAAAAAAGAAGTTGCAGCTTGGGTATCTGTTGTTCCATACGTCATCCAGATAAGCGGCAACGATGCATCAGCACAGGGAGAAATGGGCACCAATTGGTTTTTTTCATTTGCGGTAAATTCTCCGCTTTCGTTTACTCGACCACCAAATTCGATCGACGCACCCTCTTTTGTGTACAAAAACCCGTTAAATAAAATATCGACTGTGGTGGAATGGGTATCGCGAATCAGATAACCCGCAGCAACGAACTCGCTTTTTTCCAGATCGACCGTGCCCGCGACTGTGCTGACCTGGTTCAGCATCATGTCCCAGCCATCCAAAACGTAAACACCGTTGGGTAACGGAGTGTCCATATCGGTCCACTGGGTTTCACTCAAGAGGCGAATGCCACCACCGACGGTGGGAGGATCTGTCATCGGTATGCCGGAGCTACAACTGCCCACCTCATAGTCAACAGAGGGTCCACCGTCCATATTTTCGTCACAAAAACGAGTATCCAAAGGCGGCGTGTGGTACATAAAATGAAAACACATCTCGTCTTTAGTGCCCTCGCCGGAAACGACGGGCTGCGACGACGGATTTAGGAACGTACACGAAGTTACCAACGACTCGCCCTTCTTAAGTAACAACGGTGTGTGGTAAAATGGTTGATTATCAAAGCTCCATTTGTCCAGGGACACCACCACTTCTACAGAGGAATCCAACCGTTCGGCAACCTGAAGGAATGCAGAACCCGTCTGGTGCATGTGGGGCATGCCGGCGATAAACAGGGTATCCTGAGGCATGGTGCAGCGG
Source organism: Myxococcales bacterium (assembly GCA_013360285.1). Classification (GTDB taxonomy): domain Bacteria; phylum Myxococcota_A; class UBA9042; order JABWCM01; family JABWCM01; genus JABWCM01. Next base: position 19,892 of record JABWCM010000124.1, read on the forward strand.
CTGGAGACTTTGGTTTCGGAAAGCTTGGGGATGGTGAACTGAAGTGGTCCAGTCGCGACCATCCCGACTTCCTTGGGGCGCGGCTCGGTAAGAAACAGCCTGACTCCTGAATGGTCAACAATCCCCGGCTTTTTTTTGCCGTTGTTGTAGTGAACCTGCAACACGAGAGTATCCCCATCGCGGAGGGGGTGACCCATATCTGGCGGGAACTGCAGCGGTTGTCCACCCGGAGCCCACGCGTACATGAACGTAGAGCCGGCAGGCATGGCCTTACAGTCGAATTGTTCTGCGGGCGAGTTGTTGTCAACATCCGCCAACAACACGATGTGATGGACAACTTCGGGATTTTCAACATCCACTTCGAACCGAACAATGTGTTTTTCACCGGAAAAAGACAGCTTTTTGGCAAAACACTGATAGGTATCTTCGGCAAGCGGAACCGCATAACCGCCGGCCCGTACTTCAGTCACAGTCGCATCGGCGGGCGGAGGAGGAACCTCCACTTTGGATGGATTTTCGGGATTGACGACGGGTTCGCCGGCTCCTTCGGGGGCACATCCTTCGGCCCAACGAATCACCAGATCACGTTCGTCATCGGTCAATTCCGGTTTACCCGGAGGAGGCATCGTCTTGTTGGCGACTGCGTCCGCAATCGCCCAATAAACAGGCACATCAGATGTACCGGGCAGAGTTTGCTGGGTGTCACCGTAAGTTAACAACGGCATCGGCGCCCCCCCCACGGGAGTGGCTGCATGGCACACTGCACATTTTTCCGCCAAAATCGGTGCAATATGCTGTTGAAACACAGGTGTATCCGTAGTCGGCTGACACTGGAGCGGCGCACCTCCATTGGTTTCCGAAACTTCGGATGAAACGTCCGTGGCACCATTTCCCCCACCACCGGCTTTGGAATCGGAAAAATCGGCCGCTACGTCGCCGTCTTGGGTCTGGGAATCGGCAGAATCGCCCACGCCGCACGAACCCACTGCTACACAAATTCCCGCAAACAAAACAGCTACATGAACCCGTCGCATACCTTCTCCCGCCACTGCATGGGGTGGCACCGAATGAGCCGCGGCAGTGTAGCGCGAATCACCCGGCGGCGCACAGATGTAACTCGTACTTCCTGTTATTTTTGGAGAGAGTTTGTGAAAAAATATGGGGACGGACTTGGACGCGAGGATTTTGGCCCCGATGCCCGGAAGAAAACCGAGTCATATCGGGAATATTGCGCAGGTTTTTTTCTGGGCAGCGGGGGCAAAAGCATCCGTCCAAGTTCGTTCAGCTATTTTTTGTCATAGCAAAGTCAACCCCTAATTTAAGGCCAAAATCGGCTCATGATGGGGTCCATTTCTCG
>JABWCM010000005.1 GCA_013360285.1 Myxococcales bacterium
AATATTTAAACACCCTCTAAGAGGGTGTTTGGGAAAAAAATAAGCTACGCGAGCCATTGGCCTACTGCGTCGGTCCTGCCTCGGTCGGCCCATCCTCAGTGTACCATTGGGTACGCCTCCGGTGGGCCTCGGTCGGCGGGCCCGCCTCGCTACGGCCACTGTCTCGCTCGCCGTTATTTTTTTCCCAAACACCCTCTAAGAAATCCGGGCCAGTGTATATCTGTATCTCGTGGTCGAGCGACAATCACCACTATGAGAATACTACGGCTTGGCAACGTGATCCAAAGTATCGTTCGTTAACGTTCCAATTCATTTTTTTCGAATTCCGAGGATGGTGGTTCAAAACGTGAGATTGTGCCCAAAGTATGCCTTTGGTGCCGTATTCCAGGGCATATTTGGTAATTGCATCGAATATTACGACGTCGTTTCGCCTCCAATTCGGCAAAAAGTCGCAGTTTCGTGGACGATTTCTCATCTATGGAACACCCATCTAAAATATGGAAAATACAAAGATGGCATCACTCAGAGAGCTTCTTTTGGATCGCTGTAGTTCTTCCGCTAACGCTATCGGAGTAGCTGCGGACGCTGAACTTTTGGCGGAAAAACACGCTCAAGGACCAGCCGTTGCAGCGATGTACGTGGCGCTAAGTATTCGTGTTTATGTGGGTCGTCCGCTGATCGTCGAAGGAAGAGTCGATGCGGTCGATAAGCGACTTTCGTCGACCCATTTGGCAGATTCATCGAATGCACAAACGTCCTTGTTTCCGCCAGTCCAGGTTCTATTGGAAGGTCGTGGAAGCGATATGGGTTTGATTCTATCATTTATTGCACAAGGTAAGCCGTATCCATCGGAGTTGGTTGCTTCGCTCTGCAGAGTATGCTCGGAGCCATTCAATTACATTTCTTCTGTCACTCGTGCCGGTGACGGTTGGGAATTGACTGCCCGGTGTTTCCCGGTGCGGCAGGGGCGTGGTGGTGCTGCTATCTGGTGGTCGGATCCGAACGACCAGCCGGCGTTTTATCCGTTAGGGGCTCAATTTTCGTTGTCCCGTGGTAAGTTTCATCCTGCCGTCGAGTTTTGCATTTGGCCGACTCAGCCAGGACGACGTCCGTTGTGTGCTGTGGGCCCATACCAGATTTTCCACGGTGCGAACGAGACGGTTTCCCAACTCTTTATGATGAGGGTCGCTAACGCACTGACCCGAGGTATCGTTCAGTCGAATTATGAATCATCGAAGCTATTGCGCTGTATCGAGTTAGAAGTGGCTGAAACAAAAGGAATCGTCTCCGTTTGTGCCCCAGCATGGTGTGTTTACAACAAAACGGCAAATCGGATTTTCAAACTAATATAACTATGTATTTTAGTCACATAGGGACGAATGTCGTGTTGTCAACGCCAGCAGTTGCTGTTCTGCGGATTAGTTGAACGATAGGATGTGGCGGCTTAGTGCTTCCAACAGGCGTACCTGTCTTCCGGGTGAAAGCGTACCGGATGTGTGTAATTCACCTGACGACCATCTCAGGACTTCCCCCAACGTTTCAAACCCCGCTTGCTGAAGGTCGCGGATGATCGCTTTGGGAAGTGGTGCGATTTGCTCCAGGTTAACTTCAATTGATTCCGGTGATTTTGATTGAAACGCAACCGAACGGAGTTGTTCAAGCCCAATTGATTTATGATAGTCAACGGTTACTTGTGCGGTTGCGTCGGTATCCTGTTGGCCGACTAGCACCGGCGTGTTTCGAAGTGGTGTTACGGCATCCTCGTTTTGTCGTTCGAGATGCCGGAATATCGTCGTTTCAGTTCGTACGATGTCCCTTACCAATGTTTCCTGTACCGCGATTGGTTGAACTACCAATTCCGGCGGTGAAGCCGGATGTTTGGTTGACACCATTTTCCATTCGTTGGGGGCCGTTGTCACCACCGAAAAGACTGCCGTTGGCCCACACCACATGAGTACGAGTTTTTTGTTTGGGTCGGCGGTGACGACGTTTCCGTTCATTGGCGTGACCTGGGCTTCGTACTGCGGGCCCTTCACTGCTTCGACATATGCTCTCAATACCACTGCGGTTGCCAGGATTCCGTCCGTGTGCTCGTCCGCTCCAACAAACTGGCCCAATTGTGCGAGCGGTTCGGGCCAATTTGAGCCGGCCTTTGCTGCGGCTGCGATCAGCGCCAGCACGGAATTACGCAGGCTTCGACCTTCCCGATCTAGCCACTCACGCACGCGTTCGGTGACGTCGCCGGTTTGCCGACGTGCATCCCGAATTCGTGTCAGCAACTCCGCGGAAAGCAACGGAACCATGGTCTGACGAAGGTTAAGGCCTGCTCGAATCCGTGCGGGCCGGCTCAGTAAGTTCCGCAGAACTTTCCGAACGCCTTTGCCAGGCTGAATCCGGGAACACAAGGATTCAATGAGCGGAATATCCACCCGACGTGTGCGGGCTTTTGGGCTACACACAAGGTCATCCACAGCGGAAACACGCGCTCGTCCACGAATTTCGGCGATTACCAGCGCTTTGCGTAATTCTGCCGGATTGGTTGCCCCAAGTGAGATTGCATATCGAAGTGCGTCCAAATACGGCTCATTCGATCGTGCGCGGCGAATTTCCGTTCGCAGGGTATCCAGTACCGGCTCCATTCGGTGTGGTAAAAGAATGGTTTCCGGCACGTGAGGAACCGAGCCGGACCGAACTCCGCAAATTGTTGCAAGGGCTTCGTCCTCGGTTGCCCACACCCAGTTGTCGAATGCACGCGAGTCAATCAGTCGAAGACCCCGCAAGAGGGTCAAGTCCGGAGTGGTGCGCGTCGGAGGCCGCGCCTCCTCGGAATCCTGGCGGTCATAGTAACGTAACGATGTCATTTGCTACCATCCATTTAGTTGTGGTCAACAAGTGCCCACCGTCTGCCAGGGTGGGCGTGTTGCCGATTGGCGTTGGCTCGTTCCAGCGGTACAAATAGGAACATAGGCCGTATGCTTCTTTTGGAATCGCTCTGTGATCAGCGAGAATAAATAAGTTAAACCCGGGTGGGTAACTTAAGCCGTCTTGGGCGTGTTCGTCCTTTCGGCATATACCTGATATTGCCTCAGTCCGTTCCAGCTCGAAGCGCTAAATTACCTTGACCACGCTCATCTTCTTATTGCCGCTAATCCTCCCTGAACAAGTCGATTTCAACAATCATCTGCCCGACTGTTTCGAAGCCCATACTCCAATTGACTACGCATCGATGATTCGTCGGACTTTTTGATTCCATACATGCCCTAAGAGGGTGTTTGGGAAAAAAATAAGCTGCGTGAGCCATTGGCCTACTGCGTCGGTCCTGCCTCGGTCGGCCCATCCTCAGCGTACCTTCGGGTACGCCTCCGGTGGGCCTCGGTCGGCAGGCCCGCCTCGTATTTTTTTCACAAACACCCTCTAAACATGTAAAATGTTTAGAACTGTGGTTGCTCAGACGATTTCCTCCGGAACCCCGGCTTTTTCAACAACCTGTTTTGTTTCCTAGAACCAATAGATTTCCGGTGCTTACCGGATGCCCTGTCCACCAAGGAAAGTCACCATGAACTCCAATTCCACGTTTCCGGACCCCCCCGAGCAACTCAACATTGCGGAGTACTTCCTGGACAGACGTATCGATGAAGGATTGGGTGACCATGTTGCTATTTACGGCCACAACGGGCCGTCTTTGACTTATAAGGATGTACAAAACGCTTCGAATCGGCTGGCCAATGTATTTCGCGACCGTGGTCTTGAAATGGAAAACCGAGTTTTGATCGCACTCCCGGACTGCCACGAATTTGTCATTGCGTGGTTTGCCACCTTGAAATGCGGCGCTGTGTTTACCATGGTCAATCCACGAGCCACCGACGCTGACCTGGAATACACCCTTAATTACACCCGAGCGAAGATATTGATTACAAATTACGACATCTTTGTTCGGGTGATGCGCAACTTCCACCAAGACAAGCAAACATCGTGCCATCTTCGACATGTGCTTGTGGTGGGAGAACAAGTCTCCGGAGAGCAAAGTTACTCCGACGCAATCCGCCACGCCACCCCCTCGTTCACCAATGCGGTTACACATCGAGATGACGTGGCCGGTTGGCTGTTCACTTCGGGCTCCACCGGACACCCCAAAGCGGCGGTGCATTTGCACCACGACTTTGTATTCAATACCGAGAGATACGCCAAATACGTACTCGGGATCAATCCCCGCGATCGTACATTGAGTGTTCCGCGGCTTTATTTTGGTTACGCAACCGGAACAAATCTGATGTTTCCGTTTTCGGTAGGTGCTTCCACGGTCTTGTTTGATGCCCACCCAACCGCTGATCTCATGTTTTCGCTCATCGAGCAGTATCGTCCGACTATTCTGACGGCTGTACCAACCATGATTGCGGCGATGTTGGCGGTTCCTGGGGCAGAAAATTACGATTTGTCGTCGTTGCGTGCGTGTTTGTCGGCCGGCGAGGCCCTTCCCGAAGAATTGTACCGCCGGTGGATGAACACGTTTGGGGTAGAAATTTTGGACGGTATTGGCTCCGCGGAAATGTTTCATATCTACATTACGAATTACCCGGGACAATCGATACCTGGTTCGGTTGGAAAAATCGTGCCCGGTTACAAAACGCGAATTGTGGGTCCGGATGGGCAAGACGTGGAGCCGGGCATGATTGGCACACTTTGGGTGAATGGTGACAGCGCAGCGGTATGTTACTGGCACGATCATGAGCGTTCAAAGCAGTGTTTGCGAGGTGATTGGGTTGTTACAAGTGATCAATTTCAACTGGATAACGACGGAAATTACCGTTATTGCGGCAGATTGGATGATATGCTCAAGGTTGGCGGCATATTTGTATCTCCGGTGGAAATTGAAAACTGTCTCCACGAACATGTAGCGGTCGCGGAATGCGCCGTTGTCGGTTACAGCGAGGCAGGGCTTACCAAGCCGATGGCTGTTGTGGTCGTCCGTGATGGCGTTACACCGGGCAGCGAACTGGCGGAACAGCTTCAGGCATTTGTTCGTTCGAGGTTGGCACCGTACAAGTATCCGCGCAAGGTTTTGTTTGTGGCGTCTCTTCCCAAAAATGATCGAGGTAAATTGGACCGAAAAACTCTTTCTTCGATAGCGAATTCTCTTGATTTAAGTTACCAAATTCATGGTTAAATTGGCAGTTGATGCGGCTGGTGTTTCTGACGTAGTGTCGGAAAGGGATCAATAGAGAACAATTCGAGAGGCGGCAAATGACTTCCGGCCAGATACATCGCCTTGAGCGCATTTCTTATACGGATTTGATTCCACTGATAGCATTACGTCCGATCGTCTTACTGCCATGGGGCAGTGCTGAGGCGCATGGACCCCATTTGCCGCTGGGTACCGATGGGATCATCAGCCGAGAGGTAACGCGCCGCGCGGCGGTCCGTCTGGCCAATGAAGATGGGTGTTGCGTGATCATTGCGCCGTCTGTGGATTACGGCGTTACGAACTTTGGTGCGGCGTTTCCCGGAACGTTGTCGGTTTCGGATTCTACTGTTTCGAGTCTTGTTGATGAGATCTGTCGTTCTCTGGGGAAGCATGGCCTTTCTCGGACCTGTATTGTCAACAATCACCTTGAACCAGCACATATTGCTGCGCTGAAGCTTGGGGCGTCCCGAGCGGCGGCTTCGGGCTGTGTTGTTTGGGTGCCGGATAATACCGAACGACGTTGGGCGACAACGTTGGGCGACGAATTTCGTTCCGGTGCGTGCCACGCGGGTCGATATGAAACGTCGTTGGTGTTGGCTGCCGAGCCGCATACGGACGTACTGACCAGGGCGGCCCGCCTGTCACCTAATCCAGCAAGTTTGTCACGTGCCATTCGGCTGGGGGCGAGAACTTTTGAGGAAGCTCAGGGCCCCGATGCTTACTTTGGGTGGCCCGCTGATGCGACGGTGGAAGAAGGTGACGCGCTGTACTCGGCCCTCGTGGAAATGGTTGTTCAGACAATTCGAGAATCAGGGATATCCACCCCGGATTTCTCACGAGTTTAGGATCGCTCTTCCCGTTTGCAAACTTGTCGGACCGAAATAAACGTGTTTTGTCGTTAACGTAGTGAGATCTATTGTTGGACAAACAGCATCCACTACACACGAATTTGCTGATGTCTCGCTCAGTTCGCCTAAAGTCACATAAGAAATGTGGGCTCAGGGCGTTGTTGCGCACCATGGACCTTTTGGGCAATGGAGAATATTTCGATTCGCAGACTGATTATTGGGCCATTTGTGGCGGTTTTAGTTGTTTTGACGTCGTCTTTCTGCTCGGCAGACGATGGCAGTATGTTTTTTCAGGTCCACGCGGGTGGAGGGCACTATTTCGTTGCCGATGACGTTTCGTTGGATGGCGTTGATGGTGGGGTTGGTGATCGTTCATCTTGGTCTGGTTTTGGGCTTCCGGATATTGGGCTGAATCTCGGCTCAAATTTGGGAGATTTTCTGGCATTGGAAATTATCTGGGACAATCGCCATCGGATTGCGCAGAATTCAGACATTTATCGGTCTGATATGGGTCTTTCCTTTGGATTTCGATCTTATCCGCTTGGTCTCGGACCCATTGCGTCATTTGTTGGCATGGGAGCAGGATTGTCCGTTCGCAATATTCAGCCAGGCGAACCCTGTATTGTTGCCTGTGATAGCCGATCTCAAATTGTAGACGAACTTGTAAGACCCATGCTCGCGGTCGGTATGGGTGTCGAGTGGTACCCGTTCGGGGACGCGGTGCATTGGCTGGCGCGGTGGGATTGGCGATGGTCGATAGAGACAGCGGGTGGAGAAAACGATCTTTGGATGAGCGTATCTATTGGTTTGGGGGTTCGGTTACACTAAACGCCGAGGACATTGACTGATTTATTTAGAAATTTTGACTTGCTGGGCTCATTTTCAAAAAACGCTTGACCGCGTTATCGTTCTCCCGTACAGTGCGGCTCCCATGTCGATGAATGCAATGCAAAATCGACAGTATGCGGGGTGGAGCAGCCAGGTAGCTCGTCGGGCTCATAACCCGAAGGTCGTAGGTTCAAATCCTGCCCCCGCGACCAAATAAACGGCTCTGAGACACAACTCAGGGCCGTTTTTTTTTGTTGTGAGAAAGTCTACGGACGCGGGGTGGCTGGTGTTTGTAGATGAATTCCAGGCCCGGGCGGCCTTTGGCTGTCTCGCCCGTAAAAATCCCTGCGCCATATTCCCGATATGATTCAGGATTTTTTCTGACGAGATCGATCCTCGAATTCCAACGCTGGTCAGAAGTGTGTGTTAAGTTAACGATTTCGGTTGATCCGATCAGTCGCCATCTGCAACACGAAGGGTGCTTAACAACGTCTGAATCTGGTTTTCAACACGGTTTACGTTTAGCACCGTATCAATCACGATAGCACGTTGCTCACGTTCCGGGACCAATACGAGGCGCCCTGATCTGCAGAGTAGATATTCCAATACGTCGTGAATTTCTTTGGACATCCGCATGCCGGGTGCGGGCCAGCGTTCGACATCACCTAAAAACCCGTGGTGGTGAAGTAATTCGTTGTTTTTGATTTCCCAATAGTCAAATCGTGACTTCAGAAATACCAAAAAAATCAACATAAAGATAAGAACCGCCCAAACCCAATAAAAGGTCGCGTTCATGAAGACAGGTTGGTCCATCACGGCTCGAATCGTATCACCGATTCCCGGGTATATTGTGGACAAAAGTCCTAAGATGACCGCGACAAGAACGATCAAAATGCTCGCAAGTCGACCAAAGTCAAAGGCGATAATGGACAGGTTCACAAACAAGACGAGGCTGAATACCAAACCGCTTGCGCCAGGAGTTTCCGGTGTCGCTCCGGTGGCGGTAACCCATATTCCGCAAAGGATTGCTGCGAGTAATGATGGATAAAGGAACACGATAGGCGAATAGGACCGAATGACGACTCGGCCCGGAGGTGGGGATTTGGTGTTCATATTCATTCTGGCCTCGATTCGGCGGGAAAAAAGGTCCGAAACAACGTAAGAGTGTTGAGTCGGACGTTGCGATTCGGTGTTATCTTTAGGTATCGGGATGAGTTTGGCAAGTTGGGTGTCGGCAGAATCAGAGGTACAGCGATGCCGATGTTTTGGAGACCACGGGCAAAGGAGGGTGTTTTGAAAAAAAAAAGGTGGATTGTCTGGACTGCCGTCGTCGCTCTCGGATTTACGCTGGGTGCCGGTACAGCCCTGTCGATTCATTTCTACGTAGATCACACACTCAAGAACAAACTGGCCGAAATTGCTCACCGGTTTGGGGCAACGGTGATTGTTGACGGTGTTTCCTTTGGCTACAACGGTCAAATATCAATTCGGAAACTCGCCTTGTCGTGGCCGAGGGAAGTTGGACTAGAACTCACTCTGAATCGGTTGACTACGCGTATTCATATTGGTGCGCTATTGATGAATATGCAGCGATTTGATCCGGTAGTAATTGAATCATGTGATGTTTTTGCCCATAACATTCCAAATAACATCGACAGCTTTGTAAAAGATATGAAATTGCGAGTGGCGGCGCTTCAGGAATTTCGGAGTGTGGACAACCCGTCATCCCCCGACGGTGGGAGGCTGTCCACCACAAGTTTGGAAATCAACATTCGGTCCGGTTCTGTGACAGCTTTACGGTCCGACCAGCCCGCAGATAAGATAGTTGATTCGTTGGTTTTTTCTATCGCACGTCATGAAAGTGGCGTCTGGGTCGGTGACGGAACAGTTGGGGTGAGTCGACGCCCGTCAACGTTGCGCCTAGTCGGTCAGACAGGGCCGGAAGCATTGGTAGAAATACGCAGCAGCAGCCCGTGGGCTCTGTTCGACGGTGCCGTGTCCTTTACGGGAGTTCGAGCCGAGAAATCCGGACGTATTTCGGTGTTTGATGTGTTGTTTGATTATGCCGTTGCAGGGATGGGACGGGGAAACGGTGCGGCGGCGGAAGTAACAGCACAGATTGAGTTTTCACCAGATAAGAAGCCATCGGTAAGTCACATAACAGTTTCCGGTGGTCATTTTGCATTCGTATCCGAATATTCGGTGGACGAAATACTAAACCAGTTGCGGCGTCAGTCCGGCCACTCCGGACAGCATTCGGCATTGCCGGTTCTTGCACCCTTGTCCCCCGATTCCATTGGGCAGTTGCCTGTCGACTTGGCGCCGGAGTTTGTGGCTTCAGTGAAAGACAGTCACGTTCTACTCACCGATCCAAATCGTTTGTCTGCAACCATAAACGTCCACGAGGGGTACGGCACCCGGAACCCAAAAGGGTTGTCAGTGGATGGACACACAGCGGTACATGTCGACGGTTTTCCAGAATTTTCTGGTCATTTTGGCTTAAAATGGGATGCCAAAGAGCAATTACTCACACAGATTTCGGCGGATATTGACAATGTGTCGATTCCGTCGCTTTTTCGACGGCTGAAATTGCCGGCGTGGTCTGCAATTGCTGGAAGTGGTCGTCTGCAGGTGAAGTGGAGTCGTCCACCGTCGTCACGGGCTTTTTTTCCGTCTCATCGGGACGGAGGATGGCAAGTTGTTGTTTCTGCTCGAGATTGGGTTATTCTGCACCCAAAAATCTCGCCCCTACCGGTGGTGGTGGATGGATGGCAGGCGACCCTTACCGGATCCGTACCGCCTGCCGGAACAAAAGGGATGGTTCAATTTGTTTTTCGTCACGTCGGCGGCGCCCAAGCGTTGGTCGATGTCGTAGTGGACCGTCAATATAGCCCGCCACGATTGGACGTTTTGTTGCATGTTCCGGAGCAAGACTGTTCAACGCTTGTCGCTGCGATTCCCGCTGGGTTGTTACCTACAATTGGTTCAAAGTTAGTTGTTACCGGTCGATTTGAGGGTGACCTGAACCTGTTCGAATTTGATTTCGCATATTTTCCAAGGTTGCGGCTCGAATCGAAGGGAACACTTACATCATGCAAAATTGAATCGTTGGGTGCGCTTCACGATGAACGTGTTGAGCTGCTGTCCGGGAAGTTCAAGATAGAGGTGGACGAAGGCGATGGTCCCATCGGAGTTTTTGTCGGTCCGCGTACTCCCGGCTACATGGCGTTTGCGGATATTCCTGAATTGGTACGATCCGGAGCCATCCTAAGTGAAGATGGTGAGTTTTTTCTGCACGAAGGGATCAGTCTCAAGCTTATTGAAGGCGCGCTGCGACTTGATCTTGCGAAGGGCCGATACGTATACGGAGGCAGCACGATCACGCAACAGTTGGTAAAAAATTTGTTTGTGGGGCGAAGCAAGAGTTTGGCTAGAAAACTCGAAGAATTGTTTATCGTTCGTAAGTTAGAGCAGACCTTACGTAAAGAACGGATACTTGAGTTGTATCTCAACTGCATTGAGTATGGCGTTCACTTGTATGGCATTCGAAATGCGAGTTACCACTACTTCGGAAAAGAACCTCGGGACCTAACGGGCGTAGAAGTTGCGTTTCTGATGCACCTGAAGACAACACCGAAGGAGGCATGGTACCTTGCAAAGCAGGGAGCGTTGCCGGATAGGTGGAGAAATGCGGTGCGTACAAGGATGAGAAAGATGGTGGAACGTGGCAGAATTACGCAAGAGGAATTTGATGCCAGTGCGCCTTATGATCCGATCGCGATGAAGAATGGCGCTTTGACTTCACAATAATGTGTGCTGCCGAGGGTGGTCACAGTGTTGCGGTTTGACTGGCTGAAGGTGGACTATGAGCAGAGTGATATGGGTGGTTGGTGCAGGTCGGGGAATTGGGCGAGTAGTTGCTGAAACCTTCGCGAATGCCGGTGACAAAGTTGCTCTGGCGTCTCGAACACTGTCCGAGGTGTCGGAAGTTGCGGCAACCATACGTGCGGCCGGTGGCCAGGCAGAAGCATTTTGCTGTGACGTGGGTAGAACAGAGAGTGTTGAGCAATGCATCGTTGCCGTTCGCGAACGATTTGGAGACCCGGACGTTCTGGTTAACAGTGCCGGCATCGCCGAGTCGGCGCCCATTACACGAATGCCGATGGAACTGTGGATGAGGACGCTGGAAACCAACCTGACCGGAGCGTTTCGGCTCACTCAGGCTTGTTTGCCGGCAATGGTCGCTAAGAAATGGGGACGGGTGATTCACATTGGCTCCATTGCCAGTAAGGCTGGAATGAAATACGTAAGCGCCTACTGTGCCTCCAAACACGGGCTTCTTGGATTTGTGCGGGCCGTGGCGCTGGAAGTTGCCGATCGCGGAATTACCATCAACGCCATTTGTCCTGCTTATGTTAACAGTCCTATGACCGACGGCAATGTAGAACGTATTTCGCAGGCTACCGGCAGAAGTCCGGAAGATATTTTGGAACATATGCGCGCAGTGAGCCCGCAGCATCGATTAATCGATTCCGATGAAGTTGCGCAGATGTCCCTGTATCTCGCTTCGGATGCGGCGCGAGGCATCAACGGGCAGGGAATCAACATTTGTGGTGGGGCGGTGATGTCATGAGCCAACTCGATACGGCTCCTATTTTTCCTCTTCACCCCGACGGGTGGCCAAAAGCGCGTGGGTATACGAACGGCTTTCGTGTCCAATCCGGGTGCGACCTGATTTGCGTCGCTGGACAAATCGGTTGGGATACTGACGGGAAATTCCCCGGTGATGGAGACGTGGTCGCTCAGTTTAGCCAAGCGCTCGATAACTTTCTTGCTGTTGTTGCAGCCGGGGGCGGCAAACCAACAGATGTTGTGTCCATGACGATCTACGTAACCGACATGGACCAGTACATTCGTGGTCGTTCGGAACTGGGTCGAATTTGGCAGCAGCGTTTTGGGCGCCATTATCCCGCCATGGCACTGGTTGGGGTTTCTGCGTTGGTTGAGAAATTGGCGTTGGTGGAAATACAAGGACTTGCGGCCATTTCGGCCAGTGATGTGACCGCAGAGTCCCATAATGGATGCGAAAGATGACTGAACAGTGCCTCCCGGAAATGGATTGGACTGCGCAATCCGATGAGTTTGGGGTCTTTATTCTTACGTTGAACCGCCCACACAAAAAAAACGCTCTCACCTTCACGATGTATCGGGAGTTGACCGACTGGTTTGTCGCGCTCGAGCGAAATCACGACGCACGTGTGGTCATCATTCGGGGAGCCGGGAAAGACTTTTGCTCGGGTGGTGATGTTCGGGAGATTATCGCGCCCCTGCTGGATCGTACCGCTGAACAACTGTTTGAGTTCACACGGATGACCTGCGACTTGATCGAGGCGATACGTGGTTTGTCTATCCCAGTTTTGGCGGCTGTTGATGGCGTCGCGGTAGGGGCTGGTTCAGTGATTGCGCTGGCCAGTGATATGCGGATTGTGACTACACGTGCGCGGTTTGGGTTTTTGTTCGTCAAAGTGGGTCTTTGTGGTGCAGATATGGGGGCTGCGTATTTGCTGCAACGTGTCGTAGGACTCGGTCGAGCGACCGAAATGCTGATGTTTGGCGATTTTGTCGACGCCACCGACGCGCTAAGTTACGGATTAGCCAACCGGGTAGTTCCGCCGGAAGAATTGATGGAGACCACGTTGACCTGGGCACGTCGACTTGCGGCCGGTCCCAGGTTGGGGCTGGCGATGACGAAACGGTCTCTCAACGATGCAATGGGGCTGGATCTGCGTACCGCATTGGAGGCGGAGGCTCGAACTCAGGCTTTCTGTATGAAATCCGCCGATTTTCGCGAAGGCCACGACGCGTTTATCGAAAAACGTGGGCCGGTGTTTCGATAATGACCTTCGGATATGGCTTGACACAACTGTGCCGTGATCCGCTGCGAATCGGGTTGCTAATTGAATCGAATTTGTCGTTAAATAAGTTGCGTGGCGCAGGGTGTTTGGGTAATGAACAGTCCATCCTTTCAATTTCCTTACCTGTTTGATGACCATCACCGCGAGTTGTCCAAAGAACTGGATGCCTTCGTACGCGATAACGTAGAGCCCATGGAACATCTTACCGCGGGATGGGACGAGGACCGCGCGGCGATGGAATGGGCAGGAATTCTGCGGAGTTCCGGCTTGGCGGCCCTGTGTGTCCCGCGTGCTTTCGGCGGCAGGTCTAACCAAGTCGATTTTCGATCCGTGTGCCTCGCCCGCGAAACGATTGCTTGGGGCAGTGGCTTTTGCGACACGCTGTTCGCGATGCAGGGACTGGGTTCTTATCCCATCACGTTGGCTGGGACCGATGACCAAAAACACCGTTTTCTCCCGGCCGTCGCCCGCGCGGACACATTGTGCGCATTTGCGCTGACGGAGGAAGGCGCCGGTAGCGATGTCGGTGGAATAACCACCCAGGCTGTGCGAACAGCCGGAGGTTATTTGGTTAACGGGCGGAAGTGTTTCATCAGCAACGCCGGTGTGGCAGATATATACGTGGTTTTCGCCCGTCTCGAGGGAACCGAGAAAACCAACGGAATCGTTGCGTTGATTATAACCCCTGGAGATGAAGGGTTTTCGATCATCAAACGCCAACAAGTGATGGCACCTCATCCAATTGGTATTGTTGGTTTTCGTGATTGTTTCGTGCCCCACGACCGGTTACTAGGGCAGGAAGGACAGGGGTTTCGAATTGCGATGGCAACACTGGATCGATTTCGTCCCGGTGTGGGGGCAGCGGCGTTGGGAATGGGGCAGCGTGCCATAGACGAGGCGCTGCACCACTCCCAGACCCGAGTGCAGTTTGGAAAGCCGTTGTTCGACTTTCAAATGGTGCAAGCACAGATCGCGACCGCAGCCGTTGACCTCGAGGCGGCTCGGCTTTTGGTTTACCATGCCGCTTGGCACGCCGATCATGCCGGCGACCGCAGAATAACGCTCGAAGCGGCTATGGCGAAGCTTCAAGCGACCGAAGCGGCGTTTCGTGCCATTGATACGGGTGTGCAACTGCACGGTGGAAACGGCGTGTTGGTTGGAAGTACCGTAGAGCGGTTGTATCGGGAGATTCGCGCGCTGCGTATATACGAGGGAACAAGTGAAATTCAGCGATTGGTGATAGCGCGGCATCTGAAAAAGGAAACAAAGACCTAGTTTCCGTTTGCGCCACAACCCCCTAACCGGGATTTCTACCGAGAGCGATGGTCATCGCCCCGAGATTAGGAGAAATCCTGGTTAGATTAGAGCCGCTACTCCCCGACGACAAATATCGGAGCACCCGATTAGCACGACCTAAAACGGTTTTCCCAAACCGGACGGAGAAAACATGAAGCTGAAGTTTGAAATTGGAGCAGGCAAAACGGATTATGAAAAATATCTTCGTACCACCGAACTTCTTTCGTTGCAGAAAAGCCAGGCGGAACGCAGTTGTCCCGACGAACTTCAATTTCAGGTGGTCCACCAGATAGAAGAATTATGGATGAAACTGGTGCTTTCGGAACTGGAACGTGTTGAAGTTGCGCTCAATGCCGACGAGTTTTTGACCGCGACGCTCCTC
This sequence comes from Myxococcales bacterium, assembly GCA_013360285.1. Lineage (GTDB taxonomy): Bacteria > Myxococcota_A > UBA9042 > JABWCM01 > JABWCM01 > JABWCM01. Next base: position 14,452 of record JABWCM010000005.1, read on the forward strand.
TTACGGCGTATTCAAGAAGTCGAAAGGTTGATGGTTAATAATTTAGCGTTGTTGGATACCATGAGCCCGCTGGAGTATCAGAAAATTCGTATGGGCCTTGGCAACGGAAGTGGTATGGAATCCCCCGGATTTAACTGGATTTTGAACTATTCTCCGGCGCTCGGGACGGTTTTTGATCGCGTGTTGGCAAGATCGGGGGTGACCGTCGACGAAATTTATCGGAGCCCTGACACACATCAGCAGTTGTATATGGTGGCTGAAGGTTTATGTGAACACGACCAACAGTTTCACCGATTTTTGTATCACCATTGGTTGTTGATTCAGCGCATTATTGGTGGGCACGTGTTAAGTCTCAAGGGTGTTGAGGCAAACCAGGTTATGGTGCGTGTGATGCAACGTTTTTATCCCGAGCTTTGGTCGGTTCGGGAGCGAATGACCAATGAGTGGAACGAAAAACGTGGTCTTACAAAACCGACCGAGCACGGCTAAGCGCAACGAAATCGTTGGTTTGCAGTAATGTTGGCAAAAGAGAGCAGGTGAATATATGGCTGTTTCGCCCGAAGTCCGGCATGCGTGTTATCAGTGCAAAGAAGAGTTGATTTTTGATGTAAAAATTGGCCGCCGCGATATGTGTCCCAATTGTGGCGCCTACTTACATTGTTGTTTTAACTGTAAGTTTTGGGACAAAAACGTTCACAACCAATGTACCGAAAACCAAGGTGAATTCATTCGTGATCGAGCAGAGGGCAACTTTTGTTTGTATTTCACTTTCCGCGAAGTGCCCGAAGATACCACTACCGACGCGGACCGTGCGCGTGCTAAGTTAGACGCCTTGTTTGGTAAACCCAATGCCGCCGCTCCTTCTGCGGTATCGGGTCCCCCAAAAAAGCTAACGCCTGAAGAAGAAGCCCGAAAAAAACTCGAGTCTTTGTTCAAAAAATAGCCTCAACCAGCATTTCTAAAAAAGTTGGCCGTAAGAGTCCCAAGATGTTTAGAAATTCGGACTGTGTGGAGGTTGGCGTTTTGTTTGTCGAACCCGGCTGCCTGAGTGCGCTATGTCAATGCCTCCGCGGGCCGAATGTCTTGTCCAAAAAATGACAAGACATGCGGTTTAGTGGCCGGGGCTCTGATGAGATGTGGTGTCAAGATGCCGCACAAGTTCCAGAGCGCCTGCATGATTTTGATTGATTTCCAGTGCTTGTTGGGTATGAAACTTCGCTTCGTCATAACTTTTTGACAAAAGCGCAATTTTGCCGAGTTCTACGTGAACATTGGCCACATCGGAAGGGTTTTGGGCTAACGCCAGGGTTTCCGACGCCAGAGTTGTTGCTTGGGTAAGCTCTCCGGTTCTTATGAACATTCTCGTTAAGTTAACGCGCGGTCCTGCCGCCCAAGGACGTAATTCCACCGCGCGTTGGGTTGCTGTGATCGCGGCAGCAACGTCTCCCATCCGATCCAGCACCGCACCGAGATTGGCAAGTGAACGGTCATAATCGGGAGCGATGTTGAGGCTCGCGGCGAGTATCGCGGATGCCGATTGTAAACGATTTTGCTGGGCTTCCCACAGAGCCCCCTGCCGAAGGCATTCGGCAATTAAATGGGCGCTCTCCAAGGTCGGTGGTGTGTGTAACCATTGCGACCATCGTTTGACGGTGTCCAGCGTATCCGCAAGCGGGTAGGGCGATTGTGGTGCTGCCGCAGCATCCGCGGAGGGTAGGTTTGGGTTCAAACCCGATAACGTGCCGGAAAACAGTGGGAACGATGGCGTCAACTGAGTTCGCCACAAACTGTCGAAAGACGGCTGACCTGTTTCCCAGACCCCGGTAGAGTGGGCTACTGGAACATCGGCCATACTCGCCAGAATCTGCCGCTGCTCCTCGGTGTACATCCAGCGGTTCGATGCCCGAGCCGCCTGAGATAGACGGAGGGTCCGGTCGGGAATCTGTGATTTGTACAAACGCCCCCATCTGGTTACGGCGTTATGGTCATAGACATGCGACGAAAAAATGACGGCGACATCCGGGCGGGCTCCATCGACGGCAGTAAGATAAGCAAGTGCCGCGGACATGTCGTCTGACGCCACAAACAGTCGGCCTCCCGGTGCAGTTTGCTGCAGAATGGCGTGGCCAACGAGGTCCGCATACTGGTCATTTTTCCTGGTTGGACGGTCCGGTGCCGAAATCGTTGGTAGGGCGAGTAAAATAGCCAATGATGTTAGGCAGATAGACCGAATCAGCGCCGATTTGGGCGCTTTGATACAAATGACATGGTATAGCCAAACCCCGCCATAAGCGGACAAGATCGTGGACACAACAATAGACGGTACTGCGGTTTGGCGGTCGACGATTCCCATCGGATTCACCCACACAGAAAACGCACCGTCGATCGCCCAAATAAACACCAATGCTGCGGCGAATTTCTTCTGATTCGAACGCCAAACGGCATAAAGTCCGAATATCCCAAAGAATATCAACCATGTCGCTCCTTCCCAAAGCTGGAGCCAGTATTGCTCCAGCCACATTTGGGTCGTCGCCCAGGAATGAATGCCCATGGAGTCGGCAAACGCCATCCGAATGGAGGCGCCGGACACATGTGCAACAAATCGATCCAGTGTTGTGGGGTCTCCCCAGTTCCAAAACGGGTCCGCCAAGGCAGTGAGCGGCAAATACAGATAGACCAAAGGTGCCGTGATGGCTCCCGCCACGAGAAAACGGGCATCGAGCCCCAAGTATCTACGTTTCGCTGCCGTCGAGATGGATGCCACCACCATCATCACAAGTAATACAAGAATGGGTGTGGCCAATATATGGGTGCCAACGCCGAACGCGGCTATAAAGTATAGAAACCACCTCAAATAGGGTGCATCTGGATCGTGTGTCCACGCTACAAAGACCGCCAGAGACAGTGTTATCGCCATCGCGAGCGGGCTGTAGACTTCAGCAGTGGTTGAAATGAGATCAAACGTGGGAGATTGAAGTAAGATACCGACCGATAGGATCGCTCCAATCCAGACGGATATCGATGAGATCGTTGGCGGTTTTAGGCGTTCGGCTATTTTTGTAACGGAATAGACACACGCACCTACGGCAACCGATGCACATATCACGCTGACCATTGTCACGCGGAAAGCTACGTTTCCCACGGGAATCATGCTCGCTAATTTAGCAAACAACATGTAGGTGGGAAACCCGGTGGGATGAGGTACCCCCAGAACGAACCCCGCCGTAGTGAGTTCGCCCGCATCTTTCCAGTACAGGCCGGGAACACAAGACCAAAGAAACCACACAAAAGCAACTCCGCCGGCAGCGAATGCCATCTGAATTGCTCGCGGTTGGTGAAGTAATTGCTGTTTGAAAAAACGTTCGTGCACGAAAGAAATTACGGCACGTAGATTTCGGAATAGGGAACCAGGTCCGGCGTGTCGGAGTCATTGGACAGATTCATTCCGCCGCTGACCAACACCGCACCTTTAAGCGGGCCGCGGGTGATAAGCGTAGCCGAATGTCCAAATCGTGGTATCGTCATTTGAACCGTTTCGGCTTCGTACGAATTGGCTTGTGGGTCGTAGAGCAACGCCGTTGACGTGGCACGGTTGTCGTTGTTGAGGCCGCCGGTGATAAGAATTTTCCCGGTGTTCAGTAACGTTGCGGTGTGGTGGGTGCGAAATGTTGCTGGAGCGCCGCCACTTACCCCGCTTGTGCTCGCTTCGTCGCCCGCAAGTGTTGGGGTTTCGCCATCGGCATTTTGTAACGTCAACAAGTAGGTCGGTAAATTAGCGGGTCCATCGAACGCCTCCCCGGAAACGCCGCCAATCGATACCGCTGTGGTGGTCCCCGGAATGCTCACAACACGCGAAAACTTGGCGCGGCGCAACTCGCCCACACCGTTTGCTTCCAAAGCAACAAAACCACCGGATTTGCTTTCATCGCCGCTGCGAAATAGCTCTCCAACCGGTGCCGTTACGGATTGGGCTCCGCCGATGATGGCGAATGCGTCGCATGCACCGTCCGCGGCGCGCGCAAAACACGCCGTGGAAGCAGCCGAACGGGCCACGGTGAACACATTGGGATTCACAAGGCAATTTGCCTGTACCGGCGCCTGAAAAACGCAGTTTGCTACGAGATTTGCGCTGGTGTACTGATTGACTGTTGTCGGAGAAGTGTCCCATTGAGTCGCTGGAGTATCTTTCGGGGCGAAACCGCCCGAGAACATAAATTCCGCGTTGTTGCCATTTCGTGCGATGTCAACGGCCTGAAGTGCAATGGGTTGGGGCTCTTTGGCCTTGACAGCGTCTTTGTTGACGGTGGCTTCGAGCGGATAAACTTTGGCTCTTGGGTTGGATCCGGTGGTATCCAGCAACAGGATGTTGGACAACAAATTGTCGCCGCCGTCAGGTCCCGTAGCACTTGGCACTAATTTAAGGCGCCGCACTCCGGCGCCATCGGCGGTCACTTTGATATCGGTTGCCCGAAGGCCACCGGACAACGCAAGCAGCAGGCCATCGCGCGATAACGCCATGGTGTGAAACGCGCGGTTTAGGTCTACCGGTGCAAAACTGGATGCTTCTGCGCCGGAATAGTCCACCGTTTGGAATGTAAACGTGTCGGGATCGAACAATTCAACCGGGGCGTCTCCTGCGACAAAGTTACCCACGCGTCTAGTCAACCCACCCGTGAACAGGATGTTGCCGTTTTGCAGGCCGGCCGCTGCATGAAACGCCCGTGGTACAAGGTTGTTTAGCGGAAAGTATGTCCGCAGTGTGCACCGGTTGCCGGTTCCGCAGGTACTATAAGGATAAATCGCCGAACAATCGTCATCTGCATCGCATTCGGTGGTCAACAACGATTCAAATGGATTATCAACCGTGCATGCCCCGGCATTGCAGCGAATCGGCGCTCCAGGCAGTGAAGTCAACGCTTTTTGTTCCTCGGTACACTGTTTTTTTAGGTCATTTTTGAATGCGTCGATACACTCGCAGTCTGTGGTACAGGTCGTTAAAGCGACATTTCGCGTAAAAGTCTCAAGTGCTGCATCCGGTGTTGGAAGTGCCGAAAAATGTCCGACACACAACGGGGAAAGATAGTAGGTACGCGGGTCATTTTCCCGAACCTCGACACCGCCTCGAAGTCCGATGAAGGTGCGTTCAGTACAATTGTCATCGCTGAACGCTTCAAACAGCATCGTGATGTTGGCGCGAGGTTTGATGTCCCCCACCTGAATCACCGTTGCATTTTCCAGACGACCACCGGCGTCTTTACACGCTTGTGCACGGTCGTCTTGCGATGAGTTGCTGACCGCATCCATTCGAACGTTGGCACCGACACACTGGACGAACGACAAACATCCGTCGGGTGCTTTTCCTTTATCACTGGTGTCAAACAACGCATTTGCAGCCGCGGGATCGTCGGGAGTTCCATCGAACAACCGAAGTCGGACACTGCGCACATCCGGGTAAGATAACGTAGCCGGACAGGTTGCGGAAAATGCCCCATCTGCCTTTAACGCCACCGAAACCTGAACCAATCCGTGGGTATCGCCGTTTTCTACCTCAGAACTGGTAGTGCACGCCGCGGCGAGCATGACTGCGCCTATGGAAACGTAAATAGCTATGGGCAACTCTGCTGAAGGAAGAGAATTCATCGGTTTGTTCATTTCAACTGGCTGCGGAGAAGGAAATCTTGATCGGGGCGTTGCCCGATTAGAAGGTTCACATTGCCGGTTGCCGCGGCTTCGGAATCAAAAGCGCCGGCCGCGGCGGCGATTCCAACCCCGGCTCCGGCTGCTGCCACCCCAACGGCGGTCCAAAACCACCACGTCTCATAAAATTCTGGACCGTCTTCTTCTTCATCACCTTTGGGGCCGGTATCTTGTTGACTCCCATCGGTGGGCGTGGGTCCGGGAGTGACCGCGACATCAGGCGATTTCGACAGGGAAACATTGAGTTCTACATTTTTGTCACGAATAACAAGCTCGCGAATCGCATCGTCGTGACCGTTTAAGACCAACCGCAGGCTGTATTTGCCTTGTACTTTTGTAAAGGTGGACGGTGTTTTGCCCATATTCTTGTTATCAAGGTACACGGTTGCTCCGCTCGGTTCCGACAGAATACGTACCGTGACCTCCTTGGGCTCTTCTTTTTTGGGCTCTTCTTTTGGGGGTTCGGGTTTAGGTGCTTCCCCCATCAACGCGACCGCCGCGATGGCCGTGGTTTTTGCGAGCGCATCGACCGAAGCGGCGCTCTGGTTGTCTTGGGCAACCTGTTCCCCTTTTTTGACATCGATAAGCCGAACCACCAACTTAAGACTTCCTTTTTCACCGGTTACTTCGCCAAACAAAACCAGGTCTGCGTTGTTTGTTTTCCCAATGGTTTGAAGACAAGCGGTATCCGGTTCTACACATTCCGCGTCGAACATCAGATCGATGATTTCGGCGTCCGGAGTAGGCAGCGCTTTGTATTTTGGGCGAGCGGTGATTTCTTGAGTGAGGGCTTCGGTGATCTTTTTTTGGTCGTTTTTGTCCAGTTTTGAACCAACCACGACCTTCAACGGCAGTACGGACCGTTGTTGCGTTTGCGCGTGGGCGACTGTTGCCCACCAAGGAATTCCCCCAATCATGGCTAAAACAGCGATGATTATTTTTGTCGATGTCGGCATCCGGTTCATTCTTTCGTCGCCTCTCGGTTTTCGGCTCGACGCCGAGCCACGGCATGGGATGCTACTCTATGGCAAGAAACAGTGTCAACGCACCGCATAAGATTGCAGGTGGTTTGGGTGCGTCGGGTGATGGGAGTTCTCGCAAATGGGCACCTACCTAGGTGTGTGGTGTTTTTAGATGAAATTTGTGTCCTGGCCGCCTTTGGCCGCCTCGCCCGCAAAAATCCCTGCGGCATATTCCGGATATTCCTCAGGATTTTTTCCGACGATTCGGCTCAAATTCGGCTGGCCAAAAATTCCCCTAAAAAACACCACACACCCAGCTCAGAATCCAGTGCCGCTGACAAAATAACATTGCAATATCCCAACTTCGCCTAGGCCGTGGGCGATTCCGAGCCGAAAATGGGTTGCGTGGCCGGTCAACAACGTTGCCGCGGTGCGCAGTTCTGCTCCAAGACTCATGTGCCAGGGCGCGCTACGGAGCGATTCACCGGTTGCCGTTCCGACGTCAAAAAAGAGCGCAGCGTGTAGCCTTTCTATGAAAAACGGCAAACTAGTGAATCCATCGTGGATGTACCAGACAGGAAAACGATACTCGATATTAAATAAGTGGATCTGGTCACCGCGAAACGCGTCTGGAACAAATCCTCGAAGCAAACCGGCACCGAGCCCACGTTCTTCCAAGATATCTTCGACGAGGTCCCTCTCCGGGATGCCGCCAAGGCGAAACCCTTCTTTTCTTGCCGGGTCGCCGCCGGAAATTCCCCCGTCGTATCGCAGGGCAAAGACATGGGCTCGAGCGTACGGCATGGCAAAATATTCGTTCCACTGCCATCTGGCGGTATACGTTAAACTGTCGGAATCCAATAACGATGTTCTGACAACCAACGATGTGCCGAGTCGGCGACCGGTTTCCGGGCTGATTGAATAATAAAAACTCTCCCTGTTGTCGTATCTCCAACTAAACGAGAAACTGATATTCGTTGCCCCTGTGGGGACATAGGGGATTCCGGTCGCCGGATCAGGGCGCAAAGACGGGGTCTCTACCAGGAACCCTTTGGAGATATCGACGCGGAAATTGGTTGTAAATGAGCCGGAATTGTTGGGAAACGGCAACGACACGTCAACAGAGCCGAGTGCGACGTCTTCATCCACCACAACAGTGGTGAAGGCATCAAATGCAATTCTTGGTCGACGAAACCACGCCGCACTGAGTCCTACCGACGGAATATAGTGCTGATTTCTGTAAGATAAGGCTATCGACGGAAACGGATTTTCGACGTTCCAGTGAGCACCGATAGACCACGTATGCAATTGTACGGCATCGTTTCCGGTCAATTGGAGTTGTAGAGTCGCATTATCGGGCGATACAAACCTAAATTCCGGCAACCATGTTGCAGGGTAGAGCGTAAACATAGGATTGTATTCGGATTCAGGATAATGAATTTGGTTTGGCGAATACCGCCCCCGGGGGGAGAAGTCTTCAAGTGCGACGGTTTTTTGCGCGGTGTCGGCATCCGGAGACGGCGAAAAATCAAGAGCACTTTCTGCAAGGTCCCAGCCTTGTGTGCTGTACCGGCTAAATAGGACCGTGGTTCCGTCGGTGGTTGGGTCGACTGCGCCGGTCAGCGTTCGTGTAATTTGGTGTTTTTCTTTTGTTTTGATGTCCAGCGCAAACAATTCGGGACCGTCTTCTCCAGAAGCTGCGTAGACAACAATCCGCCCATCCGGCGAAAAACTGGGGGTCATGTCGGCCGCAGCATCCGCCGTCAAACGTGTTACCTGACCGGTGCCCAGTTCTTTTGTATACAAATCCCACACGTTGTTTTTGTGCATCGCAAACACAATCCGGCGCCCATCGGGGCTGAATCGCGGATGGATGACCTGTTGCAGCCCAACCGGTGCGACGAGGTCGGTTTCCTGACCCGTGGACAAATCCCGCAGCACCAGGCGGGAACGTCCATATTGGGATGTGGCAAATACGATGGACCGGCCGTCCGGAGACGGCGTTGGATCGAGAACCCGTCGCCCCCAAGTCAGCCGGGTGGTTTGTTGTGTTGCCAGGTCATAACGGAAGAGGTCGTCGAAGTGATATACCGTGTCAAATCGTTCACTTCTGGTGAAATAAACCGACATCCCGTCGGCACTGAAAACGGGCCTGCCACATCCTCCGCGACAGGTGATTACGTCTTGTTCGACGCCGGTTTTTCGATCTCTTATACGCAACGTGCTGATCTGGTCGCCGGTCGAAGACCGATACACCAGCAGGCGACCGTCTGGGGACAACGACGGGTTCCGTTGAAACTCGCCTTCGGTGGTCAGCGGTGTACCATTTTTTAATCCGAGTTGTTCTTGGTTAGTCTTCCATCGACCGTACCGAATCTTCAGATCACGGTGCCAGGTCATTTGCATATCGTCCCACGTCGATCCAAACACCTCTTTTGCGATCGCGTTGTATCCTATGGGCACCAAACGGCGGCTGTATTTTTGCAAAAATAACCGCAATCGGTCTTCTCCGTAGTTTTCCGCCAGAAATGAGATGAATGAACCGCCAAAAGCATACCAACCGGTTCTGCGGGGTTGTTCGTGGGGGCTGCCTCCCAACTGGGCAAAACTGGGCAACGTGTCGCCCAAAGCTGCGGTGCGTAAATACATTTCGAAAAAAGACCGGTGGTTTCGCCCACCGCCGGTTTTTTGGGTCTCAACCCAGGTCGCGAGGCCCTCGATGAACCAGTTGGGAAGATTCTGATGGGGGCGCACCGAGAGCCCGATACTGGTCAATAGGCCAGGAATCCCGTCCACCATGTTTAAATGCAGGATGTGGGTGTATTCGTGATACAGCAGCATTCGTAGATAGTCGTCGGCATCTCCTAGATCACTGTCGGGACCCGGATGAAACGCCAACAACGTGATCAAATTATATCGGTCAACGGATGCATATCCGTTGGCGTTGTCGCCCGGGTCCACCAATACAATGTTGGTATGAATCGAATCGGCCGTGCCGAAAAACGGCGCAAGGGCATCGTGGGCTTCCTCGGCTATATTGGCCGCTTTTCTTCCAATTTCTTCGGCTGAGGCGGGATAGTGTACCGAAAAGTGTTTTGTACTGATCGTACGCCACGAGATCTTTGGATCTGCCGCCAACACCTGGGTGATAAACGCTGACTGCCCCAACAAAATCAGCGGGAAATACATCAAGGCAAAAAGGAATTTCGTTTTGGCGGTAACGGTCACAGTTACAAAACATACCGAACCGTGTCTCCATTCGATAGTCCGAAGTTGTTCAAATCCGTTTTTTGAATCATGGCACCGGCTTTACACAAGAGTTTGTCAACGCGTTTAAGCCCATCAGAAAAACCGGCGGGAGTCCGGCGCGGAGATTTTTCCGCGCGAAGCGGCCAAGATGTGGGATTCATCTAACAGCGCCATACACCGTTTCCGTTTTGTAACCATTTCCCGCTGATTTGCTCTTGCGCGTCTCAAAAAACGTATGGTAACGCTAACCATACGCAAGCTTTAGTACGCTGCGTTTCAGCAACACAAACGGAGGTAGAGGATGAGTTTGGATAAAATGATGACCAATCGGCGGCAGTGGTCCGACCATTTGGTTGCTGCCGGGAAGTCCCATGCGCCGGCGTTGGCGGAGAAACTGGCGGCCGAGTCGTTGGCTTGCGGGATCAACCCTCCCGACGGTCTTGACGCGGTGATTCTTTGGCTGGCCGGCCTGCTCCAGTACCGAACGGGCGCGATGGTTGCCGCCGAAACTGCCTTGAATCAAGAGGCAGTCGACGATGTGCCCTATCGTGAAGCCCGCGATGGTGCGGCAGTGGAGTTGTACACACTTCTTTCCGGGGTTCGGACGGCGGCGTCGCTCCAATCGAATGCGCTTGCCGAGAAATGGATGGTCAAAATGCCGGTCCCCGAAACGGCGTCGCTTCTTTATACCTACGGCAAAAACGTGTCTGGTGCGTTGTCATCCGACGCCCAAACCTACAAACTGATAGGCGGCCTCACGTTCATTCCTCAAGAAGCCGCCCAGGCCCTGAAATCCCCTCTCGACACGTTGGGCCAAGCCTTGGACGACCTTGCCCGCGAAGGACACGAATGGAACGCGGCACTCAACCTCCGCGACCTCACCATCGCCGACTGGGCACGCAGCTATTCCGGGCTCGGACACATTTTCGAAGGGCTCTTTTTATTGGTAAACGAACCCCTGCTGGCCGACCGTGCCCGACCTACGATCCGCAAACGGCGAGGCGAAGAAATAGCGCCACCGTTACCCACCACTCAAGCCGACGCCGCTACCGTCACCCCGACCGAACCCACAACCGTCACCCCGTCCGAACCTGCGTAATTCTCCAATTGCCCGACCGGGAGAGCCGTTTCGGCCGCACGAGGTCACCTCGCGCCGGCGGAAAGGCGTCTTGTGACCCTCCCTTTCGTTTTTCCGAAATGGGAAAGGCGTTGTCGACTATCAAAAGTCGTCTTTCCCAAATGGGAAAGGTGTTTTTTAAACCCGGATCGTGTTGTGTCACCCGGGAAAGCCTTTTCCAAAAGCCGGAATCGTCTTTTGCCACAAAAAAAGCCGTTGCCGAAAGTCCGGATCGCCTTTCCCAAATGGGAAAGATGTTCGTGAATGCCGGAGATTGTCTTTCCCACTTGGGAAAGGCGTTTCCGAACGCCAAAAGTCATCTTTCCCAAACAGGAAAGGTGTTCGCGAATGTCAAAGTCGTCTTTCACAGCCTCAAAGTTTCCGGAAAAAACACGCCGGAGTTTCCGGAACCCACATCCCGCACCAACAGCATGGTACCAAACCCTGACGCCCGGGGTTGTGCCTGCGCGATTTCCGACGGGAGTGGTTTTGTTTCCCGTCCCTGCTTTATTGCCGCGCTACGCTACTTTCTGCATGAATTCCGCGATCATAGAACACGACCCCGAAGCGGTCGATGTGTTTCCGCAACTCCTCGTGATCTAGGTCAGCATAAATAGATAAGTCCACGGTATGGGGAATTGGGGAGTCGTCTAGCCGCGTGGCTATTTTGCTCAGGACGGCGGCGGTCAATTGGGGGCCGATTAAGGTCAGATCGATATCGGAGCCGGGTTTGTGTGTTCCTTTCGCCCGCGAGCCGTAAAGAATCGCTATTTCCACTTCGGGGAAATCGGCAAGAATCTGCCGGATGGTGCCCAAAATTCTGGGAGATAATCCGAAGGTGTCCACGTTTACGGCTCTCCACCGAGCCGCGTTTGCAAAGCCAGAAAAGCCGGATAATAACGGTCGCGGACGTCGGCAAGAATCGATGACGCCACAGCTTGGTTGTATGTGTGGCTGGAAAGGTTACGGGTCTCGATCATGTCCATCCAGGCTTCACCATCACCAACCAGCCCCCGTTTGAACGCTTCGCGCGCCGTGCTCCGAGACCCGACAATCCCTTGGATTCCTTCCATTTCGAGATAATCCTTCAGCACATTCCAAGCGAGTTCGTGGGTGAACTCAAACCCCTGGATCAATCCTTGCTCTTCCAATTTGGAGAGCGGACGCTGTCTTAACAGTTCAATAGCCTCCGTCAGGCATTGCAGCGCCCGCTGAAAATTACTGAACCGCTGTTTCCATCGAATGTCGGTCATCGTCTAAGGCTCCAATTCGAAGACTGCAAAACCCTCCAACATTTCGTCCAGTTCGGAATCTTCGTTTGCCGACGGCGAACGGGATGGCGCGGATGGTGGTACCACCGGCGGGGGTGGAGTCGTGGGTTTGGGTGAGGTGGTTCCGCTGGGCGGGGAGGGAAACGTAAGATCCAACGCCGGCTTTGTCGCAGCCTGTTCAGCAGCTTTCGCGGCAGCGGCTTGTTGTTTGTCCTTTTTGATTCGAGCTGCCGGAACCAGGTATCCCTCTACCGCTTCTTTTTCGGCCTCCGCCTTTAATTTAACAATGCTTTCCGGTAACATTGTTGTTTGCATTCGTTCAATACGTTTTTCGGCTTCATCTGTCAGAGGCGAACGTAGTTTTTTTAGAATGGGTCTTGCTTGGATAAGGCTTTTGTAGGCAAGGTCATACTGGTAACGTTCTTCGGCAACATGTGCCAGTTGCATGAGACTTGCTGCTAATCCTCGGTCGTCTTTTAGATACGCTTCGAGTTCGACGGAACGTAAATAACAGTCTATTGCCGTGTCATACTCGGCACGAAAAAAATGGACGTTTCCCAATTGGTGTAACGTCGCGGCGACCCCCGGTAGGTCGTTGGCTGCTTCTTTGATCATCAACGAGTGGTTGTACAAATCCCGTGCTTCAACCCATTGCTGTTTTCTTTCCATCAAGCGGGCTCGATGATGGAGTACGCGGGCCATTCTTTGGTTGTCACCTGCTGTTTTTGCCAATTTTTCCGCCTCTTCCAACATGTTTTCCGCTTCTTGAAGTTTGTTACACCTCTCGAGAAGCATGGCGAAATGACGGCTCGCGTCGCAGATACGAATCGGGTCTCCGACCACACGTTCTAATTGTAAGGCGATTTCCAAGAGTTTTTCTGCTGCATCGTAGTCGCCATCTTGGAATCGGAGTGAACCTAGTTTCCCGTTGATCGAAGCGAGTCCCCTTTTTGATGAAGTGGTTTTCCATTGTTGTAACGATTCGTTGTACCAATCCTCGGCGGCCCGCCGGTCACCTCGATGTTCCGCTACAGCGCCCAATATTTGCAGGGCTTCGGCAACTTCTTCGGTGTGACCTTCACTTTTGAGTTCCTGAATCGCCGAAAGTACTTTTTCCGCTGATTCGAGATCACCCACCAAAAAAGCGTCTCGGCAAGCCCGAAAGATCACACCACCTCGTTCTGGGCTTTTCGGTCGCTTCAACGCATCATGAAGGCGTGCCCGGATCGGACCCCATTGCTCGGTGCCCGGAATCGGAGCGTCATTGGCAGAGCCGGCTTCCTCGGAGGGTTGGGTCGTAGAGGAATTGGAGGTCCAGGAGACACTTTTGTCCCGACGCGAAAAAAGGTCGGGTGCTGCTTCTGCGAGACGGCGACTTTCTGCGCGGGTAAACAAAAAGACGGCCCGGAGATTATGGCGGCGGTATTCTCCACGATTTACCGACAAATGTTGCGCTGCACCTTCCGAAAGGACTTTTACCAGACAAAAAACCCTGCGAGACCGTTGGGCATCACGCAAAACATCCAGTGGGTCATCGGAATCGTTCAGCGTCAATACTTCCCAACGGACATGTCGAGAGAACCGAACAATCGCCGCTTCGGCTTCCTCACGGGCGTTTTCATCGTCACATCGTACCAAAACGGTTGCGTCACGATTCTCCGTTACGGCATCGGCTAGTGTTTGCGCGATATCCAACAGTATCTGTTTTTTGGCAGAGGTGGACATAAGATGTTCCCGTGTGTTATTCGCCCACAAGTCATAGGTTCCAGGTAAATGGTCCGTATCGCGAACCCCTGGGCGGTGCCGTAACGCCGCGAGCGCTGTGGGTTTACGTATCCCGCTTCAACCACGTCGATTGTGCCGGTGGCGTTTGCGACACCTAATGGTGCTCACTGTAACAATCATCAGGAAAAAACGGAACCCATTTGAACGAGGTAAGTGAACGGAGCGTGCAGGAGGGAGGGCGAACGAAGAGGGTAACCGGGTGTTATTGCCCGCCGCCGGCCGGGGGTGCGCCGGTGGGAACCGCTCCGCCCGCTGCGCCGGCGGCCGCGGTTAACGCTGCCATCGATTGTTTTAAGCCGTCGTAGGCTGCTTTACAGCCGCTTTCCGCGCTGACAAAATAACCTTCCGGAACATTCGGTGGTACATTTTTCTCCATTCCGTCAATTCCCTGAAGCCACGCGCCGCAAGCTTGGCCTACGCCCGCAGTATCTTTGTTTTTCTCGCAAAATTCACGGACACCTGACATATACGCTTTACATTCGGGGCCCCACGCTGCACCGGCGTTCGCTGCGGCGCCTTCGGTGGGTTTGGCTTCTTCGGTCGGTTTGGCTTCTTCGGTTGGTTTGGCTTCCTCGGTCGGTTTGGCCTCTTCCGTTGGTTTGGCCTCTTCCGTTGGTTTGGCTTCCTCGGTTGGTTTGGCTTCCTCGGTTGGTTTGGCCTCTTCGGTTGGTTTGGCCTCTTCGGTTGTAGCCGCGCCGCCTTTGTTTGAGGCGGGAGCAGCGGTCTGCTCTTTCTTACATCCCGCGCTCAACGCCATGGCGCCCGCAATCATTGCCACGGTCACGCATCGCATCCACAGTTTCATGCTGGTCTCCTGGTTTATTGGTAGGTTTTGTGGGCAGCGTTGTCTGCTTTGCGCCACAATGTCAGCCGAACTTGCTCCGCAATTCTACGGTTGTTCAACAAACGGACAATGGATGCCACATGTCTTCAATTTGCGCAATATTTCGACACCCGTTCTTTTATTCCCAGTGCTGATGCTCGCTTTTATGGTGTTTCGAATAGGCGCCGACATACGGTCAAGAAGTTTTGCACACCACGATTGTAACCCCGATGGGTTTTGTCACTTACGCGTCGTTTACCCTGCACCCAAACATCTGTAACAGCCCCCGCCGCTCCGTGCAGAACCAATGACGGTATCAGCGTTGCCCTCGAACATCCGACCAACGATGGGTGATGTAGGTCGACCACCACGAAGTCTGCCGGCAACCCAGGACGGAGCAGGGAAGGGTTTTCCACAACGTTTGGGTGCAGGGACCGGCTTCCAGCCACAGTACCGCTGCGCATCAGATGCTCAGGCATGGTGAGCGAGGTGCCGTTGTCGTGTGCGGATGGGCCGCCAAGGCATATTCTTTGCCCGGTTCGTAACCGTTCACCGGTCTCCAACATTCGCATTTCGCAAAAAGGATCGATGATGGCTTGGCTGTCGCTACCGAGCGCCATTGGAATTCTTTTCTGAGCCATGAGTCCGGCCGGCAAAAGCCCGTCTCCCAGGTCGGCTTCGGTCGTGGGGCATACACATACGGTGGTTTGGGTATCGGCAATCCGATCGATTTCGTACTGATTCACATGGGTTGCGTGTACAAGTGTCGTAATTTTCGACAAAACACCCAAATTGGCGAGGTATTCGACCGGTCGTAAGCCCGTGTGTGTCAGAGATGCCTCTACTTCCGCGGGTTGTTCTGCTGCATGAATGTGAAACGATATATGGTTTTTTTCTGCCCATGCGTGAAACCGGACAAGTTCCGATGCGCCGACGGCGCGTATGCTGTGGGGTGCGACTCCCATTCGGCTACACGGGTCGTCTGTGCGTCTTAAGTAATTTTGTAGACACTCCAAGTCATTGAATATCTGCTCTGGGTCCGGTTCAACAAACCGTCGTTGTCCTCCTTCTGCGGGCGTGTTGGCAAACCCCGAACGGCAGGTTGCGGTACGTAACAACACGATCCGAATTCCCGCGTCGAGGGCGGCTTGGATGACAATTTTGCCGAGATAGTTGGATTCATCATAGGGGCTACCGTCCGGTTGGCGGTGAATATAGTGAAATTCGCCAACCGTTGTGTATCCCGCCAACAACATTTCGACAAAGGCCAGGTAAGTTACTTGATAAAGTTCTTCGGGGGTCAGTTGGGACACGGCGGTCATCATCATTTGCCGCCAACTCCAGAAATCCTCCCTGAGCGCTGCCTTTTCGTGTGTTCGACCGCGGATGAGGCGTTGGAATGCGTGGCTATGGGAATTGACGAAGCCCGGAACAATTGCTTTGTTTCGAAATCGTAGGTGGGTTGTAGATACATCGTCCAAAATTTGGCTGGGATCAACGAGTGTCCCGGATTCATCAAACGTCAGTTTGCCTCCGTCGAGGACTCTTATGCCGTCGTACAACAAATCGGGCTCAACGGTAACATAACGTGTCATTTTGTCCCATTCCCGCCTTTATTCAACGATGTGGACCTTCAGCATGTTGGTGCCTCCGCGTGGCCAGGGTGGTTGTCCACCGCAGAGTACGAGTAGGTCTCCCTTTTTGACCATATTTAGTGTTCGCAGCCTCTTTTCGAACAGTGCGACACGGTTGTCGAAATTCATGTTGTCGGTTTCATCCAAAACGATGGGGTAGGTTCCGTAACTTAACAACAATTCACGCATGACTTGGTTGTCCGTTCCTGCCGCAACAATGGCCATATGCGGTCGGAAACGAGAGATTCTGCGCGCGGATGCGCCGCTTGCGGTCACAGCAGCGATCAGATTGCTGCCAATCGCGTCAGCCAACGCAACGACCGAGTGGGCAATTTTGTCGTTGATCTGAGCTAACGCCTCCGAGTCGGATGCTCCCCGTGCTTCGTAACTGTCCATGAGTACACGGTCATTTTCAGCTTGAGTACGATTCGACGTTCTCCACAACTCCGCCCGCAATGCGATACGGTGCATCATTTCGATTGTGGCGTGGGGTCTGTCGCCTCGAGATGTTTCACCGGATAACATCACCGCATCGCAGCCGTCCAGAATGGCGTTGAACACATCGGTAACCTCCGCACGCGTCGGTTCGAGGTTAAAAGTCATCGATTCAAGCATCTGCGTTGCGATAATACATGGTTTCGCGGCAACACGACACAAATACGCCAAACGTTTCTGAACTTGGGGTACCTCCTCAATTTCCAACTGCAAACCGAGGTCCCCACGAGCAACCATAATGGCGTCTGCTTCTTCGACGATGGAACGGATGTTGGAAACCGCCGAGGCGGTTTCGATTTTGGCAATGAGCGGGACAGGCCGCCGACAGCCCAACGTGTCGCGAATGTAATAACGAATACGCCGCAGGTCCTCAGCAGAACGGACAAACGAAACGCCCACAAAAGTAACCTGGTTTTCAACGAGAAACTTTAGATCGACCCGATCTTTGGCGGTAAATCCCTCGATGTCGAGATCCACTCCGCGAGGAGTAAAGCCCATTCGACTCCGTATTTTCCCACCTACACGTACACGGGCACGAGCTTCGCCATTTTTTGGCGCAAAGACGTCCAAAACCACTTCTCCGTCTCCCAGAAGTAACTGAATCGACTGAGAATCGGTGCGACATGCTTGGGAAATTCCATTAAAAACCGCGGTTCCGAGCGGATCCGGGATAGGAAGGACATCTGTTGATGCGCTGTCTGGTGCTACGCGAATGACCAAGTCCTGGTGTTGTTCCAGCACATCGTTTTCTTGAGCCAATTGGCCCACTCTCACCTTGGGTCCTTGCAGGTCCCCCAGTGAGGCGAGACGTGCGCCGGTGTCTGGGACACCGACCGTTTGAAGCCATTGCAGAATTTCGTGCTCTTTTGCGTAATCTGGATCACAGTGGCTCATGTTTAGCCTTGCTACGTCCATTCCGCACGCGGCGAATTCCTCCAACATTTTTGGATAAGAGCCTCCATGGTTACGACCAATGGTGGCAACGATTTTGGTTAGGCGTTGTTCGACGGATTTCCAGTGCATGTTGTTTCGTTTCGTTATGAATGAGGTCAGCCTTTCTTATGTTAGCCTTTGTCAAGAAGCTGAACGTCTTTGACACGGACCTTGACAGGCACTTTGCCGACCAGGACCCGAACCCCACCTTTGCCGTCGAGTTCAACCACCTGACCGTCTCTTCCGGAAAACAATCCAACGGTGACCTTAACTCGGCTGTTGATTTGCAACTCGGCTGCGTTGGCCTTTTTTGCTTTCTTGTCCTCTTTTATTGCCTTCTGGAGGCTAATAAAGTCATTATCACGCCTCCACGACGCGAACGCATAAAGTGACAGCAAGCCGGACAGTGTTTCGCGGACTGTTTGGACTACATTTTCACCGAGGGAGGTTATTTCGTCACGTGACAACGTCCTGACAAATTGTAGCCACTCCCCACCGTTGTCATTGAGTAAGTGGTTCACTGCGGTACGGATATGTTTTTCTTCAACATCGAATGGATTCACCGTCACTTCACCGCTTACGAACCGCACACCGGCAGGCAGCATTTTGAGCAGGTCGGTAAACAACTGTCGTTCGTACGGAACGTCGACTTTTTGTAAAAAATTGCGGAGATCGAGACTGGCGTGTCGATGAATTCCGAACAGGATGTCTAGGCCATTAAAATGAAGTTTAAGCCCAACAATGGCGTGAAGATGATGAAGTGCGGGATCGCCTACCTGAACTTCTACGGAGTGTTCGCTGTCTATCTTCGCGGTGAGCCGTTTTTGTTCTTCATGGTTGCGAACCAGAAACACCCACTGAGAATCGACTCGGCGGTGGTTAAAAAGGGTAGGGTGATCATGCGATGACGTTTGTTCTAGGCCGAAAATGGCTTGGCGTTCGGTCGGGAACACCAGTTTCGCCAACGCCTCGGCGTTTTCCCGTGCTCGCATTCGTTCAAGATTGAAACGATTTGACGTCCATTTTTTCTCATCGTATGCGTCGAAGTCTTTTTCGGAAAAGCCTGCAAAACCCATATAAATCCGCCGCCGTGTATCACCCCTTTACCAACCCGGGCGCAAGATAGCAACCTCTGGCGCTTTTCGCTACCTCTATGTAGATGGGATCGGACAATTCTGAGAGGGATTGTGACAAAGAACCGGGCGAAGCTCTCATCTCAGAAGTTCTTTATGGTTACTGTGCCTTGGGGCACTGAACGTCGGTGTATTCGGCGGAGATGACATCACTAAGATAACGACCGGAAGCAAGGAGTCCGGCGAGCTGTTTCGCTTGATTCTGAGCGGAACCGGGGCCGACGGACTCCTGAATTGGCAATTCGATGGTACCGTGCAAAACCGGAGCGTGGACGATGTGGGTGTGCAACAGATCATGGCCGATCACAAACGTAAGTTTACGCCCGGTGTGTGTGCTCGTTGCTTCTACAAGTGTTGTCAGTCCGGCCGGGTTCAAACCGATGCGGATAGACGGGCTATCGCCGTCGTCGGCTGCTTCGGCCGTAAGCAAATTGTCCTGAGTCAATAACGGCGGATGTTCTACCGATACGAGCCGCCACGTAGGCCTACTGCCGGCGTGATCTTTTTGGGGATGGGTACGTTCGATGGTGATCGTGGCATTCGGCAGCAAGCCAAACATTTGCTCGGCAAACTGCTTTAGATCTGCGGCGTGGGTGGATTCGATTGTTGGGTCTGTTGAATGGTGCGACAGCATAAGTGTTGCGGACTGTTCGGGGTACAATTTGGCGAAATCGGCCAATTTGTTCTCCAATTCCGGTACGGTAAAAAGGCCCGAATTTATCCAGGAGACCGAAAACAGATTGTCTTGGCTCAGCCAACGCTGAATGGCGGGTGCATCCGACAACGGGGCTTGGAAGGTGAGAACGACTCCTTGCCCCGAATGATGCGGTGTGGTGATGACCTCTTTGGCTCCAAGTGCTTCCGCCCGAGCTTTACTAACTTTAGCAACGATGTCGGTGTCGGTGTTTGCGGTTAACACCGCCAAGGACAAAACACACAGAGTAGGTGCGCCGTTAAGCTGCGTAGGTTGTTCCGAAGACAGAGGATCGAATTCTACGATCGGCGTTTTTTGCGGCAGGGATGGGCTCGGCAGAATCGGAACGCCGGGGTCCGATTGGCCGACCCGTTGTTTGAACACCAACTCGTCGACTTGATTGTCCAAGTCGACAACGGTTTGTTTTAGTTCTTCCAATTCTGATCGTAATCCCCTGACTTCGTTAGATAACTTAGTGAGTTCTGAACTGTGTTGGGGAGGCGGCGGTGATTTTGAACAGGAACAAACGACCACAACCAGCCACAGCACAAATGTGGGTATTGGTGTGCCTCGAACAAAAGTTCTTAGTTGCGGCCGAATCATGGTTTTTCGGTATGACGCCGTACCAAAACACCGGCGACGTGATCGGCTGTAAAATGAATGGGAGTACCGGGTTGTAGGCCGCGAATATAATGTGGTTGATTGTCAAGCAAACCAACGTAAGTGGTGTCGCCTATATCGGTGATTTCCACCCAAAGATACTCGGCACGGGTCTCGTCGTCGGGTCGATTTGTTTTTCGGCAAAACAACAATTCGGCGTTGTCGCCAACCCGCAAATCAATGGCTGTGGGTACGACCGGCGAATGAGGCGGGAAGGGGCCGGAACCAGCACGTTCGTTCATCGTTATGATCCACCATTCATCTTTTGTTTCGTGCGCCATGGTGCGGACCTCCGATTTACGCCAAACCTACATTCCCAAATTTTACGGCGACCAGAAATTCCCTGCAACCGGTTGGAGACAACGGCAGAAAACTAGGCGGTATTTTCCCCAAGTATGCCGATGAACGAAATAAAACTTTGTGTGAATTCTGATGATGGGAGAGGGGTTATGGCCGGGTGGAGGTTACCCGGCCAGTTAACTGACCGGGCTGTGAAGCGAACCCTAGTCTTTGATGCAGATAATACCAGCGAAGTAACGAACCGAGGTTGACTCGTTACCGCCTGAGGGCCCGTAGCCGGTACCGACGTTGTTGACGCTCAAGTCGGCGCCGTCAGCACTGGTCGTGTGAAGGTAAGTCGCCGTTGTTGGCGTTGTACCCTTTACACGCAGATACTCGCGGTATTTGGTGTAGTTTTCCCACTCGCTGTCGCCGCAGCAGGGTCCACCGCCGGGTGGGCAGTGATTGCTTGCAGTACCCGATACCATTCCGTTTGGCGAACCCGAGAAGTTGTTGTCGGAATAATAACATTCGTTGATGTTCCGGTTGTTACGCCAGGACGCCTCATCGATACCACCGCATTTTCCGTCCGCACCTTCTTCGGTACCTTGGGCGTTACACGTCGTGCTGGGGTGATAGGTGTTACACGAAGTGCAGCCCTGAGCGAAGTTCTGCTGATCCGAAGGCAACATTTTGTCCAACCGCCATTCGCTCATCGTCGGCGTACCGGCATTGGAAGTCGAACCACAACCGGTGTTGCCGTAAGAGCTGCAACCCCAGGTCCAGGCGACGTTCCAGTTGTAGCCGGACCATCCGCATTGATTGTGATACGCTTTCTGGCCGGAAACAACGATGTTCCCGTTTGCCACCTTACGTGCGGCATACTCGGCTGCGGTTGCCCAGTGCCAACCGGTCGGGCATTGGTAATCATAAGTCGGGTTCCAAATCGTCGATTTGGCAATGGCATACGCGATGTTGGGATCGGCCAAACTGACACGCCAACCGCCACAGTTATCCGATGTGTCCATCCAGGCCAATGGTCCGGCGGAAACATTTTTCTTACACATAATACCGGCAAACGAAGTGATGGTTTCGTCGGCGCCGGAATCAAGGAATGCGTCGTAGTTACCCGCATGTTTGTATCGACCGGTGACATTGGAGTCGGAGAACCGGAAATAAGTTCGTGACCGACCACGCCATACATAAGCCGACCATCCACACATGTCGTGATAGGCGTATGGACCTTGGTTGTAGTTGCCAAGTCCGGTTTTGAAACTCGCGTCCCCTTCCGCGGTGGTCATCCAGTGGTAACCATCTGGGCAAGTGTACACTTTGTTGGGGTTCCACAAGGTGCTTTTGGACACCATGTAATACACATCCGGGTCAAAGAACGACTGACGGAAACCGCCGCAGTTGTCGCTGCGATCCCACCAATCCAGGGGGCCTTCAACGTAGTTGTCCTGGATACAAACAATACCGGCAAAGCTCGTGAGAGTTCCATCCGTAGCGTGGGCCGACGTTTCATGGGACTCCGAGTGCAGGTAGCGGTTGTTGGTTGCCGAATCGGAGAACCGGAAGTACGTACGGGTTTGACCATGCCATACCTGGGCACTCCAACCGCATTGGTTCGAGTAGCGGTAAAACGAGCCGGTAGACGGTTGATTGTCCATGATCGCTTTGTATTCCGCCGAAGAAGCCCAGTGATAACCGGTCGGGCACTGGTAGGGATAGGTTTTATTCCAAACGTTTTGGCGCGCCACGGCGTACCGGATTTGGGGTGCCCAAGAAGATTGGCGGAACCCTTTGCAGTCATCGTCGGTCAGCATCCAATCGGTCGTGCCCGGCTTCGGATACGGATCGTCGGTGATTTTCTTACAGATAATACCCGCAAAGTTAGCCGTTGTTGAGTTGGTCGTACCACGATATTGTTCGTAGTCGCCGGCGTGCATGTACCAGTTGTCAACGGCCGAGTTGGCAGTGCGGAAGAAATAACGGTTGAGACCCGACGCACCCCACACATAACCGTTCCAGCCGCAAGTACTGTAGTAGTTGTAATGGGTTGCGCTGTTGCTCGTGGTGAATGCCGCCTGAACGTCGGCGGTGGTTGCCCATACATAACCGGCGGGACAAGCATAGGGATAGGTTTTGTCCCATGTTCCCGACTTGGCAACGGCGAAGTAAAAACGCGGATCCCATTGGCTCTGGCGGAAACCACCGCAGTAATCGGTTTTATCCATCCAGTCGGTCGGGTCGGCTGCCGGATCCACGTCGGCTTTGCAAACGATACCGGCGAAGTATTCGCTGCTTGCACCGTTGGCGATGTCGAACTGCACGGTGTAGGGATCGGCGTTACCCGCGTGTTTGTGGGCCAAAGTGGTCCCGTCTTTGAACGAATCGGCAAACCGGAAATGGTGGCGGGTCAAACCGTCGTTGAGTGCGCTGTAGCTGTTCCAGCCACACATATTCTGGTAAACACGGACACCTTCGTTGTTGGTCGTCTTAAACACCGAATAAGCTTCGGCGGTGGTTGCCCAATGATAACCGGTGGGGCATTGATAGTTGATGTTGGGGTCGTACCAGTTTTTGCGGGCAACGGCATAGTAGAATCGGCTATCAAACGTGCTTTGACGCCAACCATTACAACTGTCCTCGGTCAGCATCCAATCCAGTGGCCCCGGAGTAGCCGTCGAGATACAGATAATCCCAGCGAAATCCTGAAGGGACATGGTGGTGCTGGTGGAGGTACCATCATACGACGTGGAGTCTTTATAAAAGCCGCTGTTCAGTTTGGAGTCGGAAGTACGGAACCAACGGCGATTTTTTCCACCCCACACCGTGCCGCTCCAACCGCATTGATTCTGGTAAACCAACGCACCGGCTGCTTGTGGCCCGTTAAAAATCGCTTTCGCTTGATTTGTGGTCATCGGCACAAAGCCATTCGGGCAAGTATAGTTATAGTTCGGATCCCACTGATTGGACTTCGCAACGGCATACCAAACGCGGGTATCCCACGTGCTTTGACGGAACCCACCACATTCATCGGTGGTGTCCATCCATGACGGCATCAGATCCTGCCCACAGAGTTTGGGATTCGGTGTCGCAATGCCGCCGGAATATTCGCAGCGGTTACCCGGAGCGTAATAAACCCATTCACCGCCTGAAAGCATGCTAAACGAGCTGGCGAGTTTCATGTGGGTGTCGGCCATGTATACATCCCGTTGGCAAACCTGCGTAGGCATCGCAGCGTTGCAAATGGCTTTTTGCATCGATGGCGTCGCCGCGGCAAGGTTGTCCAACTTGTCGTTGAGGGTGTCTACTTGGTCCTGCGACGCGTAATAAGAAGCCGGTTGGCCACCTAAGGTCAACGCGTCGGTCGAATCCCACACCGGTGAATAGTGGTATCCGTCCACCTTATCTGAGTCATTCGCGTAGTTAACCGTAATATTGTCGGGAATTTGAGCGTCCGTAGCAGTACCTGTCAACTCACTAAAGTTACTGATGGTCGCGTCATTTTGGCAGGTCCAGCCGGCGGCGCCATACTTCAGGATCTGGCCGGCCGCGCAGGTGGAGAGAAGACCAAACGACGTACCGGTCAGCGCCACACCGCCGTTGGCGGACGCGGTGTAAACCTGTCCAACGTTAATGCAGGTAGCGGTTCCATCCTGATTGATCTTCATGATGGCGCCACCGGTGCAAGTCGTAGTGACCCGGCGTTGCACGTAGGTGTCGTCGATGTGGAAAATCGACCCGCTGGCGGTGAGCCCGGTACCCGCAAAGTATTGGGGACCTTCGTCATCGGTGCCGTCGGCAAAGTCCGACGGGATTCCGGTGAGTTGCGACCAGTCAACGGTGGCATTTCCGCTGTTCAGCAGGGTTTTCCAAGAGGTGCCGTCACAAAACGACAACATTCCCTGGTAATAACGGATGGTACCGGCAGCACCGGAGACGCACGCGTCGGTTGTTGGACCCACTTGCAGGGTTCCAGACAGCGCCAAGGCATCTGCGTCCAGGTCGCCGACTTCGATGTCGTCGCCTACTTGCAGGAAGTCCGACGCGGGTACCCCGCCGAGAAACTGAGCGTCACCAGCGAGAACAGCAAATGGAACCGACAGAATTTTCTGTCGTGGCGCCAGGGCTTCGCCTTCAATAATGATCTCCAGCCAAAGGTCCGATTGGGACATCAACGCACTATCAAGTGCCGACGGTGTTCCACCAGACAAAACCAAACTCATGGTACCATCGGCCACCGCAACATCCTCAAACACACTGGATGTCCAGATTGCGCCGGCACCACCATCGGGCGCTGGGTAAATTTTTGCCTGAACCGTTGCCAGAACCCCGTCATAAGGGGATCCAGCCTGGTTAAGTTGCCCTGTATAGGGGACGGCCACTGGCACTGCCAAGGCCGGAGCCTGGAGCGCCATCATCAGGGCTAACGCTCCCAACAGTCGAAATCGAATCGAACGCATCTCCGCACCTCCGCTACGTGGTTGGGGAACCTGCGCAGAATCCCCGGGGTTCACTGCACATATCACAGTCTCTCCGTACTCTCGCGTCACGGAAAGTTCAGAATAACTGTTTCTGCCCATTGATCCGGGATCTGCGAGCGCCAGTAATTTGCCGCCAGTCTTGGTACCCATCGAAACGCCTCTGCCAAATTGTCAATAACACATCAAACACGCACCACGTCGTTCCGGCGCGGCTTTCACCGCACCCAGTTTTGGGCTACGGGCAAATCCCGCAGTCGGAAGGACAAAACGAACAATACTCGTAACTTTCACAAATGCCGTTCCCGCAGTCATACAACTCGCAGGAATCAACACAGTTATTTCCGTTTGCATCGGGTGCAACCGGTAATTTTAGCGCATAGTAGATCACCAACTGCACGTCGATTACGTTCAAATTCGTATCACAGTTGAGATCGCCAATTGTTGTCGGTCCGATCAAACACGCTGGAAGCGGACCGGTGTCGCCGACAAGAAAATACAAAGCCAATAGTGATGTACATTGCGCATCGACTACGTTTGTCATGCCGTCGCCGGTGACATCGCCTTTGAAGAGGCACGCGCAACCTTCATCGAAACTTTCGTCGCAGTCGTTATCGGAGTCATCACAGAACTCAAAGTTCCGTCCATGAATTTCGTCAACGATTCCACTACTATACAGGTCGAGAATATCTGCGGAGTCAAGCGCAAACTCGTAAAGTGCGATCTGATCAATGAGACCATTAAACACTCCACCGTTTCCGGTAAACCCGACAACAAAATAGCCTTGAGTCGTAAGCAGTGAATCGCCGTCGCCAGGATCCGACGCACAAATTTCGCTACCATCAACGTAAAGTTTACAACCGTCCACCGACCCGCAGGAAAGGGCGACATGATGCCAAGCGTCATCGGCCACAACAGGTCCTTGACCGGAACACGTCGCTGTGCCGCCGGCAGTGGCAACGGAATAGGACAGTTTTCCTCCAGTGACGTTGAGTGTGCGGTCGTAACCACCCACTCCAAGTGGTGTGCCGGCCGACGCCATCATGATGCCACCGTTGGTGGCGGTTTTAATGTAGGCGGTCAACGTGAAGTTCGACTCAGGAATATTGGCGGTAGAGCTAAGATAACCGCCGAAACCGGATAACTTAAGCGCACCACCCTGATAGCCGCTGGCACTAAGTGTTGCCGGTGGAACCGCTGCGGCATTGTTTCCTGTGCCGGAGCCGTCGATGATTTGTGTGCTCAGCACATCGAATTCCCATAGCGCCACGGGCCCGGTGTTAACACACTCAATGCCTGTGATCGCCGAAACACAATCCAGTCTGCCGTCTTCACAGAGGTCGGCATCTCCGGCGTCGCACAATGTTCCGATGGTGGGATCTTGTGTACCTACGCAGTTTCCAGCCACACATTGATCTGACAGTGTACAAACGTTGCCGTCGGTACAC
Organism: Myxococcales bacterium; assembly: GCA_013360285.1. Classification (GTDB taxonomy): domain Bacteria; phylum Myxococcota_A; class UBA9042; order JABWCM01; family JABWCM01; genus JABWCM01. The sequence goes on from JABWCM010000005.1 coordinate 41,119, forward strand.
GGGCCAGGGGTCGCGGCATAAATGCACCCACTGTTCACGTTGCAGGTGTCTGATGTGCACACGTTGTTGTCGTTGCAGACGGAGTTGTTGGGTGTGTATTGGCAGCCAAATGTTGGGCTGCAGCTATCGGTTGTGCAAGCGATGTTATCGACACACACCAAACCTTCGTTTTTGCATCCGACACCGGACTCACAACTATCCAGCGTACAAGCGTTGTTGTCATTGCAACTGGTGACGATTCCGGTCGGTGTGCAGATTCCGTCGATGCAGAACGCCAGTGCCACACAGGGGTCTCCATGGTCGCACGTAAAGAGGTTGTCGAAGTAGACACACCCGGTTCCGGGTACACATACGTCGTTTGTGCAGGGATTGCCATCGTTACAATCGAGCGGCACATTAGGAAGGCAACCGAAGAACGAATCACATGTTGGAACGGTGCATATGTTGCCGTCTTCGCAGTCAGGCGCGGGGCCACTTACGCAGCCGATGTCTGAAATGCAGGTGTCGATCCCGGTGCAGAAATCCCCGTCTCCGCAGACTACTTCCGTACCCACACAGTAACCGGATACGCATTTGTCACTTTCTGTACAGGTATCGCCGTCATCGCACGCGGCTCCCGGCGTATCGCAAAATACTGCCGGTACACCGGTAAAGATGGTGCTGTCTTCGACTTCTACGATCAACGGTACCGCGCCGGGTCCGCTTGCTACTACCGACGTCGCGACGACCGGAGCTGGTTTGGATGGATCGATGTCGGCACTCAGCACAAAGGTCAGTGCCAAAAACACCGGATCACCATCTATTCCACCGGGAATTTCGTATGCGTCCGTAATCGGTGCGGTCGGTGTACCAAAATTCAGCATCGCGAGGGTTGCAGCTCCGCTCCAGTTGGAGGGGGTACCTGGAGCCATCAACAAGAGATGTCCCGAAGGCAGGGCAACCGATGGAGGGTAGGTTGGTACACATGTCTCGCATGCGGTCAGTTTTTGCGCTGTCAGCGAAGGAGGATAGGCGAGACTCAGTTGAAGGGCCGAAGCGTTTGGCTCAGGTTGTTGGCGGCGAGCTAGTTTCAACAAACAAACCGCAGTAGAACCGGCGTTTCCGCTGATTTGGCAAAGAACATTTTCGGTTACGTTGTAGCAGAACTCCGGAGCATAGATGCAGCCGGTTGCGCTGTTGCACTCCTCTTGTGTACACGGGTCGCCGTCGTCGCAAGAATGCGGCGGATAGGTACATCCCGCCAAGGGATCGCATGTATCATCCGTGCACAAGTCGTTGTCGTTGCATATAACAACCGTAGACGAATCACAGGCTCCGGCACTGTCACAGGTGTCGATGGTGCATTGATTGCCGTCTTCGCAATCAGGGGACGGGCCAGCCTGGCACCCGAGAGAGGGGAGGCAAAATTCGATCCCATTACAAAAGTCGCCATCGTCACAACTGGTCGTGGTTCCGACACATACTCCGGCTACACACGTGTCGTTGGTGGTGCACAAGTCTAGGTCATCACAAGCGCTGCCGTTTTCTGCGCACAAGGTCGTGTACGCATCCGTTACGATAAGGTTGTTTTCGACCGTCGCTTTGAGCGGAACGGCTTGCGCGCCGGTGGCAATCACGTTGGTGGCTTTGACAAACACTGGAGTCTCTGGTGCAACGTCTTGCTCCAGAGTGAAGAAGCCAACGAGATACTCGACGTCGCCTACCGTCGTCAGTCCGTCCACGTAGCCGGTTGTCAACGGGGAATCCGAACCGCTGAAATCCAGGGACAACAAATTTCCGGAACCACTCCAGGCGCCAGGTGTGCTCGGCGACAGCGCGACGGTATGGCCGGTAGAAAGTGGTGCGGGCGGAGTGGGGAACGCACAACCCGAGCACTCCTTAAACATGCTCAATGTTGCGGTATTCGGGTAACTTAGCGTCATTTGTATGGACGAAGCAGATTCTTGATCAACTGTTCGTTTTGCAATACGAATTAGGCATTCCTGTACGCTGCCTGCGGACCCCGACAATTTACAAATCACATCTGTGTCGTTCGGGTCGTAACACGCCAGAGGCTGATGAATGCAGCCTTGCACTGGGTGGCACGAATCGGCTGTACAGTCGTTTCCGTCATCACACGACAGTCCTGGATTGTTGATACATCCCACCGCGGGATTACAGGTGTCGGTGGTACAGGCGTCATTGTCATCGCAGTCGGTTGCTCCCGAAACAAAACACCCGGTTAAATCATCACAGCTTTCGGTTGTGCACGGATCTGAATCAGCGCAGTTGGGAGATGGGCCAGACACACAACCAGCCAAGGAATCGCAGAGTTCAAGGCCATTGCAGAACAGTCCGTCGTCGCATTCGATTTGTTGTCCAACACAAAACCCGGTAACACAAATGTCTCCGCTGGTGCACGCATTTCCGTCATCACATGGCATGCCGGAAGCAGCGCAGGAAACCGGATACTCGCCGGTTAAAATCACGCCATCCTCAATCGAAGCGTCGAGCGGATACGCTCCTGGTCCTGTGGCAAGAATCCCGGAGCCAACAACGGCAATCGCGTTGTCGAGTGCCACATTTTCGACCAGGGTAAAATGCGCAATTACAAATACGGGGTCACCCTGAATCGCGCCACCGTCCATGTATGCCGATGTGATCGCGTCGTCTGGATTGGTGAGGTTCACAATTGCGAAAGTGCCGGTTCCAGACCAGGAAGCAAGGTTTGGTGGAGCGAAGCCGACGGTATGTCCGTTCACGAGTGTATTCAGTGGTGGAATGGTGCCCGGACAACCGTCGCAGCGAGTAAGATAAGACAGGGTGGCGCCGTTTCCGTAACTTAACGTTAGTTGAAGTGCGGCGGCATTGTCTTCAGAAAAATCCCGTCGAGCGAGTCGCAGCGGGCATGTTACCGTTTCTCCGGCGAGACCGCTCAGTTCACACAACGTGTTCTGGTCATAGGTAGGGTCATAACAAAAGAGAGGAACATATTCGCAGCCCACCGAAGGTACGCAAATGTCGTCGGTACATGCATCTCCGTCGACACAGGTCGCCGAAATATCATCATAAACACAACCGATAGCCGAGTCGCAGGAATCGGCGGTACAAGCGTTGTTGTCATCGCATACAACTGTCGGTAGTGACACACAACCCAGAACGGGGTCACATCCGTCGTTTGTGCACGCATCGCCGTCGTCACAATTGGGGACTGGTTGCGATTCACACCCTGTAGCCGCGTAACAGGACTCCAGCCCATTACAAAAGTCGCCGTCGTCACACGTTATCGGCGCACCGACGCACAATCCGCCGATACACAGGTCACCGCTGGTGCAAGCGTCGCCATCATCACACGGAACCCCGCTGTCTTCGCACACTACGGTATACGGATTCGTTACGATGATCGTATCAATGACCTCGACGCTCATCGGTGATGCGGTGCTGTTCGCTGCGAGAATATCGTTCGCCACTACATGTAAGGGAGCGGAAGGTAGTATGTCGGACGCCAGCGTAAACCACGCGACAAACAAAGTCGCATCGCCGTTTACCGTGGGGCCAGTCATCCATGCGTCCGTTAGTGGATCCGTTTCTCCGGAGAGCGGAAGGGCCAAAATCGTTCCCGACCCGGACCAAGCGTCGAGTGTCGGCGGATTTAGCCCCACGATCTGCCCGTGCGGAAGCGGCGAAGGGGGAACCGGCGCTGGGCAGGCTTCACACGCGGTAAAATGCGTGATTTCCGCTTCCGCCGGATCGAACGTTAACGAAAGCTGTACACTGGATGCTGCGGACTGCGCCATCGCACCGCGCGCGAGCCGGACAATGCAAGGAACTGTAGCACCCGAGGTCCCCGACAAGGAGCATACAGTGTTGGCGGGTACGGTTGGGTCATAACAAAACAGCGGCGTGTAAACACACTTTCCCGGTGCTTCGCAGATCTCGCTAGTACAAACATCACCATCGTCGCATAGCCCGGCGATTTGGTTGTTTTGGCATCCGGTTGCAGGGTTACAGGTGTCTGTCGTACAGGTGTTGTTGTCGTCGCAGTCCACGATGCCGCTGGGTAGACACCCGATGTCGTCATCACACAATTCGGTGGTGCACAAATCGCCATCGTTGCAATCGGGAACAGGACCGGACAGGCAGCCGCTCGACGGCACACAGACTTCGATTCCGTTGCAGAAATCTCCGTCGTTACAGTTCACAGGTTGGCCCGCACACACACCGGCAACACATAAGTCTGACGTCGTACAGAGGTTGTTGTCATTACATGGGGCACCGGGTGTGGCACACGTTACCGTATTGTCACTTACAACAATAACCTTGTCTCCGTTTACGCTCGCCATCATCGGAACAGCACCCGCACGGGCTACTGTGATATTGCCCGCACGAACATAAATGGGATTCGCTGCGTCGACATTTGCGGTCAGTTGAATGTTTGCGACCACAAACATGGCTTCCCCGTTCAAAGTCCCGCCGTCGTAGTAGCCGTCCAACAGGGCGGTATCGGGGGCTCCAACATGAAGCGCTAGGATGGTGCCGTTCGTTGTCCAAGCAGACGGATTAATGGGGGATAACGACAGGATATGACCGCTGGACAGGGTTGTTGCAGGCGGAAACGTCGGCAAACAACCATCGCACTCCGTAAAGTGAGCTAGTGCGGTGTTTGACGGAAGTATCAGGCCAATTTGGGTGCTTACGGGTAACGACGTTGCAGCGTCTTTTCGCGCAAGTCGTATGGGGCAAGCCACCGTGCTGCCGGCGGTCCCCCAAAGTGAACACAGTGCGTCGTCCGGTACCGTAGGGTCAAAACAAAACAGCGGCGTATGAGAACAACCCGCTGGGCCCCCGCAAACGTCGGCGGTGCATACGTCTCCGTCGTCACAGACCGAAGCATCGGGTGTGTATGTACAACCTGTAACCGGGTTGCAACTGTCTATTGTACATGTGTCGTTGTCATCGCAGACCGTCGGCGTCCCAAAATGACAGCCGGCAGCAGGATTACACAGGTTTGCAGTGCACGGAAGGCCGTCGTCACAGGTAGCTGGGGTCCCCTGCGCGCAGGAACCGCCCGAACAATAATCAATGCCGTCACAAAAATCGCCGTCATCACAACTTACAGCTATACCAATGCAGTAGCCCGCAAGACAGGTGTCTCCTGTGGTGCAGGGATCGCTGTCGTTACATGGCGCACCATTAAAAGGGCACGCCGGCGGAAGAAGAGTGGTAATAATTCCATCTGTGGTTTTCGTAATTAGCGGAATGGCGCCTGTGCCACTTGCGACCGCACCGGTAACGACAACCAACTTCGGGTTTGCAGCATCGACGGTTTCGCCCAACACAAAGTTTGCTACCAGCACGACTGGATCGCCAACCAGCAAACCATTGTCCATGTGCGCATTTGACAAAGGGGGGGCATCAGGATCAAAGCTCAGCAGCAACAGGGTGCCGGTACCGGGCCAGTCGTTCGGATCATCGGGGGACAGTGACACGATCTGCCCCGTATCAATGGAGATAGCCGGAGGAAATGAGACTGGGCAACCCTCACATTCAGTAAACGACTGTAGGCTAAGACCTTGAGGAAAATCGAATTCAAGTTGGAGTGCTATAGCGCCGTCTTGGCTCGGATTGGCGCCTGCAACACGGATGGGGCAGGAAACGGTCGAGCCGGCAGGCCCGCTGATTTCGCACAAGACGTTCGGTTCAATTGCTATGGCGTTAGCGGCACAAAAAACAACCGATGCGGCGACCATCGTGGCGACCGCCGTGTGGCAGTGGGCCAAATGCCGACCGTTTTCTGCGGCTTGGCGCCCTACCCATCGACACCGATTGACGGTGCTGGCAATGATGTTGACAGCGGCATTCGCCGACATGTTGCCCTTTCCTTGCGCCGTTTCTGGGTCACCTGAACCCACCGCGGCACCTAAACCGTCATTAAGCCAACATTTGGACAAGACCAGGTGGCTTGTCGCCGTTTCTCCGCGCGTACCCTGCGTTTTCTTCGCAGCTTTCGGTGCTGACGCACCCAAAGACGCTGTCGGGTCTGGAGGCTTAAGTTAGCGTGGGTCCGCTAAATGCTTGTTCGCTTTGGTTTTGCTACAACATTTCTGACGGAGCCTACGTGATATCGTAATGCACGGAACTACGAGCGAGCTGAGTAAACGAGCGCACTCGCGCAAATATCCATTCGCTTAGGGAATTTCTTGAGGAATTCCTTCGCTCTTCGGTTTTAGTTCAAATTCTGCGCCACCGTCTGGGCTGGCAGACGATCCTGTCGTCGCGGCACCGGTTCCGATTGCGCGTAAGCTAAACCCACCCCCGGTTGACTCACCGGTGGAATAAATCGGCAACACCATCGGCAACGGGACATACCCGAGTGGTTGACACGGTGCCGCACAACCAGTGCCGGACGGGTCCACTCCGCTCGAAAGCGGCTGATTGAGTGCCAATGTGATCAGAATGTTTACGTCGATGACGTTGACTGTTCCGGAGCAGTTCACATCTGCTTTGGACAGGGGTTGCGCCGCACAGGCGGGAGCTGCGCCAACTTGTCCACCCAATTCCCATAGGGACAATATGATCCCACAATGGGCATCAATTACGTTGACATTGCCGTCGCCATTAATGTCGCCAAGTGGGCTGAGAATGACCCCGTTGAACGGGTTTACGCACTCGTTGGCGGCGGCCGTGCCGGCAACGGCGGTCACGAGTGCAATGCAAAATAGTCCTACGCCTGTCGCTGTGAAACCGCGACGCTCACTGTATCTCGTGGCGCCACTGGCACCGTTTCGGCCATTCATATTGTGTGCACCCATTTGCGCTTTCATTGAAACCTCCCGAACGATATAACCTCGTACGGTCATTGATGGCATTTTTTCGGACGCCCGGTACCGGGTGAGAACTTTACTTTATGGAATTGGAGCTGTTCGTGCTGGGTCGACTTCGCTGTCGGCCCAGCACCTACGTTGGAACAACGAATCACTACAGTTTGATGCAGACAATTCCGGCGAACTGGTCCTGCCCGGTGTAGTTTTCCACGGGCTGATTATCGTTGTCGGCGGCATCTTTGGCCGTATTGTTGGTTTTGGAATCAGCGAATCGGAACCAACGACGTGTAAGTGTACGTCCCTGAATTTCGCTGTTACCGCAACACACGCCGTTGTAGCAATGGTCGCCATACGTACCTGAGACAATGTTCTTCGGAGTTCCAGAAACGCTGTTTGGCGACCAGTAGCAGTCATTTAACTCCTGACCATTTCGCCACCGGGGCTCGTCAATTCCGCCGCATTTTCCATCCGGACCGGAAGTGGTTCCGGAAGACTGGCACGTGCTGGTGTAATTTTGACATTGTGTACAGCCAAACGCGAAGTCCGACGCTGCGGTCATGATTTGTCCCATAGTCGGTGACGGAGATGCGGTGCCCGAACCACAGCCGGCCTGGCCGTAGGAGCTGCATCCCATCTGCCACAGTGGGTTCCAGTTGGAACCGCTCCAACCACATTCGCCCCAGTAGGTGTTGGCTGGGAAACTCGGGTTGTTGTTGAAAGCAACTTCGCCGGAATTGGCCCACTTATAACCCGCGGGACAAGCATAGGTACGGTCACGGTCCCACACGGAACTTTTTGATACCACGTACAATACGTTCGGGTGGGAAGATGAAGTACGCATGCCACCACAGTTATCGGAGGTGTCGACCCAGTCGAGAGCACCGGCGGCTGCGTCTTTCATACACAGAATGCCCGCAAAGTTAGATGTGGTGTCGGTAATATTAGCAGTGATATATGCTTCGGGTTCGTCCACGTGTTTGTATCGCAGCGTCAAGTTGGAGTCGGCGAAACGGAAGTAGTGACGGAGTAGTCCGTGCCATTGATTGTTTGGCACCGTGTAGTCTTGTGATGTTGTCCAACCACACTCTCCGCGATAAGAACGCTGCGCTTCGTTGATGATGTTTGCGGTGTTGTATTCTGCACCAAGGCGGAACACCACGTTTGCTTCGTTGGTCGTCATCCAATGGAATCCCGGCGGACAAACATAGGTTTCGGGGTTGTTTTTGGCCCACGTGTTGTTCCGGGCGATTGCGTAGTAGACCCGCGGATCCCACGCCGACTGACGAAACCCGCCGCAGTTGTCGGTTTTGTCCATCCATGCGGTTTGATCAGCAGGTGGGGAGTTGGAAAGACATACGATACCCGCAAAGCTGGTCATCGGAGTCGAGCCAAAGGTCGAATAGAGGGTTGGTTCGGCGTGCGCCGCGTCGAAATATCGTTTTGTGCCGGAATCGCCTGTGTTCCAGGTATCGGAGAAAAAGAAATACTGACGATAACGATTTTCCCAGTTGTAAGCGCTCCAACCACATTGGCCATGATATTTGTAATAGTTTGTGCTGCTGCCGACCATCAAGTTGTCGACTTCGGTGGAAGCCGCCCAGTGGTAACCCGTGGGACATGTGTACGTATAACCCGGCTTGAAAATGTTTTGTCGAGACACAGCAAAACGAATCCGCGCATTCCAGGTAGACTCACGGAAACCTTTGCAGTCGTCGCTGGTTTCCATCCACTCCGTGGTTCCTACCGGCGGATAAGCAGGCGTTCCTGTTTTTTTGCAGACAATTCCTGCAAATTCACTGGTTGCGCCGGACGTGGTGCCTCGGTAAGAATCGGCATCTGCGGCGTTCATGTAACGATTGGTTCCGGTGACGTCCGGTTTGATTCGGAAATAAACACGTTGTACGCCGTTCCAATACTGGCCGCTTGTTGAAGACCATCCGCATTGGTTGCCATATACACGTTGGTCAGACGAGGGGTTGGACGTGGTGAATGCAGCGTCAATTTCGGCGCCCGTCGCCCACGTATAGCCTGCCGGACATTGGTAGTCCAAGGCTGGGTTCCAAGTCGTAGATTTCGACACCGCGAAGTAGAAGTTGGGGTCCCATGAACTCTGACGGAAACCGCCGCAGTAGTCGCTGGTATCCATCCAGTCGGTCGGAGATACGGTCGGATCTTCTTTCATGCAGACAATGCCGGCAAATTCGGTCAGGGTTTTGTCATCGAACTGAACGGTATACATTTCACCGTTGCCCGAATGTTTGTATGCGCCGGTCGCCAATCCCTCGAACGAATCTTTGAAACGGAAGTAGTACCGGTTCATGCCGTTTGCCTGCATGTCGTAGCCGGTCCAGCCACATTTGCCGTTGTAAACCGTTCCCTGATTCAACGTCGTTTTGAACACGGCGTACGCTTCTGCGGTGGTAGCCCATTTGAAGCCCGTGGGACATTGATAATTGAAGCCATATTCATACACGTTACGACGAGCAACCGCATAGTAGAACCGGCTGTCAAACTCACTTTGTTTGAAACCGCCACAAAGGTCCTCGGTGAGCATCCAGTCCAATGGACCTGCCGGCGTTTTGGAGATACACACCATTCCAGCGAAGTTGGTCAACGTGCCGGATGTGGGCAACCCAAATCCGTCTGCGTGTGTGGAGTCTTTATAATAGTACTGTGACTTGCCTGAATCTTTGTAGCGGAAGTAGGTTTTGGTTTGGTTTTTCCAAACGTTGCTCTGCCAGCCGCATTGGTTTTGGTAGGTTTTAGCACCGGCATTGTTTGCGCCTTTAAAAATCTGCTTCGCTTGTTCGACGGTCATTGCGTCGAACCCTGCCGGACACTCGTAGTTGTAGGCCGGATCCCAGACGTTGCTTTTGGAGACCGCGTACCAAACCCGCGTATCCCAAGTGCTTTGACGGAATCCACCACACAGGTCGGTGGTGTCCATCCAGGACGGCATCAGGTCCTTCGCACATTGTTCCGGAGCAGGTGTCTCGATTCCACCTTGGTATTCGCAGCGATCTTCCGAAGCGTTGTAGCTCCATGTGCCGCCGGACAACAACATCATCGAATACGGATCCATGGATGGATCGGCACCCGCCATGTGAACACTCCGTTTGCAGACTTTTGTCGGCAACGAATTCTGGCACAGGGCTGTTTTTTCGGCCGGCGTGAGCGCTGGGTCCGGAAATCCACCGGTTGCCGCGTCGATCGCTGAAATGGCCGACGATGTGGCAAATTGATCGGGGGCGAGGCCTTGTAGGGTTTCCGAATCGGTGGAGTCCCACACCGGACTATAATGATGGCCGTCAACTGTGTCGGCGTCTTTGGACCAGCCTACGGTCAGCGCGTCGGAAATCTGACCGTCCGACATGCTGCCACCGATGGAACCGAAGGTTGTGTTGTTGGTGTCGTTGGCGCAGTTCCATGCCCCAGCAGACCACTTCAACAACTGGCCGGTCGTACACGGCTTCAGACCAAGCGCGTTGCCGGACAACTGCATGCCGCCGCTGGCGCTCACCGTATAAACATTGCCGACCGGTGCGCATACCGCTGTTCCGTCGGAATTGATGGTGCGCATCGCTTGACCGCTGGGACATTCGGTGCCCACACGCCGTTGGAATTGCGCCACGTCAACATAAAACCCGGCACCTTGAGCGTAGAGCCCGATGCCTGGATAGTACAGATACTCCGTGGAGTCATCCGTTCCGTCGGCGATGGTCCCCGGAATGTTTCCGACGTCGTTCCAATTCAACGAGGTCAGCGGTGCCGCCGGGTCGATTTCTTGCCACGACGCACCGTCGCAGTACTCGAGGAGTTTCGAGGCGGATACGTACCGAACAACGCCGGCGTTGTCCATGTCACAGTCGGTGTCGCCCCAGCCGATTTTGGCGCCTGCGTTGACACTTGCGCTTCCGCTGGCAGTGACCGCTTGCACCGTTGCGGAATCTCCCATCTGCAGGAAGTCGGCCGGCATCATGCCGTCGAGTGCCTGTGCGTCGTGGGCTTCTACCGCGAACGGTTGAGAGCGTAGTCGCTGACGAGGCAGCAACTTATTGCCGTCAATGGTGAATTCAATCCACAAGTCGTTCGATGTCAGCGCATCTGTTCCGAATTGAGGAGTGCCGCCCGTCAAAACTAGGCTAAATCGACCGTCGGCAACTGGAATGTCTTCCAAGGTCGAGGACATCCATACCAACCCGGTATCTCCCGAAGAAGATGCCACGTTGAATATACGAACCTGGACCGCTGAAAGTACGCCGGTGTAATCGGCGTCATTCAACTGGAGCCGGCCGAAGTACGGCATTTGTGCCGGTGCGGCGAAAGCTGGGACAGTGGTTCCGAGCGCAAGCGCTGCGGCTAGGACATAAAGGTAAGGATTGCGACTACCGCGCTTCTTCATCTGCATCACCTCGGTGAGCTACAGCGGTTGGGCTGTCCGATTCAACCCTGGGCACTCTGGCGTGAGTGTTCCGGGCTCGGTGCCTTCCATCTCGCTAGGCGGAGCGAACGTACCACGGGATGTTTTGGTTTGGAAGAGAGAAAATGGGAGTTACAAAAAAAATTTTTTCCGAGCGGAATTTTCACATCGGTTCGTGGGTTTTGGCCACCTTAAGTCCTTGTTATTGTGTGAAGATCGCGTGTGTAACTGTTGTTACAAATAAGCGGAATCGGCGGCGTTTGTGATCGCTAAAATACCGGGTTGGAGACTACGCAGCGTACGTGAGCGGACGAGGTTTTCGTGGCGAATCCCGTACCGCCATAATATTGATACGCTACCCACGCCTGTGACGGGAAAACGTCCAAAGTCGTCGACGACCAATACTGTTTGTTGGCCGCGGATCCGAACACGGTTGTGTCGATTGCGCCGTCGTAAACATTGTTTTGTAATGACGCCAATTCGGAAATCGTTGGCAATCTCCAGAGATCGAGGTCAGCATCGGTCAGATTTTCGCAGTGCGATAGTGCATTTGTCCATGAATCGGCCGGACCGGGGTCGGTTTGCCACAATAGATCTGTCCAGGGATCGAAGGCCACCGTCGTCTCGGCGATTTTCGCCGTAAAAAAGCGATGCGGAACCGTTTGTGGTTGTCCTTGTCCGTTGACACAAACGATGCCCAGTTTCGCCGTCTCATCGGAGATTGCAACAAGTCGCCCGTCGTAGGCGTCGACAGTCCACCTCGATCCGGCGAATGCCTGCGTATTGGTCCACAATAAATCCGAAGAAGATGCGGATGTTGCGGCTGGGTGAACAAGGGCCGGGTCGTGTTTGCCAAAATGTATCAAAGTCCACAATTCGTGCCACGAAGGCACTCTCCACGGCTGTCCATCAATCAAATCCCCATAATTTGTGCATATTGTTGTTGCCGACGAGTAGGAACCTTTTGCAGTAGATACGGGCGACCAGAAAAGACCGGTCTCATTGTCGGCCCAAACCTGCCCTGACACGCCGGTTAATGTGAGCTTCTGCATTCGATTTGGCGAAAACCAATCCTCTTCCAGGTTAAGTTGTCCATCCTGGCCGCAACCGGGTGTAAGGCCACACTGTTCCGTGGGAGGATTGCATATCAGCACCAAATCCGGTTGCGATGCGGAATAACATTTTTGTTGGCCGGTATCCGGTGGCCACGGCATCGCAAACGGAAGCCCATTTGGCTGACCGGCGGGTATCCAGGTGACTCCGGACGGCAGGGGGTGAGGTAAGGCGATACACATCCCCGTGTCACAAACGCCTGTCGCCGATCCCACTGCCGTACACGGTTGTGCATCCATCGGTTTTGGATTAAACGCGCATTTTCCCGTTTCTGAGTCGCAATTGTCGATTGTGCATGCCAGACCGTCGTTGCAATTAACCAACGTTGTTCCTGGTACACATTTCCCAACCTTACAACTGTCTCCAACTGTACACGCATTGTTATCCGTACATGCCCCCAAAATCGGGGTAAATACGCATCCTTTGGTGACAGAGCAGGTATCGGCGGTACACGCTTCGTTGTCGTTGCAAACGGTGGGCGTTCCTGGTTTGCATTTGCCGAATTCACAATGATCCGGCGCAGAACACGGATTTCCATCGTCGCAAGAGAGCGACGATTGTGCGGCCACAAAAAAACACCCGAGCAATGGGTCACACTCGTCGAAGGTGCACACCTCGTTGTCGTTACAAACAAGTGTGGTCAATGCTTCGCAGGTTCCGTTTTGGCAGCTTTCGGACGTTGTACAGAGGTTGTTGTCGTCGCACAGCGTGCCGGTGAGTGGTATCGGGGTGGCGCAGCCAGTATCGACATCGCACGGGGTTTCCATACATGGATTGCCGTCGGAACAATCGAGCGGCGTCCCTCCCGCGCAGATGTTTTCGAAACAAACCGTGTCGGTTGTGCAAGCATCCCCATCGTCGCACGCGGCGCCATTTTCCACCGCAACGTACTCACAAACGCCGTTTTTACACGAATCGTTGCTGCAGGGGTTGTCGTCATTGCAATTGACGGATTCTTGGCCTACGCATGCGCCGTTTTTGCAGATATCGCCGGTTGTACACAAGTCATCGTCGTTGCAGGCTGTGCCCGAGATCTCAACAAAAGTGCAACCACTTGTGGGATCACAACCATTTTCCGTACACTCGTCGCTGTCCTCACAGGTCTTTGGTTTTCCTCCTGTGCATACCCCATTGTTGCATAAGTCTTCGACCGTACAGGGATTGTTGTCTTCGCAAACCTCGCCATCGACGGCAATATAAGAGCATCCCATGGTATCTAAACACGTGTCGGCGGTGCACGGGTTTTGGTCATCGCAGGTTTTGGGTTTGCCGCCGGTGCATTCGCTGTTTTCACATACACCGCCGGCAAGGCACAGCCCGGGACCGTCGCACAATCCACCATTCAGCGGTTCATACGCGCAGCCAACTTCCGGGTCGCATAGGTCTTTTGTGCACGGGTTTTCATCATTGCAGTCGAATAACCACGTTCCCATACACAAACCACGTGTACACTTGTCGGATTCGGTGCAAGGTTCGCCATCATCACACGGAACACCTGTTATGGCTTCAAATGAACATCCAACTTCAGGTACACACGAATCTTCCGTACAAGGGTTGTTATCTTCACAAATTGTTGGTGTATCTGAGCGACATGTCCCCTTGTTACACACCTCGTTCGCAGAGCATATATCGCCGTCATCACAGGGCTGCCCCGTCGCCGGAATGGAGACGCAATCGCCTTGCTCATTACATTCCTCAGTAGTGCAGACGTTGTTGTCGTCACAATCGCTGGGGTCACACGTTGTCGCCGCGTCCCCGGTGGTGTCTTCGTTGTGTGCCGTGTCATCGAACTCGTCTTCGCCGGTATCATCGGTGCTGTCGGCAACGGTTGCTGTATCGCCTCCGGTGTCGGAAATGAGATCCGAACCTTCCACGTCACCCAGTTGGTCGCCGGACTGTGTATCCTCCGGCGTGGTTACGTCCGGATTGGCAACGTCAATCGAGACGTCGTCCTTGATGTTTGTGTCCTCCTCAACGACACATTTGCCGGCGATGCAGGTTTCTCCCAATTGGCACCCGGGAGTTAAAGCAACAAATTCTTCTCCCGTGGACGAACATTGATAAGGGTTTCCGTCAATACAACTTTTTTGGTTTGGAGTGCACAAATCGTCTTCGACAACAACGGCACATGCGGCGGACATCGTGGTTGTGAACAGAATCAACAACGACATCTGACGGAATTGGGTTACGATTTTAAACGGATTCCGTTTTACTGACGTTTGCGTCATTGCAGCACCCCGGTTTTTGCGAAAAGAAGCGAAATTTAGGATCGAATGTTGCTGTCTTTACGCAATCCCAGCAACGCAGGCAGCACGACCACCGAGGCGATCAAACAAGCTATAACTCCCAACACCAACGTTTGCCCAAGCGATTGTAAGCCGCGGTGTTGGGCCGCCCCCAGCGCTCCAAATGCGGCCACGGTGGTCAACGACGAAATCGTGATCGCTTTACCCGCGGTTTTCACCAGAAGGTGGGGCGTCACACCTTCACGCAGCCGATGGACCATGTGTACACCGCTATCCACACCAATGCCTAAAATCAGTGGAATTGCGACAATGTTGGCGAAATTGTAGCCGATACTGAGCAGGTTCATCAATCCGACCATCCACACCGTACCCACAAAAAGCGGTAAAATGGCGAGTATTGTGTGCCGAATGGTGCGGAAATCGATAAACACAAGCAGAATGATTGCGCAAATTGCAAGGATTGCCGAACGTTCAAGCCCATCCCTCAGCAGATTGCCCCATGCCAAGTATGTAATGGGCAATCCAGTAATGTCGGGCGCCAGCGGAACAACGAATTCCCGGAAGCGCGCCATAAACTGGGGGTCGGCAATGGAGCCTTTTGGGAATACACGTACTGCGAAACGCTGTTCTCCGGTTTCCCGTTTCCGCCAATAGGTTTGTAATAATTCGTCGGGTAGATCCTGCACCACCATGTGCACCTTGCCCGACCGAATCGTTGTGAGAGCATCGTTCATGATTCCGTCGAGTATAACGTCGAACCTGGCCACGTACTTAGATAACGTATCGGAGTCCACTTTTCGAAGTGCTTCAGCGGTTTGTTTACATTCGAGGGCAATCTTTTGGACAACCGAAAGAAACCTCTCCTGTTTGTGGACGCGTAATGTTAACGGTAGGTCAAGTTCGGCATAGGCTGCAAGTTTGTCCAATTCGGCAACCAGCGTGTCCGACTGATGCGATTTTGGTAGGGAAAACTCGAGTTGCGGGAGTTGATTCAGTTTTTTACTGACCAACGTAAGCAACTGCTCCTTTTCGGGATCCGTCGGCGGCAGATAAGTTGCGATCGATTCGACGCGCGCCACGAGATCGGGTCGTTTAGACAAAGCTGCCCCCAATTCTTGCGCGTGGGCAACGCTGTCGGTAACAACGGCTGCAAAATCGGGACTGAACACGTTTTCTTCACGAAGCTGTTGTAATGCCAACAATGCCGGCTCGTCGTCGGGCAACAATTCCGCAACATCGAAACTGAACTCAAGTGGGCGAATCAGGGTGCCTATGCCCACTGTAGCGACCACTGCAGTAATCAGAATCCAGCGCTGAGTGGATTTTCGGTTTTTTTGTGTTTTTTCATTTGGTGAATTGATCGAAGTGGGATGGGGCAGGTTGGTTGTTCCCTGGCGGTGCCGGAGCGAAAGGCTTACCAGCACGCAAGGTAACAACGTTAAGGCTGCAGCCAGTACGAACAACAAACCTGCTGCGGACAACAGTCCCAGTTCCACCATCCCCGTGAAATCGCTATACGCTGCGGCCAAGAAAGCGGCGATGGTCGTCATTCCTCCTGTAAAGACGCCGATTCCGGTTCCCATCAAGGTTGTCGTAATGGCATCCGTTGCGTCCACACCGTTGGCTCGCTCTTCGCGAAATCGTGCGATGATATGGATCGAAAAATCGATACCCAGGCCGACCAGAAAGGAAAAAAACGCCGACGACAACATGTTGATCTGCCCGATTGTCGCTGCGCACAAGCCGAGCGTAACGATGATTCCTACAACGAGCGGAATCATTGCAATCGCGGTCGTGACTACCGAGCGATAAGCGATCGCGAAGATCAACATCACTAAGATAACCGAAGCAATACTCGTTCCGATGACATCCCGAATCATAAGCCGCATTTCCGCGGCGATGGTCGCCGGATAACCCGTCACGCCAACCTGCAGCTCAGGGTGCGGAATCGAATCAATTGTTTTCAAAATCTCATCGGTAAACGCCCGCAGTGCTTCGGATTGATCGCTGTCGGACGCGGGTTGTACAAACAAAAACACCAACTTTCCGTCATGGCTGCTAAGATAACCGTGATCATCTACGCCCGCACTGGTCAGTTTTTCCCGGTGGTGTTCCGATACCAATGCCAACTCAGACCAATCCGGAATTGTCAACGCGTCGCGCAGCACACCAAACGTCTTGGAAACAGCATCGGTTGTTTTGACGATATCCAATTGAATGTCTGCTAAGTGCCCCAGCCCTTCCGTTTCGCCGTCCTCCAGTTTGGCTAGGTTCTCGTTGAGTCGGCGAATCACGTCGGTCAGCCCAGTTATGACAACTGGGTCTTTGGAATCCCATTTCAGGTCTCCCAAGGCAGTCGTTAAGTCATAAAAAGACTGCAATGACTCCTTGTCGGCGTATAGCAGCGCAAACGGTTGAAACTGTTTAGGTTCGATGCGATAGATCACCGCACCGATCGAATCGGTTCGTCTTCGTAACTCATGGGCCAATAAGTCGGCAAACTTACGGTTCTGTTCAGGATTTTCCCCGTCTATCACCACCACGTTGTTCAATGTGGCGCCAAATTCGCGGCCGAAGGCCCGAAAACGTCTGGAGTCAGGATCGTTTTCGCCGACCATGCCTTGCCGGGACGTGTCGACACCTAACCCAAACCACGCCAAACAGATCACGGACACGACCATCAGCGCCGCCCATACCACGTAGACCGACCGGCGATGGTGCGTGGCCGATGTCAGCGAGAGTTCAAGTAGTTTACGTCGCACCTGATTTTCTCCCGTACAAAAGAAGTAGTGGGCGGGGGCTAAAAGCCTGTGCCCGTAGGTTTCTGATGGGTGACGGCGCGGAGATGCGCCGCCGGCGGCGCACTGTAGTAATTTCGTGGTTAATGAGCAAGAACGGCTGCGGGTTATTGAGTAAACCCACCGACAGACAATGGCTTTTGGAAAACCAACGGGGCGGTGCTTATGTGTAATTTAACGCTTGGTGGGCCGCGAGAGCAGGGGTACGTCGGTGGGTAATTCCGGCTGAATTATGGGCAGTTACATGCGGAATCGCAATCGAGTGCCGCTTCCGAGACGCAGATTTCGTCCCAGGTGACTTCACAACAAAAATCGTCGAGAGCACAAACACACGACTGGCAATCCGCATCGGAACACCCCAGTCCGCCGTTTGCAAAACAACAATCGTTTGCAGCCTCACATCCGCAGTCGGTATCGCAAGCGGTTTGTGCAACCGTCGCACAACTGTCCGTCCACTCCGTGGTGCAGCAGGTATCGTCGATATCGCACACACACGCGGTACATCCGGTTACCGCGCAGCCCGGGGTTCCGTTCGCCGCGCAACAGTCCCCTTCCGGAGCCGCGCCGCAGCCGCATGCCGCCGAGCAGTCACCCGCCGCAAACTGCACACACACTTCGTCCCAGCCGACATCACAGCAGAAATCGTCATTTGTGCACACGCAGCTTTGACATGCGGGTGTTTCGCAACCCGGCTCAATGTGGGGTGCGCAGCAATCACCAGTTGCAAAGACACCAAAACACCCACACAACGGTCCACAATCTTCGGCCGCAATCGTTACACACAACTCGTCCCAGGAAACACTGCAGCAAAAGTCGTCGAGTGCACACACGCAGGATTCACATTCGGCGTCGTCGCACCCAGGCTCCCCTTTCGGTGCACAACAATCCGAATTGGGACACCCACACTCGGTGCAGTTGGATGCGGCTTCCGCAACACACAGACCATCCCAGGTGACATCGCAGCAGAACGTATCGAGAGCACATACGCAGTCTTGGCAAAGCGGGTTACCACACCCAGGGGTATCCAGTGCCGTGCAACAATCTCCAGCCCCGAAATCAGGGCAATCACACACATCGTTGCAACCGGCCGATGCCTCCGCGACACACAGGTTGTCCCATCCGGTCGAGCAGCAAAACGGGTCATTACCACAGACGCAGGATTGGCAGAGTTCATCTTTGCACCCAGCGGCACCCGTCGGGACACAACAGGAGCCTTCGCCCGGCTGGGAGATACACTGGCACGCATCATTGCAGTCCAGCGCCGCCTGACTTACACACAGGTTGTCCCACGCGGTGTCACAGCAGAACGGATCTGCAGCGCAGACGCATGCTTCGCACGCCGGTGCATTACATCCTGGACCATTGTTGGGTAAACAGCAGTCGCCCGCGTCACACAAACACACCGAGTTGCATTCCAATCCGGCTTCACCTACACAGATGCTGTCCCACGCCGTGTCGCAACAGAAGCCATCCAGGCCACATACACACGCCTCACAGGCAGGGTTGTTACATCCTGTGTCATCATGGCTGCCACAGCAGTCGTTTGCGGGGCATCCACAAGCGGAACCACACTGGTCCGAAGCAATCGACACACACAGGCTATCCCATGCGGTACCGCAACAGAACGCATCGGTGCTGCAGACACAATTCTGGCACGGTAAGTTATCACATCCAGCCGTTGTGTGAGTGAAACAGCAATCCTCTGTGCCGGCGAACGGCTGGCACGAACAGGCTGCGTTACACTCTATTCCGGCCGTTGCCACACACAGGTTGTCCCAACCCACATCGCAACAGAACGAGTCCAGGTTGCAGACGCATTCCGAACAGTCCGCATCGTCGCAGCCGGCGCTGCTGTGGGGTTGGCAGCAGTCTTCGCTGTTGCACAAACAGGACGCATTGCAGTCCTCTGACCCGGCAGCGTCAACGCATAACGTATCCCACGCGGTGTCGCAGCAGAATGTGTCCAATGAACACACACAGTCAGTACATGCCACGTTGTCACAGCCCGGGACAGAGCTTGCGGTACAACAATCACCTGGCGGGCAGGAGCATTGGCCAGCACAAGTGGTCTGTGCTTCACCGGCGCAGACGTCGTCCCACATCGTGTCGCAGCAGAAAGAATCCGCGGCGCATACACATGCTTCGCAGTCGAATGTTCCACACCCCGGGGACCCATTTGCCGAACAACAATCGCCGACACCACACCCACAGAAGTCCGCGCAGTTGTCTTTGGCACTGGCTACACACGCCGTATCCCAAGCGATACCGCAGCAGAAACCATCCAGGGCACACACACACCCTTCACACGAGTCGTCTTCGCATCCCGGAGAATTGTGGTCATCACAACAGGGTTGGTTACACAAACAGGGTCCGTCGACGTTCACCACACTGATTTGGCCGCGGAGTTCACCGTTGGGATACAGATCCGAGTGAATGTTGACATACAGGTTTCCAGCCACGAGTTCCGTGAGCAAAGTCGGCGTCAACAATGCGCTTCCGATTTTCGGCGTGCCGTCGGGTAACGGAATCACCACCGGGCCATTTTCGCCGGGCGGCGCCTGATGGATATGAGCGGCGATTTCCACGCCATCGAGATCTTTGTACGTGATTACGTAACTTAGCATCATGCCGTTTAATGTGAACGTTGCCGTTCCGGATCCTCCGGACGGAACCGGTGGATTATGCTGGCTTCCTTGGGGGGTTGCCGTAATGGACTGAGAAACCGCGCACAAACCGGTCGCTACGCTGACACAAAATTCGTCCCACGCCGAATCACAGCAAAACGGGTCGGCATTACACACACACGTTTCGCATTGGAAATTGGTGCATCCACCGATGTCGCTGGTCGAGCAGCAGTCACTTTGTGCTGGACAATCCAATCCGCACAAGGTTTGGGCTTCGGAAACACAGATCGAGTCCCATGCTTGTTCGCAGCAGAACGGGTCGAGATTGCATACGCAGGTTTCCACCGCACTGTCGGAGCAACCGAGGTTGGTCCCGGCATCACAACAATCACCTTTGCACGCTCCAAATTGGCCGGCCAAGGAAGCACAAGCACTTCCCCAGGTATCCGTACAGCAGGCGGCGTTAATCGAACACACCAACAACGTGGTCGTGTTGTCCTGGCAGCCGGGTGTTCCGTTGGCGCTGCAACAATCTCCCGTGCAGGCGCCGCAATCGCCGGGGCAAGTAAAGCAGTTTTCGGCACCGTCGGTGCACAATCCATCGCCGCATACCGGCACAAATAATTCGCAGGCGTCTGGACACTGGTTCGCATCTGCGTCGATCGTGGGATTCAGCGGCTGTTTTAATGAGTAAGAAATCACGATTTGTACGTCGACCACGTTGCGAGCATCGTCGCAGTTGGTATCGCCGAGCAGAACCGGAACCGCTAGGCAAAGCGGCTGAGCGCCGACCTGTCCTCCCAGCTCCCACAGGGCTACCAATATGGCGCACTGTACGTCCACAACGTTGGTCGTATTGTCGGCGTTAAAGTCACCCGGAGGGGTCAGACATCCCTGTTGTGCGTAACTGTTTTCGGCAACCAGGGTTGCGCCTCCAAACGCCGCAACCAGCAGAAGCACTCCGAAAAGTTGGCTCGGATATCGACCGAGTTGTTTTCTGCAACAACCCATCGACAGTCGGGAACGGATCTGCTTTAGAATACTCATATATTCGCCTCTTTTTAAAGAATTTCACAAAATAAGAAACTCAAAGTCAACACTTACGTTAAGCTTCATCAGCATAAGAGTTATGTTGCCGTTTTTTGCAGCGATACTCACAAATCGTCAGCACCGCGTTTTCACGCAGCGATGTCGTATGCACCGCCTTATTGGTTGCACCCACAAAGCACATACGACGGTCCATACCCTTCGGATCGGATGGAAAACCAGCTCGTTTCCGTTATTTTTCCGACACGCCGATCCATTTCAGCCGGGCCGTCGTACACCAAACCAAGCAGCGGGTTGGTTGGGGGTTGCAAATCGGACCAAATAGGACCACAATTGCGGTCATCGTTCAACCCGTTTTCCAAGACCAGGCAAATAGGCATGTTCTTGGGAGCAGGATCAAAAAAAACCGTGGATTCCGTCAACCCAAACAGGTTGACAGGAAAATCACACGGTTTTTGGCATCATGCCAACTACTGGAGGATATCTATGAGGATTCGGAATTCGCTTTTCGCCCTGGGTGCTGTAGCACTCATGGCAGCCGCCGCGAGCCATGGTTTGGCGTCGAGCCACCGTGAAGCCCCCGGCATCACTGAAGACCCCACCGCAGACAACACCGATGTGTACGCCTTTCGCAGCCCCGACGCACCCAACACGGTTACGTTGATTGCGAGCTATGTGCCATTGGAATTGCCATACGGTGGTCCCAACTTTCACCGTTTTTCCGACAATGCGCTCTACGAGATCAAAGTCGACAACAACGGCGACTGCATGGAAGACATTTCATTCCAGTTCCAATTTCGCACCAAAGTAAAAAATCCCAATACATTCTTGTACAATTTGGGTCCTATTGATTCGATCAACAGCCCAAACTTAAACGTGACCCAGTCGTATACCGTACGGATGATCAAAAACGGTGTCGCAACTACGTTGGGAAGCAATTTGCTGACCGCTCCCATCAACGTCGGCGAATTGTCCAACCCGGATTATGACACCGTGGCGGCTCAGGCGGTTCATTCGTTGACCGGCGGCGGCAAAGTATTTGCCGGCCCGCGTGATGACGGATTTTTCGTCGATCTGGGTGGGGTGTTTGATCTGTTGCATATCCGTGTGCTTCCCGGCAACAACGGTGGCGGTGTTGACGGCGTTGCTTGCAAAAACGCGCATACCATTGCGATTCAGGTACCGATTACCATGTTGACCGACGACGGTACCATGAAAACCGACCCAGCCGCTGCAAGTTCCGTGTTGGGTATTTACGCGTCGGCGAGCCGTCGTGCTGTTCGTGTTTTAAAAGACGATGGCCCGGCCGCGACAGGTGGTGCCTGGATGCAGGTGTCTCGCCTGGGTCTGCCGCTGGTCAACGAAGTGTTGGTTCCAATCGGCGACAAAGACAAATACAACATGACCCACCCGATGGACGACGTCGATAATTTTGGCGCCTATATTCTGTTTCCGGAACCGGCGGTATTGGTCAACCTCTTGTTTGGTATTCCCATCCCCGAAGGCCCGCGGCTGGATCTTCTCGATATCTTGACCCCGAACGGTGTTGCGCCTTGTGACATGCTGCGTCTTAATGTTGCGGTTCAACCATCTGCCGATCCTTCGCCGATGGGTGCGCTGGGTGGAGATGCCGCTGGGTTCCCCAACGGCCGCCGCGTTTTTGATGATGTAACCGACATTCTGTTGCAGGTCATCGCCGGCGGTGTGTTGGTTCCCGGTTTCAATGTTTCGCCCAACAACGCTCTGGGTGACGGCGTATACATGAACGACAAAGAATATCTGGAAAGTTTCCCGTACCTTGCTTCGCCACACAGCGGATTTGATCTTTGTGCCGACGCGTATCAACCGGCTGTCAACATTCCGGATCCACCCAAAACGGTGGAAGTCAACGTTGCAAACTTCGCGTTTACGCCGTCGTCGATCACGATCAAAAAGGGCGATTCGGTGAAGTGGACCAACACGTTGGGTTTCCACAACGTCAAAAGCACAAGTGGACCAGCGGCGTTTGGCAATGGTAGTCCTGCCGGTGCCGGTTGGACCTTTACCCATACCTTTACTACGGCCGGAACCTACACTTACATCTGTGAAGTGCACCCGACGACGATGGCCGGTACCATCATTGTAGAGTAAGGTTTTGCCTCACCCGTCTCCGCCGCTTCGCGCCTCGCGCAACACCTCTGCCAAAGTCTGTAATACAAACGGCTTGGTCACCACCCCGCGAAAGCCATATTGACGATATGCCGACATAACCGGGTCGTTGGAATAACCACTTGAAACGATGCCTACCGCACTGCGGTCGATGTCCAACAGACGTCGCATGGCATCTTTTCCACCGAGTCCTCCCGGTACGGTCAGATCCATGATCACCACGTCAAACCGCCGCCCCTCCCGTAACGCGGCCTCGTATTTGGCCAAGGCTTCTTCCCCCTCGTTGGCCACGTCGACCTGGTATCCCAATGCCTGGAGCATATCCGCAGACACCTCGCGAACCAGTACATCGTCATCCATCACCAACACCCGCCCGGAAACCGGGTCGGAAACGGCGGTTTTGACCGGCTTTGGCGGAGCCGTTGCGGTGGTGACCGCCGGAAGGTGTACAACAAACCTCGCGCCGTGGCCCGGCTCGGACGATGCCGCGATGTGCCCGCGATGATTGCGGACAATCGCGTAACATGTCGATAAACCGAGACCGGTTCCCAACGGCTTGGTGGTAAAATAAGGGTCAAAAATCCGCGGCAGCACATCCGGCCGAATTCCCGGACCGGTATCCTGAAACACCACAACCACGTACGGTCCCGGCGGCACCGGCACGACAGCACCGTCCGACACCCATTCATTTCGTGCGCTTACATGCAAACGCCCCCCCTGGGGCATCGCCTGAATGGCGTTGAGCACCAGATTGTGTACCACCTGGGAAATCTGCCCGTGATCGATGTCTCCAAACCACAGGTCCGGGTCGATTTCCCATTGCGGCAAAATCGGAGAGCCGTGTAATGCGAATTCGGTGTTCTCCATCAGTAATTTAAGGATAGAAACCTCACGCCGAATCGGAGCGCCCCCCCGGGCAAAGGTCAACAGTTGTTGTGTCAGATCCTGCGCTCTTTGGGTTGCAGTTTCTGCCGACCGCAGGTATTTCGCCACGTCCGAATTGTGGTCTGCATGGTATCGCGCAAGCGAAATATTCCCCAGTACTGCGGTAAGATAATTGTTGAAATCGTGGGCGATTCCCCCCGCAAGTGTGCCCACCGATTCCAGTTTCTGGGCATTGAGCAGCTCTTGCTCGATCCGCCGTTCGTCCGTGACGTCGCGAATCACCAGCACGATTCCATCGGGACTGGCGCCGGGGTTACGCACCGGGGCTCCCGAAATCGTGACAACCCGCTGCTCACCTTGGGTTGATGTTAAGATAGCGGCCGGTGTCAGCGAGGTGTAGCCATTGCGGTTGGCGATTTGGTCTATCTGTATCGGGACCGGTTCGTGCGTATGTTCGTCTGTAAGTGTTAGTGCTTCGTCGAGCCTCATACCCAACGCCGTGGTTGCCTCCAAACCAAGGAGTTTCTGAGCCACCTCGTTTATCAAAATGATCTTTCCCGAGGGGTCCACAGACAAAATCGCTTCGCCGATATGTCGTAACGTGACATCTAGTCTCTCTCGTTGGGCGTCGAGATCGGCCAAGGCCGCCTGCCGCTCCAGTTCGTGACCCAACGAGACCGCCATCAACTGGAGGATCGCCAACGTGGACTCGTCTACGTTCCCGTGTTTTGTCGCGATGGGGTCTAAAGTAGCTTCGGTGTGCCCGGTCGTTGTGGTGACCAACTGTCCCGTGGGGTTTGGCGCCCGGTCGGCGGTGGATGTGGCCGCAACAAACCGAAGTTTGCCCACCGTTTGCGACCCGCTGTATACCGGAACATCGACGAGTCGGGTGGCGGCATCCGGAGCGACCAAGTCCGCCGTCGAATTCCGCGCCAACAGCCGTAAATCGTCCTGAAGCAGTCGGCATACCATCCGGTCGCCCTGGTGTTGTAAATACGCACCGGCAAGAAATCCCAGGCGGTCGACCCCGAATCGTAATAGTTGGTTAACCCGTTCGTCCGGCGTCGATGCAGATGTCGCAGTAATAATTTGTAATTGTTGTAGAATCCGTTCTCTGTTGGTCAATTGCACCATCATGTCGGTGGCCATCCGATAGGCAGTGCGTCGTGTTGCACCCAAGTTCAGTACCAAGCCAAACACCATAAGGCTAAGCGCGATACCGCCAACCCAAACGATCCTGTCCAGTTGTTCACGATGGATATCGGCAAACCCGTCGAGGGCTACGCAACGTAGGGTCCAGGGTGTTGTGGCAATGGTTACCATTCCGGTGACGGGACCAACGGATGGATCTGGGGTTCCGGTATGCCGTTCGCTATCCCGAGCGCTGTCAAACACCAACGAATCACTGGACAAATGGCGGCCGGAATAGACCTGTACCTGAACGTAGGGTGTTGAAACTTCGCGTAGTGCCGCGGCCATCGCCCGCTCGAGGTGGATTTCCACGCCAACAAATCCCGTCTTTGTGCGGTTCTGAGCAGGGTCGGCTTTGTTTACCGGGTGCAGCAACAACAGCGACGATCCCTGGTCCGGTTTTCCCGTCGATGGTTTGTCGGTGTTTCCAATTTTGCGCGGGACCACGACACCGATGGTGGTAAATTTTTCCAGGGCGAGTCGGCTGGTTTCCCACACACCCTGAAACTCGCCAAGGTCAAACCCAGCGAGATCCGCCGTTTCTGACCTTGGGGCCGCGTACCGAATGACCAGAGAAAGGCGAGGCGGAACGGGTTTTCGTTGGTCGGCGGTTGTGTCGGCGACGGGTGTCAAGCCCTGGCGTGGAGCCCACTCGGCATAAAACAGCCGAGCGATGCCTTTGTTATGGTTTTCTTCGACATTGGCGGCTGCAAACATGCTCCATTCGTCGGCTGTGACCTGTTCAGACGCCAAAAACAGCCCAACGGCTCCGTGAAGCAGGCTTCCGTACAGCGCCTCCCGTATGTGAATGGCGCTACGCATTCGTTCGATAACCAAAGCGAGTTGATGATTGACCCCGCGTTCGCTGCGTGGAGCCACCAAGGTTGCCGCCACCGCAGTGATGGTGAGGCCAACAGCAAGCACGACATAGGCGAGCAAGCTGCTCCATCGGTGCCTATCCGGCAGCGTGTTGGAGTGGGGAGTCTGGATTGTGGGCGGTGTTGGCTCGGGCATGGACTTTTTGTACGACTTTTCAAGTTCCACCGCTGACCGTAACACAGTGGAGTGGGATGTAAAATCGTCCATTTTTCGCAAACGCTTGACGTTGGGATTCGGAGTTGCGAGGATGCCGCGCCGCTGGTCGGGGAGACAAAAACCCGTTATGGCGCGGTATTTGGTGTGGTTGTGGAGGTGGTTTTATGGGTATGCGATTGGGTATTGTCGGGTTGCCGAATGTGGGAAAATCAACCTTATTTAACGCGTTAAGTTCAGCGGGTGCGGCTGCCGCGAATTATCCGTTTTGTACTATTGAGCCAAATGTCGGCTCCGTGACCGTGCCGGATCCACGTCTGGATCGGTTGGCGGCGTTGGTGAAGCCGCAGCAAATCGTCCCGACTACCGTGGAGTTTGTCGACATTGCCGGTTTGGTCCGCGGTGCATCCAAAGGGGAAGGGTTGGGTAATCAGTTTCTGGCCAACATTCGCGAAACCGATGCGGTGGTCCACGTGGTGCGGTGTTTTGACAACGATGATGTGGTGCACGTGGACGGCAAAGTCGACCCGATCCGGGACATTCAGACCATCGACACCGAATTGGCTCTCAAAGATTTGGACACAGTGCAAAGGCGGCGGGCGAGGGTGGGCAAACAAGCCCAGGGAGGGGACCGGCAGTTGGTGCCGGTTGCGGAAATGTTGGCTTCTTTGGAGTCCCACCTGGATTCGGGAAAAATGGCCCGTACCTTTGTGGTCGACGACGTGGTGCGTAACGATTTCCGGGAGTTGTATCTGTTGACCGCCAAACCGGTTTTGTATGCAGCCAATGTAGGCGAAAATGATCTGATAGCCGGCAACACCTATGTCGATGCGGTTCGTAAACACGCAGAAGAGGAAGGCAGTCAGGTGGTAGTGGTGTCGGCTGCTTTGGAAGCCGAAATTGCCGAGTTGGATGATCCCCGTGAACGAGAAGAGATGTTACAAAGCCTTGGATTGGTTGAGTCGGGCCTCGATAGACTCATTCATGCGGGATACAAGCTACTAGGACTGATCACTTATTTTACTGCGGGTCCCAAAGAGGTACGCGCTTGGACGATACCCCGCGGTACCAAAGCCCCGGCTGCCGCCGGCGTCATCCATTCGGATTTTGAACGGGGTTTTATCCGTGCCCAGGTGATTCATTTCCAGGATTATGTCGACTTGGGAAGTGAGCACGCCGTGAAGTCTGCGGGCAAAATGGCCATAGAAGGTAAGGAATACGTGGTTGTTGACGGCGACGTGATGCACTTTTTGTTCAATGTATAGTCCCAAGCATGGGAGAAACCCGGGCTACGTGTGTCGTGTTTTTTGATTCGTTCCACGCCCAGGCGGCCTTTGGCCCTCTCCCCCGCAAAAAACCCTACGCCATATTCCCGATAATCCTCAGGATTTTTCCGGACGATCCGGCTCAAATTCGCCTGGCCAAAAATTCCCCTAAAAAACACCAGCCACCTAGATCGAGCCGATTTGTCGAGCTATTGATTTTCATTAGAGAAATTGTCCGGTAAGGGTTTTGTCGGCGAAAAACGTGAACCGGAGTACTCCGGTAAGGGTTTTGCCGGCGAAAAACGTGAACCGGAGTACTCCGGTAAGGGTTTTGTCGGCGAAAAACGTGAACCGGAGTACTCCGGTAAGGGTTTTGTCGGCGAAAAACGTGAACCGGAGTGCTCCGGTAGGGGTTTTGCCGGCGAAAAACGTGAACCGGAGTGCTCCGGTAGGGGTTTTGCCGGCGAAAAACGTGA
>JABWCM010000125.1 GCA_013360285.1 Myxococcales bacterium
CCAAACACATGTACCCATCAGCACATCCCTGTCCGGTCTGCGCATCACAAGACGTGCCCATACCACCGCTCGCAACGGCCGCGCAAGCATAAGCGCCAACACCTTCTTTGTCTGTCAACGGAATTCCAAAAACACACATTTCTCCGGCCTGGTCATCACACGTGAACACGTCGGACAAACTCTTGCAAGCAAGACGACACACCCCCTCTTTGGCGTTTGTCGGCACACACACTGTATCTTGGGGACATGGTTTGTTCATGTCGCAACTAATTACACACGTACCAACTACATACTCGGGTTTCAGTTCACAAGAACCGACATAACAATCGTTGTCAGAGTTGCAACCATTTCCACCTTCGACGCACTTACCATTCGCCGTAATTTTGCATTCACCTGAAGCGCATTGATTGTTTTGGGAACAAAAATCTCCGATATCTTTGCCGGTTTGACCCGCAGCACAAACGGACACTGTTTGACCAAAAATGTCCAAATTCTCACTGCATACTTGTAACTTAACGGCCGCCCCAGGACAGATTTTTGCGGCATCACAAGCTGCCAGACAAATGTTCCCGACGTTTTCAACATCAACGCAGTGGGTTCCGGCCGGACATGGATTGGCGGCGTCACAACCGACGTTGGCACAGTAACCACCTGGAAGCTGCAACACACAAGATGCGTCCCCTTTGCATTGTATATTGGACTTACACGTTCCAGCCGGACCCTGAGCACCCGTCTCGGTTGCGTGGCAGATACGTTTGTAGCTGCCATCAGGCATGAAAACCGCTTTACATCCATATCCGGAGGGACAATCGGCTGCCGACTCACAGTACGGCGAACATCCTTGGATCTGCGCACCGAAAGGAGTACACAAGGAGCCCGGCGGACACGACAGCCCGGCACCACAGCCAATTTGGGTGCATATTCCCTGGTCAGATTTCCAATCAACACAATCGAGTTCATCAGCGCAGTCCGATGCTATCGTACATGCGGCGCCAAGGTCGCCGCCTTGACTCCCGTCGATTTCCGAACCATCGGTATCGCCATTTTGTTCAATTCCATCCAATTCGGCACCGGCGGTATCGGCCGTAGTGTTTTTGCCGTCCTGATCTTCCGTGTCCGGACCGTCCGATACATCTGTCGACGGCGACAGATCGGTATTTTGGGTGCCAGGGTTCGTGGCTACATCGCAGTCACTGTCCTGGCAAGGTTGTGAACCAAATCCCCCCACGAATGATGAAGATTCAGGTTCTGATTCGTCGGATGCTTTGCAACTCCAAAACACCATAAACACGAACAAAAAAACTCTAAGATGGCTTACGTACAAACTCGGTTTCATAAACAAGGAGTATAATGGCCAGCAATATGCATGCAACATGGAGAGAAGAGGTTGGGTTCAATTTGGAGAAACAGCGAGTATTGAACCGCTCGGAAACAAGTGGGTATACTGCCTTCGTGGGTCAAAGGCGACCCGTAGAAAACCAACCGCAGCCAATCTACCACAAGAGGTAGGCATCACCGAGTCGGCCCGGAGAGAACTTGATGAAACGAAACGTATCCCTGCTCGCGTTTGCGCGGTTATTGAGGAACCTTGTTCTTATCGCAATCATATCCGCCTGCTCGGATGGCGGCAACGACGGTAGTTCATCAACGGGCGACACCAACACCGCTGACATCAAAGGCGATGCAAATACCGACATCTCCCCTCCAGATGTCGCTGAGTTGTCCGATTTATCAGTTGATGTGTTCATAGACACCACCTCGGACATTTCAGACGCCGTTGACGCCGATACAGCGCCGGACATGGAGGTAACCGACCTGGTTACTCCTCACGAGGACACCACAGTCTTAGATGTTCAAGCCGACGATACCACAGACACAGAAAACGAATCCGATACTCAAGTCGCCTCAGCAACCCGAGTATTTCGTGTCAAATCACTGCAAATCGTCGAACCGACCTTATGTTACGATATCGATCAAAACGAAACTTGTGATGACTTGACGGCGATTGTTAACGCTCTCATTCAAGGTCAGTTGGACGCAATAGACGAACCATTGGATTTGCTTGGAATCTTTCCGGAATACACATTTCCTTCACAAAACAAACCAATGGTATTTGGAGAAGGGGTCTGTCAGAGGGATCGCGACGCAGGTCAAATCGTGGGATGCAATATCGTCAACAATAGTGGGGGTGCTGTATTTGACAACGTATTTAACAAAGATAGTGGAATCTGTTCGTTAGACCCGGAGATCAACGCACCGTGTTTCGCGACCACGACTGCACCGTCGTTATCACTTAACATTGTTGGGATCCTGTTTGAATTCAACAACGCCAAGGCTGCCGGAGGATTTGATTCCGGCACCGCACCGGAATTGATCAGCCCAGGCCTCTTGTTGGCTTTTTTGTCGGTCGCCCAAACCAAAACGATCGGCCTGGAATTGGGCGAACCAGAACCAACACCGCTATTTGATCTGTTAAAAAACAGTCAAACTACTGTGCTTGATGATGGAACGGTGGGTTGGACCTTCCATTTATCGTTTACGGCGGAACATGTGCCGGAGAGCTTGTAAACAAAGCAGGAGACTCGTTTTGAAAGATAGATGTGAGCACGCCACGATTCGCCACGATAGACCTTTGGCGTGGGCGTTTTTGGTGGTCGTTTTGTCGGTCGCATGTAACGACGCAGGAAACAATGACGGCAATTCGGAGCAGACACCTCCGGATCTTCACAACCAAGATGTATTCGATGTAGAAAACGACAACACTGCGCAGCAGACGATTTGTTCGCTATCCCTGGGTGAACCATGTTTTGAAGACGAACAATGTGAAACGGGGTTATGTCTGATTAGTGAATTCGCACCGTTTGGGGTCTGCACCGTGCCGTGCCAAACCGCGCCCGATGTCTGCATATCGGTGGATGGCGTCGAATATCCAAACGCATGGTGTGTTGAGTTACCAGAAGACCAGTTTATCTTACTAAACCATCCAGACACCAACCGCTTTTGTGTTCGTACTTGTGCTACAGTCGAGGATTGTACAGATATTCACCCCGCATACGAAACATGCGACGAAATCAAGTATAAGGGCAATCCGATATACCCATCTGATCCCAAATCGGTGTGCCAAGCCCCTAGTGCCACGGGTAAAAACCCTGTAAATCCATTTACTTGTGCAGAATGGCAGACCAAAAATCCCAATTTTTCAAGCGAACGAAAACTATGTACCGATTACTGTGCTTATTTAAGCGCATGCAACTACATCGAAGACGGACATAACCTGGATTGCTGCGCGTGGTACTGTTATTTGCAGATGGTCGACAACAACAAGGTCGACGAACAGTATAAGGACTTGCTAAACAACTATGTGAAGGTGTTCCTCAGTGCACCGGGCACGGCAATCCAGTGCACACAGGGTGAAGTGCAATTTGGCCCACCATCCGCACCGGACAAAAACGCACCGAAATCCGTAGCGGAATTGTGTGCAGAGTAGACCAGCGATTTATTGGTCCTGAACGTGGCACCTCGCAGACAACACCCCGCCGATCATGTCAACCTTCAACATCAATCTCGCAGGTAAGTTTATGTGGCCGAAAATCCAAAGGGCCATTGCGCAGTCCCTTCCGCATCTTCCTCGACCAATCATTTCCCGAGTGGCACGGAGATACATCGCCGGTTCGTCCCTAACAGACGCAATCACGACTGCCAAGGACCTCGCCACGCGTGGGTTTCGGACCACGATTGACTTTCTGGGCGAAGACACGCAACGACCAGAGCAAGCAAATGAGGTAGTTGCCGAATATTTGCGCCTACTGGCGGCGATCGGTGAGTTCAACCTACCGGGAGGTGTCTCTGTTAAATTAACACAGCTAGGGCTGCGGTTTGACCCGGATCAATGTGTACACCATCTGAAAACCATTGTGAACCAAGCGTCGAAAGTTGGTCGGTTTGTACGAGTTGACATGGAAGACAGCTCCGTCGTGGGTACGACCCTCGATATTGTTCGTTCGCTTCGCAAGTCCGGCATGCTGAATGTCGGATCCGTCTTGCAAGCCTATCTGAGGCGAACAGCGGACGACGTTGACACATACCTGCAGACGGGGGGCGATGTACGCTTTTGCAAAGGAATATATCGAGAATCGGAGGAGCTTGCGTTTCAGAATCGTAATGAAATCACCCAAAATTTCATTATTCAGACCCAACGTCTTCTGGAGGCCGGTGTGTACGTGGGTATTGCAACCCACGATACGGTGATCATCAGTGCGATGGAACAATACCTGCAACAGCGGGGCGTCGACAAAAATCGTTACGAGTTCCAGGCCCTACTTGGAGTGCCAATTACTGCGCGACTTAAACGATTGGTTTCGGATGGTCACAAAGTGAGAATTTATATACCATACGGTACACACTGGTATGCTTACAGCCTACGCCGGCTGAAAGAAAACCCCGACGTCGTCGGTGCCGTGCTTCGGAGCATGGTGCGATGGGACAGATGAACCCCAAACAGCCCATTTCCAAAGACGACGCAGCACTTCTTGAGCCATTTTTGCGGCCCGAGCGCCTTTTACGGATGGACGAAGTCCTGGCGAAACGTACACGCAATGTGTCGCTTATTTATCATCGTCCGTATGATCCCCATAACACATCCGCTGCTCTCCGAACGGCTGACGCCTTCGGTATCCAGGACGTTCATCTAATTTTCGACACCGACAGCGCCGGTCGAATCATGCCCAACACGCGTATTTCAAGAGGGGCGTTTCGGTGGGTTAGCGTTCACCATTGGAACAGCCTGGAGGATTGTATTGGCTACCACCGAAAACGTGGCTTGCGCATTGCTGTTGGCGACTTGGAAGCCGAACAATCCCTGGAACACGTTGACCTGGCATTACCCATCGCGTTTGTGTTTGGCAACGAGCACGACGGAGTCAACGAAGAATTACGTAGGCTGGCGGACCTTCGTATCCGTATTCCCATGGTAGGGTTTGTCGAAAGTCTCAATATTTCCGTTGCAACT
The DNA here is from genome assembly GCA_013360285.1 of Myxococcales bacterium. Lineage (GTDB taxonomy): Bacteria > Myxococcota_A > UBA9042 > JABWCM01 > JABWCM01 > JABWCM01. The sequence continues at coordinate 5,009 of JABWCM010000125.1, forward strand.
GCCTTGTGTGCGTACAGCACTTTCTGCACTCGAGAAAGCAGTTTACCCAACGGAAACGGAGACCTAAGCGACATCGACAAAGAAAACCTGCGGGCTCGCTGGATTTACGAAGATATTCGGCGAGCGAAATCGGTACTAACTGAAGTCAAACAACGCAAAAAAACCGGTCACGTTGACTTTGGTCCGCCCACTAGCGCTGATGAATAAGGTTCATGAACTCTTCTCGAGTCTTTTCGTTGGTCTGAAATACTCCCCGCATCGCAGAAGTGACCGTCTGTGCGTTCTGTTTTTCCACTCCGCGCATTGCCATACATAGATGAAGACCCTCCAGCACAACCGCAACGCCTTGCGGTTGGACAATTTCAGCAATCGCATCGGCTATTTGTTCGGTCAACCGCTCTTGGACTTGGAGCCTTCTTGCGAAAACATCGACGATACGAGCAAATTTTGATAAACCCAGCACTTTACCGTCGGGAATGTACGCAATATGGGCGCGCCCAAAAAACGGCAGCATGTGATGCTCACACATAGAAAAATAGTCTATGTTTCTGCACATCACCATTTCGTTATAATGAACGTCGAAAAGCGCTTCATTCACAACATCTCGTACATTCAGGCGATATCCGCTTGTCAAAATATCCAAAGATCGCGCCACACGACCCGGTGTTTTTTTTAACCCATCCCGATCCGGGTCTTCTCCAAGTTCCATCAACAACGCATGGACTAGCTGGGCAACTCGTTCTTGATCCATTGTGCCTCCGCCTACAGTCTCAGTTTGACAGACTGTTGAGATCCAGGACTATTTTTCCAAAATGTTTGCCGGACGGCATCCGTTCGAACGCGGCCGTAATCTGGCTCGCGTCTATCACTTCGTCAATTACCGGGTGTATTTCCGACTCGATCAACGCCCGGTTCATTTGCTCAAAAGATTCGCGGTGACCAACAATCACCCCCTGCAATCTAAGCTGATGCATCAGGATATGCGTTAACATAACATCCGTTGTAGCCCCACTTAGTATTCCGATGATACAGATTGTTCCGCCAATTTTGGCGGCTCTAAGCGAGTTCCCTAAGGTTTTTGCCCCCCCGACTTCAATGATAAGGTCCGCGCCTTCTCCATCGGTCACATCGCGAACTAGCCTGTGCCAATCGGGCTCTCGGTTGTAGTTGAAGCCGAGACTGGCACCGAGATCCTTAGCCCGTTCCAATTTTTCGTCAGTCCCGGACAAGACCACAACCCGTGCTCCATGGAGCCGTGCAAACTGCAATGCGAAAAGCGCCACGCCTCCGGTTCCTTGAATCACAACAACATCGCCAGCTTTCACCCGTCCGAAGGTAACGATCGAATTCCACGCGGTCAACGCCGCGCACGGCAGAGTCGCTGCTTCTTCATCGCTAAGATAGTCCGGGGGGACCACAAGCCCTGCCTCATGAAAAACTGCAAATTGTCGGCAAACACCATCGAGCGGTCCACCGAGCGTCGTTTTCAACTTTTCTTGTGTAGGAACGCCCGCAAGCCAGCCCTGCGCGAAAATCGGACAAACCCTCTCTCCGCCACGAAACCGCGTTACGCCAGGACCAAGCCCAACTACGTGACCTACACCGTCGGACAGGGGAACCAAAGGGAGTTTTTGTTTTCGATTGTATAGCCCAGCCGCCATCAACACATCGCGGTAATTGAGCGAAGCCGCGGACATTTCCACCAACACTTCTCCGTGTCCGGCGGTCGGAACGGGTCGGGAAACCCACCGAATGTTTCCCAATCCAAATGTGGGACCCAATTCTGCCGAGTTCATATGACCTCCTTGGCTGAACCGATCAGCCCTGTTTTCTGAACATCCTCATATTGCGACCGCAAAGCTGTATACGCGTTGTGCCTTGATTCCTTAGCCGTGGTCGCACAATCAAAACCCGCCTTTCACGGTCACTCCGAATCAATACCGTCACATTAAGCCTACGCCTACGCATCCAGGATGCAAGTGACTCTCCCCGCATGGCTCCGAATCATTGTGTTTGACATGGAGCAACAGCTTTTTGTAAGTAAGTACTCACTTATGAGTAGGCCACGAAAAATATCATGCGAACAAATCATCGAGACCGCGCGAAAGTTGTTTTTACAGCAGGGCATTGGAGTTTCTACTGCGGCAATTGCCAAAGAGATGGGTGTTTCCGAAGGGCTTATTTTCAAACGGTTTCCGACTAAAGATGAACTGTTTCTCGCGGCCATGTGTCCGCCCGAAACAACGCTGGACCAGTTCATTGCAGCAAGAGTTGGACATGGTGATGTCCGGCAAAATATACGCGAACTGTGTAACCAGGTTATCGGTCATCTCAGGGAAGTGCTTCCCCGCATGATGCTTATGTTCGCTCATCATTGCTCTCCCCCTCTCGAGTGGATGAAAAACCATCCGAGCCCTCCACCTCTTCGTTTGCTGCGGCAAATATGCCGCTACCTCGAAGAAGAAACCAACCTGGGGCGAATTGCATCAAATCATACGCAGATTTTGGCAAGAATTCTCCTTGGTTCGCTCCATAATTATGTTTTTTTGGAGATTATTGGGGCTGACCGGCAGGTTCCTTTGCCTCAGCACATCTTTGTCCACGAACTAGTTGAACTTGTCTGGAAAGGAATTTCGGATGCCAGGACGCCACAGTAAGTTAACATCGATGGGCAGCGACAAGACCCAAATTGATTCCAGGAAGCTACCGCGCGATGGAATGGTCTTGTTCGTTATGTTGGTCGTAGTGGTTACCCAACAGTGCTCACCCTATTCACCCAAAACACATTTCGATCCACCGATAGAAATAAGCCCAACTTACTCTAAGGTTGCTGAATCCGCAGAAATCAGGGGTCAGTGGTGGAAAGAATTCGGTTCACCAGAATTGGACACGTTGATTTCTCAGGTCTTGAAGCAAAACCTATCACTACGGCAAGCTTTACATCGTGTTTCTCAAGCAAAAGCAATGGTAGATCGCAACTACGCGGGAAAATTGCCCGATGTTTCTGGTGAATTGGCGGTAAGCAGGGCACAAACGGTCATGGCAGTCGGAAATCTGCCACCGCAGACAACGGTTTCCAATCAATTCGGCCTTACGGTGGCCGCATCCTATGAAGTGGACGTCTGGCAAAAAATTTCCTCACAAATCGACGCCGCGCAGTTGGATGTTGACGCGTCGGAAATGGACCGACAGGCACTCGCTGTAACATTAGTGGGGCAAACGGTAGACGCTTATCTAACTGTTGCTGAACAAAAACAACTACTTGACCTTCTGCATGCACAAATAACCGTCAACAAGACCTACCAAGAACTCCTCGAGGTTCGGTTCTCCAATGGGCTTGCGTCAATGGTCGAGGTACTTCAACAAAGACAGCAGGTTGCCACGTTGACGGCGCGTCTTCCCACGGTCACAAGTCAGCTCGAAATCGCTCAAAACCAATTGTCTATATTGGTCGGAAAAATGCCCACCGACACAGGAGACATCAACGTGACGACACTGCCAACGCTTCCAGATCGCCTGGCTATTGGGGTTCCCACGGACCTTTTGCGCCATAGACCCGACCTGCGATCCGCCGAAATTCGTATCGCTGCCGCTGACCACCGTGTTGCGGCCGCGGTTGCAGATCGATTTCCGGTACTACGCCTTACCGGTAGAACGGGTTTTAGTGACAAAGAATTGTCCACATTCTTCGAAAGTTGGATTTGGAATATCGGCGCATCGATCGCGGCATCTATTTTTGACGGAGGGCGTAGAGCTGCGGAGGTTGAGCGAGCCAAAGCTCAGGTAGAGGAATTGTTGTGGGGTTATGGGCAACAAATATTGGTTGCAGTCCGTGAAGTCGAAGACGCCTTGGCACTAGAAATGGGGCATCGACAGCGCTTTGACGCTCTCACTCTGCAACGCAACCTCGCAAACAGGACAATGGAAGAGGCAAGACTCCGTTATGTTCAGGGGCTCAGCGATTATCTTACTGTGCTCACCGCACTGCGTTCACTACAACAGGTAGAACAGGAAATGTTAACCACTCAACGTCAGATTCTGTCAGCGCGTGTTCAACTTAACCGAGCACTGGGCGGAATGTGGATTGCGGATAAAGACGCCGCATCCACTCCACCAAAGGCGGAAAAGCAATGAAAACGGTTCTGCGCCTATTTGTTGCATTGTTGTTTCTGGCCGCCGGCGTTGGAACCGCCGCCTACTTCATCAAGACGAAACCGGTTCCCCAACGAAAACCCTCGCAAGAGCTGGTGACTGTCGTCGAAACAACAGCGGTTGTACTATCTCGCGAGACCATCGTAGTACACGGAACCGGTACAGTGGTTCCGGCGAGAACAATGACCGTCCTTCCAGAGGTTTCCGGGCGCATCGTGGAACACCACCCCGCTCTGGTGGCTGGTGGGCACATTGCAGCAGGAGAGACCCTTCTCAAAATCGACGATCGGGACTTCAAGTTGGCAGTGGCACAGCAGAAAGCGGCCGTCGCACGCTCAAAACTTGACATCGACGTAGAAAAAAGCCGGCAAGCAGTTGCAAAACACGAATGGGAACTCTTGGATGTCTCGGTTCCCACGACAACCCAAGGTAAAGACCTTGCTTTACGCATACCCCAATTAGACGCCGCAAAAGTTTCGCTGGCGTCCGCACAGGCAGCTTTGGCAAGTGCCGAACTTCGGGTGGAAAAAGCAACTATTGTGGCACCATTCAATGCCTTGGTCACAGCCGAAAACGTAGAAGTTGGCCAGTTGGTCACTCCGCAGTCAAATCTCGCTACTTTTGTCGGAACCGACGAATTCTGGGTACAAGCGGTGTTGCCAATTTCCGATTTGCGGTGGCTCGATATTCCGGGCGTCAACGCCACTTCAGGTGCATCTGCAACCGTTATCTTACCGATTGGGGACGGACTGAATCACAAGTGGAGAGGTGAAATACTGCGACTTTTGCCGGAACTTGACCCAAAAGGCCGCATGGCACGGCTGCTGATTTCAGTCAAAAACCCTTTGGAACTTGACCCAGATGGTCCAATTCTGCCTTTGTTTTTGGGAGCTTATGTGCACATTGAGATAGCCGGTAAGTCGTTGTCCAATGTCGTCAGTTTACCAAGAGCCGCAGTTCACGACGGGGACAAAGTGTGGGTAATGGACAAAAACAATCGCCTCGCGATTCGTACCATCACGTCTGCTCGGCAAACGGCAACCACTGTCGTTATCGATAGTGGAATTACGGTAGAAGATCGCGTGGTTACAAGCCGCATTGCAGTGCCTATTGAAGGCATGCGTCTGCGCGAAAAGGGAGTAGCACCGCCCACCACGACAAAATCCTCCGACGAAGTCGCAAAACCAACAACCAACCCCCAACCGGCGGAGGGCCGTCCATGAATCCCAATTTGCCGAGGAGGGGCTCTATTTCGTGGATGGCCCGGCACAAGGTCGCCGCTAATCTTGTCATGATCGTACTTCTGGTGGGCGGAGCCATTGTCGGCACAAAAATCAAACAGGAGGTGTTTCCGGAATTTGACCTAGATCTTGTGACCATCACAGTTCCCTACCCTGGAGCCAGTCCGGAAGAGGTTGAACAGGGCATCATTACGGTCGTGGAAGAAGCCGTGCGCGGCTTGGACGGCGTAAAAAAAGTAACATCAACGGCCACAGAAGGAGCGGGATCGGTCAGTGTAGAATTGTTGTTGGGGGCAAACTCCAACAAGGCGCTTCAGGACATTAAAAATGCGGTTGATCGAATCACATCGTTTCCTGAAGAGGCCGAGCGACCCGTTGTCAGCTTGGCCGTCAATCGCCGCGAAGTGATCTCTTTGGTGCTCTATGGTGACTTACGCGAAGAAGCACTCAAAACACAGGCCGATCGCGCGCGTGATGAACTGCTCGCCCTTCCAGACATCACACTTGTGGAGATTTCCGGCACACGCGACGTCGAGGTCAACGTCGAGGTTCCGCAGGATACACTGCGTCGTTACAACTTGACTCTGGATGGTATCGCCGGACATTTGGCACGCGCATCTATTGATCTGCCTGCCGGCGAAATCAAGGCCGAAAACGGGAATATTTTACTTCGAACAAAAGAACGAAGAGATTATGCGTCCGAATTTCGCGAAATTCCGATAGTAAGTTCTCCGGATGGAACTACGGTTCGGTTGTCCGATGTTGCCAAAGTGCGGGACGATTTTGCCGACAACGACATTGAGGCTTATTACAATGGTCAACGAGCGGTCATGTTGAAAGTGTTCCGCGTCGGCGATCAAACACCCATTCAGGTCGCTGAAACGGTAAAAAAATACGTATCAGACACTGCCCCGACCCTCCCACCGGGACTGCACATTGCAACCTGGCGTGATGATTCTGAAGTATATCGGGACCGCATCGATTTGTTGATGCGAAACGCATACTTAGGCTTGATCTTAGTTTTTATTTCCTTGGGTCTATTTTTGGAAATAAGGCTAGCATTTTGGGTCACGATGGGAATTCCGATTTCATTTTTGGGGTCATTTCTTATCCTACCTTTATTTGGCGTCTCATTTAACATGATATCGCTGTTTGCCTTCATTCTGACCTTGGGGATTGTGGTCGATGACGCGATCGTGGTGGGAGAAAATGTCTACGAATTACGGCACAAGGGGATGTCGTTTTTGCAAGCCGCCGTCAAGGGCACCAAAGAGGTGGCAGGACCTGTTGTGTTTTCGGTGCTTACAACCGTAGCAGCATTTCTGCCGCTGATCTTTGTTCCAGGTACCATGGGGAAGTTTTTTGGCCAAATTCCGGCAGTCGTCATCTCCGTACTCATGATCTCGTTGTTCGAGTCGTTGTTTATCCTTCCAGCTCACCTTGGACATACCAAACCGGTTCACCGAACTGGCATCCGCGGGTGGCTGCACCACCAGCAGGAAAGAATAAGCCTTGGATTAGCCTGGCTTATCCGCAAGACCTACGAACCTGTCGCTAAATTAAGCCTAAACAATCGTTATGTTACTGTTTCAGCAGCACTCGCGATGTTGATTGGGGCAGTGGGTTTAGTTGGCGGCGGCCGAATTAACTTTACGTTTATGCCCAAGGTCGACTCGGACCTTGTTTCTGTCAGAGCGGTGCTGCCTTTTGGCACACCTGTCAACGAAACTCGGAAGGTACAAGAGCGTTTGTTAAGTGAGGCTCGAGAGATTGTTTCTGAAAACGGAGGTGAACAAATCGTACGTGGGCTGTTTTCCATTATCGGCCAAAGCGTTGGTGGTTTCGGCCCCGGTGCGTCCACTGGCCGCCCGACCGGGGGACACACCACAACCATTCAGTTGTACATGGTTCCTACCGATCAGCGAAAAATTACCGCATCCGAATTCGCCAACCTTTGGCGGAAAAGGACGGACGACATCCTCGGACTAGAAAACCTCACTTTTACATACAGTACAGGACCAGGCGCAACGGCCGCGATTACAGTTCAGTTAAGACACACCAATCTGGAAGTCTTGGAAACTGCGGCGGAGGATCTCGCGGCAACGTTACAGACCTTCGCCGGAGTCAAAGACATCAACGACGGGTTTGCTCAAGGAAAGCCACAACTTGACCTAAAGGTAACCCACGAAGCGCGTTCTTTGGGAGTCACAGCTACCGATCTAGCGCGTCAAATACGGAATGCATTTTTTGGGGCCGAGTCGATCCGCCAGCAACGGGGACGGGACGAGGTGCGAGTCATGGTTCGACTACCGGAAGACGAACGACGTTCGGAATTCGACATCCACGGGCTGATGGTCAAAACACCCGACGGCGGGGAAATCCCTTTCGAACGTGCCGCGACATTTACGCGCGGCCATTCGTACACGGAAATTCGACGCACTGATGGACAACGAGTTGTGGACGTGACTGCAGACGTCGATCCATTGGTCACCAACGCCGGCAAAGTACTTGAGGAAATCAAAAAAGGGGCGTTGGAAGAACTCACCACGAGGTATCCAGGCCTTACAATAGCCTTTGAAGGCACACAACGGGACCAACGGGAATCATTGTCCGGGCTCGGACAAGGTTATTTAGTGGCGTTGATTGTTATTTTTGCACTCCTCGCCATTCCATTTAAGAGCTACGTACAGCCACTCGTGGTCATGGTTGCGATCCCCTTCGGAATCATTGGTGCAATTTTAGGTCATTTTGTGATGGGCTACGATCTCAGCTTAATGAGCATTATGGGTATCGTTGCTTTGTCGGGAATCGCAGTCAACGATTCGTTGGTGATGGTTGTCGCAGCAAACGACTTTCGACGGGAGGGATATTCTTCGAAGCAAGCTGCCCTCATGTCAGGAACACGACGATTTCGGCCGATTTTACTTACGTCGTTGACCACATTTTTGGGCCTTGCACCCATGATTTTCGAGACTTCCGTCCAAGCACGATTTTTGATACCAATGGCGTTGAGTTTGGGTTACGGGGTGTTGTTTTCAACATTCATAGTGTTGTTGTTGGTGCCCGCGTTGTACGTCATTGTGGATGACATTCGTCATTTTTTTGGGATGTTGGACGATGTCCACCCGGACGACCTGGACGTGGAACCCACGGTTGCCCCGACCACAATCGACCAGTCTGCCGAAACGACCGCAACATCACGAGCGTAGCGGGTGGGGTATGTCATGGTGGAGGCAAAGCATAGCCGGTACATGGCGATGTTTGGCCGGCAGGATGGTATTCCGATAAGCTGAAATATCATCAAGATACGAGCCTTTTGTACTAACTTTTCTGCGCTGAGAGGTACCATGGGACAGATGGATGGACTGGAAATGGTCGCAATCGGAAGGCAACGTCACGTAGAAATACAATATGAAAACGGGAAGTACGTAGACAAGCGAGGTCGAGTCGTTGAGGGAGTACTCGATATGGCGTGTTATTCATGTATGGCTCCATACTACACGTTCGCAGAAGAGCCCGTTTCGTTCTGCCCGGCGTGTGGACTCATCGAAGGCGAGGACGGATTTGCGACTTTTGATGACCTAAGGCGATGGGCAAACCACCAAGACTGGAGTTATATCAATGCAACACCGCGACAAGTGTTTGGATGCTCGTTTCACGGTGGGTGGATTCTTAAATTCGCTCGATCGGCTGACGAATTGTTACGTTCTGGTCGGTACGGAGATGTTCGCCGCATCTATCCTCGCTCCTAATATGCAAATGGACGCCCAGTGACTAGTCTGAATCGACCTCATGCCGCAGCAGTGATCATCGGTAACGAAATACTGAGCGGTAAATACCAAGATGAAAATTCGCCTGCGTTGATCCAAGAGTTTCGACGGATTGGCGTACGTTTGTGCAAAATCGAGACGATTCTGGATGATATCGACACAATTTGTGCGACCGTAAAACGATTGGCCTCCTCACACGATTGCGTCGTGACATCAGGCGGTATTGGACCAACACATGACGACCTCACTATTGACGCCGTCGCCAAGGCATTGGGTACCGAAGTTATCGTAGAGCCTTCGATGGTCACAGCCTTGGAAGCACATTACGGAACCGACTTGACGTCTGGCCAACGTCGTTTGGCGCGGGTGCCACGAGGTTCAATTCTTCACTGGGTCGATCGCGGTAAGTGGCCAGCAATCCAATGCGCAAACGTGTTTATCTTTCCAGGGGTACCATCTCTTTTTCGCCGTAACTTAGGTGTATTTCGTTCTATTTATCCTGATCTTCCACCATTTTGGTTACGTTCTGTAACGCTCCTTGCTCAAGAGAGCGACGTGGTGGCAACGCTTGACTCCATCGTTGCGGCACACCCCCAAGTAGACGTCGGATCATACCCACGTTTCGAAAACGGTCGGCCGGAACTTCGGCTCACCATGGAATGTGGGGAACCCGACGTCGTGGAAGCGGCGTTGAAGGATCTGCTGGCTAACCTACCGACCGATTTGGTTCTCCGGATTGAATGAATGACATGATAGGCTCTGACTTTCGATAACCGCGATTTACTAACCCAGCCAATCTCCAAATGCCCGCTGCGCCGCAGTTCGGTGAGTTGACCCGCCCTTCGACACGGTGATACACGTGCCGGGTAAACCGGGGGTTCACCTGTTGGAGGGTATAACGTGGCCACTGCATTTATCGGAGTGATTGGAGGAAGTGGGCTCTATGATATCGACGGCTTTTCCGCCAGCGACGAAGTTCGCGTGAAAACCCCTTTCGGAGATCCGTCAGATGCCATTGTTGTTGGGGATCTTGAAGGCACCAAGGTTGCATTTTTGCCACGTCATGGTCGAGGTCACCGGTTTTCCCCAACTAACTTACCATATCTAGCGAATATCTACGCGCTTAAGTTACTTGGGGTCGATCGACTCGTTGCTGTAACCGCGGTGGGGAGCCTGCGCGAACATTTGCACCCTGGCAAACTGGTCGTCGTTGATCAGTACATTGACAGAACTGTAAATCGCCCAGCCTCGTTTTTTACCGATGGCATCGTTGGCCACGTTGGGTTCGGCGATCCGGTGTCCAAACCGTTGTCGGACATGCTTTACCACGCCGCGGTAACAGAGGGGCTGGACGTTGAACACGGCGGTACCTACCTCTGTATTGAAGGGCCGCAATTTTCCACACGAGCCGAGAGCCAACTGTTTAGAAGTTGGGGGGCGGATATTATCGGCATGACGAACGTTCCGGAAGCCAGACTTGCCAGAGAAGCAGAACTGCCATTTGCATCGCTGGCACTTGTCACGGATTATGACTGCTGGCACGAAACTGAAGCAGACGTCACCGTGGAAGCAGTGATTGCCACGTTGAAAACCAACGTGACAAAAGCCAAAAGAACCCTGCGCGCACTGGCTAAAATCACCGCAGAATCGTCCACCCCGCTTGTGTGTCCATCTCAGTCTGCACTGTCGGGAGCAATTATGACGGATCCGGCTTGCGTTCCAACGTACGCCCGTGAAAAACTGGCTATTTTCCTCGATAAATATTGGAAATAATAGATAATGAGACCATTAGTAATCGGATCAGTCGCCTACGATTCCGTGGAAACTCCATTCGGCCACGCCACGGATCTACTGGGTGGTTCGGCAACGTATTTTTCGTTAGCGTCGGCGTTGTTTTCCCCGGCCCGAATCGTTGCCGTAGTGGGGCATGATTTCCGGTCCACGGATACCCAGTTGTTCCAATCCCGAGGCATTGATGTGAGTGGATTGGAGCAGTTACCGGGTAAGACGTTTCGCTGGGGAGGGAAGTATCACACAAATATGAACATTCGGGATACTTTGTTTACCGAACTCAACGTATTCGCAGAATTCGTCCCAAAACTTAGCGATGAGCACCGAAATGCTAAGTTCGTATTTCTTGCCAACATCGCACCGAAGCTGCAATTGGAAGTGCTCCAACAGGTCACCGCGCCGCGATTTGTAGCGTGCGACACGATGAATTTCTGGATCAATGGTCCACAACGCCAAGACCTCATTACTCTGCTGGCCAAAGTAGACTGTTTAATTATCAATGACGAAGAAGCGGAGTTATTGACCGGCGTTCCCGGTGTGGTGCGTGCGGCAAATCTGATACTGAAAGCAGGACCGTCTATCGTCATTATTAAGCGGGGCGAACACGGCGCGTTGGTTTTTTCCGAGAATGACGTGTTCTACGTTCCTGCCTATCCATTAGAGTCGGTAATTGACCCCACGGGAGCCGGCGACACATTTGCCGGCGGTATTATGGGCTACCTTGCCGGTATTGGAGACGTGTCGCCACGCACGTTGAGGCAAGCCACAGTGGTCGGGTCACTGTTGGCTTCGTTTTGTGTTGAAGACTTCGGAATTGGCGCATTGCTCCGTGTCGATGCGGAAGCGATTGCGGCGCGTTATCGTAGAATGGCGGAAATCGTACAATTTGAACCACTTCCTTTATGAGCCGCTGCCACAAAATTTTCGTTGGCGACTTGCCGCGATCCACACTAATTTAACACGATCATTATCTTAACCGAATATTACGACAGGAGATTCTATGTCGACTGGCACAAAACTGTTTCTGGACGTTATCAGCCGCAATCCGTTGAGTCGAACTGTCGGCCGCATCGCCGGGACTTCATATCCAAAGCCGGTTCTTCGTGCTGCCATTTCCCTTTACTGCAAAGCTTATGGCGTCAACGTCGACGAAGCGAGACTGAAGGTTTCAGACTTCAACACATTTAACGAATTTTTTACGCGTGAATTAGCGGACGGTCTCCGCCCCATCGACGTCGACGCAAACGTGGTTGTATCTCCCGTTGACGGCGTACTGCTTAATTACGGCAAAATAGGTGCGTCTATTGAACAAATCAAAGGAAAGACCTACAGCGTCGCCGACTTGCTCATGGACAAAAAAGAGGCAGCACGGCTCCAAGGGGGGACCTACGCAACGATTTACCTCAGTCCACGCCACTACCACAGAATCCACTGCCCTGATGACGGTGAAATTGTGGGATACACATATGTTCCAGGACGACTTTATCCGGTAAATAACCTCGGTTTGCCGAATGTAGATAAAATTTTCGCCGTAAATGAGCGTATCTCGACCACAATCAAATCGAAACGTTTTGGCACGATACATGTCGTGAAAGTCGGTGCGACTTCTGTTGGAAGTATTTCAGTGTCGTATGACAACATGCGTACAAACGTCGCCGGTATGTCCTCTGCGCAGGTGCGCTACGGGCACCCTAAACCCATTGGTCGTGGCCAGGAGTTGGGACGATTTAATCTAGGATCAACCGTCGTGCTTCTCATCGAAAACACAAACTTGTCTCTCTGCGCTGGTTGTCAGCCAAATGGGGAAATTCAAATGGGGCAACGCTTATTCAACTTACCTCCTCAGTAAGTTAGTCACCGAAGAGTGTGGTGTTGACTCGGATTTCTCACGAGCTTGCGAGCGAGATTGCTGAGACGCCAGCAAATTCGGGGATAGTGGACCATTTTTGCCCGAAAGCGCGACAAGGCCATGTTGAGAACAAAAAAAGGTCTACCATGCCAGAGAATGCTCGTGGATGCGCGCTCGTAGCCTCAAGCTTGTGAGAAATCCGGGTTAAATTTGGGTTTTCATGACCGAGTCGAATTTGAGCCGGTTCTTCCGAAAAAAAGCAGTCAGAAATATCCGTGTAGTACCGCAGATTTTTACGGGCGAGGCGGCAAAAGGCGGCCAGGACAAAAATTTCATCAGAAAACACCAGCCACCTAGGTGTGTGGTGTTTTTTAGGGGAATTTTTGGCCAGCCGGATTTTCGCCGAATCGTCCGAAAAAATCCTGAGTCATATCGGGAATATGGCGCAGGGATTTTT
>JABWCM010000384.1 GCA_013360285.1 Myxococcales bacterium
AACCATCCTGTGTCTTCGGTTTGGCGGGACTTGAACCGCTCGGCGTGCTTCGGATGCCTGGGAATTCCGCCAACATTTCCGGCTCGTCTCGGAATAGCCACGTTGCTGCCGCCCTTACTTCGTTGTAGCTTTTGCGTAACAACGTAAAGATACGCGCCACCAGGTCCGCGTGTTCGCGGTATGCCGGGGTTAGTCCTTCCGACAACTTGGACATGATGGTGATGTTCAGTTCCCTGGCGTCGGCTGCGTCCGTGCTTCCATAATATTTCTTGTCGGTGGACAGTAGGGCATCATGGCGATCATACATTCCCGCCAGGCGTTCCAAATCACCACCGAGGTCCAAATATCCCGTGCCGATGCGGATGTCATCGATTTCCGTCTTTTCCACCGGATGATCACCCAGATAGTAACTTACCAGCAACAACATCCGGGTGCGCAGGGTGGTTGCTTTGCTCACCAATTCCATCGGGAGTTTGGCTTCGGTAAACGTCACTTCTTTTTGCCGCCACTGGAGACGGGCGTGATAGAGCGCCCAGCCCAGGTTGGGCAGGTCGGTGACGTGTTGGATATGAAAACCCGCGGGCTTAAGTAACTCAAACCGCGCAAAAATCTCCGGTCGATTAGCCACGGTCCCCATCCGAACTGTCCGCAGTGTGGCGTCATTCGGGTCGACATTCAGCCGTTCGACATCTCCAGGAGGAAGTTTTTTGGCGACTTCCGAAAAATGTTCAAACGCAGCCCGCGCTGTCTCCGAATTGTATCCAGGGGGGACGTCAAGTGCGTTTTGACTCGTGTTTTCTGTCGTTTCCGTCATGATGGTCTCCGGTGTGGGTGGGTGGGAAAAGGTTGGTATCGTTACCGCCGTTGTTCTAAAATCGTTGCCATGCCCTGTCAACCGAAAAATGACCGCACCCGGTTTTTTCTGCCATATCCCCAAAAATAAACACGCCGGTGCTCCAGGCGAGTAGTCATCCCCCACCGGGAAGCACGCCGGTGCTCCCGGCGGATGCTCACCACCCTCCCGGAAGCACGCCGGTGCTTCCGGGCAACCGTTCACCACCGCCGACAAGCACTCCAGTGCTTCCGGGCGCATTGATTCCCCTGCCCAACAACGCATCAACGGTTAACTTAGTAACCGATGACTCACAACCTCTCAGCAAGCAACTATTTTGGCAAACTGAAGTACTACTTCTCCCTTTGCGGCGTATGTTTTCTGGGTCTGGGAATTCGGCCGTTGATAGCCTGCATCGTTAGGTAATCGAGTGGTTCATTGCCGTCCAGGTTGGCGGTCCCCATGCCTTTTGGACTGATGTCGGCTGGAGGGATCACCGCGTGGACGGCGAATTTGCCGATGCCGATATGCTCCAAGACCGCTTTCGCGTAGTCCGCACGCTCTCCGCCAAGCCGGCGATCGAACGAACACCCGATGGCGCCCGCCAACACGTCAGCAAGTTGTAGCCCATCGTGGTCCTGCGACCTGGCAAAAGTCGTCTTCTCAACGCCAATAGGAAATGTCAGAACCATCCCGGAGGACGCGCGAAAAGAACGGGCGGGTGGCAACGAACCCGCCGTGATGGCATCCCAGATCTCTTTTTGGCGGGCCATGTTTGCTGTGGCATCGTGAACGAGATGAATGGGCTCGCGGATATCGGTCCTCCACCACCCCATGAGCTGAAGTGCAGCTCCAAACGCCATATCGGCGGCGCCTTGGGGGGGAACCGCGTATTCGGCAGACCGTAAAACTTGAAGAGGCACGAGCATATAGTCCAACACTTCCCTGGTGTCGCTGGAGCCGAAGGCTGCCTTACCCCGCTCCAGCCACTCCACGAGGCTGGCTCGGTTCTCAGCGTTACCGGTTTTGATGAAACCGATTGCCCGCTCCAGGAGTGTCAACGTGTAGTCGTCACTCGTGAAGGCTGGTACGCAGCCCAAAAGCATGGTCGCCATCGCTACATTGGCACCGTTCTGATAGAGATTGTGTCCTTGGTTATATAGGAACGGTTCGATGATATGATCCACCACTTTGAGCCACGCAGCGAAACGTTTGTCGGCTAACCAGATCTTGGATGTGTGGGGAACAGTTGCGAGGTGGGCAAGAAAATCGAGGACCATCGTACGTTGATTGGGCCGCCGCATAAGTTGTGAGTGTTTCAACTCGGCCGATCCAACGTTACCAAAGTAGCGCTGTTTGAGTTCGTGCGCCACATCAGGCTCGATGGCAAGGCTGGCGACAACGAAGAGCAGTTTGTGTTTGTCGAGGTAGTCCGAGCCCGTATAGCCCGATTCGTCCAGGAAAATTGTTCTCACAGCGTCATCCTCCTGTACGCCCGTCGAACGTGGCAACCGATTATCAGGTGGTGTTCCATCACCACGCTTTCATCTTGAATAACCTGCCCTGCTCGCTCTCGTCGTGTAGTGTCACGATGATTTCGTCCGCGGTAAACACCGGTTCATCGTCATCGGCACGGGTTGGCAAGTCCGAATCGATCAGCGTGATGATGGGCTGTAATCCCAGTTCGGCGTATTGGCGAATGACCCCCAGCAGATTTTCCTTCTTACGATCATCCAGGGATTCGAATACGCCGTCGTGAAATACGAAGCGTGGAAACCTGTCGTCCACGTGAGCCCGCACCACGGCCATGTCGAAAGCGACGCACAGCAGTTTGCGATAGGTATGACCGAGGTGGGCACTGGTCGCGTTGCCCGATTCATCAAGAATTTCGGCCTTAAATTCCAGATGACCCTTTTGGTTCGGTGACACACTTAACAATGCCTTGCGGTCGATCACCTCTTCGACAATCTCGCTAAAGAACAGGCGGATTTTCGAGAACAGGCTGCCCGGATCCGAGTTCTGCTTTTCCACGTTGGTCTCGATCTGGGTTTTCAATTGTCGATGTTCGTCGTCCAGCGCGCGGATTTCCGCTCGCAGTACCTGCAGGCGATCAAGGAAGCGTCGCTGATGTTCCAGCAAAGTGATGTCGGCTCGTAGCGTCACCATCTCTTGGGAGATTTGTTTGTATTTGTCGAAAACATCTGTGCTGCTCAGAAATGATAGCATGTCCGAGCGCTTCTTGCCGAGTGCATTCAGCTCGATATTGATTCGTTTGAGTTCGGCTTCAATCTCAACGCGTTCTTCCTGTAGGTAGGCACCGCGCTCCTCGGTGACAGCCCGATTAAATGCGATTAACTGCTCGAAGTCTTTCTTGATTTGCCCATCGAAGAGGATACCGGCATCGCGGAACAAACGCTGGGCGTCGTCCGGGTTGAATAGGATCTGGTCCTCCTCCAGTGAGGCCAGAATCTTCTTCAGGTTCTGATTGAGGGAATAACGTTTGGTATTGCAGTCGGCAATACGTTTGTCGATGTCATCCACCAGTTGTTTCGTCCGGTCCTTATCTTGCGCCCGGAAGTCGAAGGCGTCCAGCAGCTTCTGCTTTTTTTCCGCATCGTTCTGTTTCAGTTGCAGTTTACCTTCGATCTTGCTGATGTCCTCAATGGTTCCGCCAAGCTCGTTCTTGACGATCTGCTCGTCTTTCTTTTTGTTCTCAAGCAGTTTGTCGGTCTCGTAGTGTTTGGTTACCGGCTGAGCGTCAAAACCGACGAGATGGGCCAAGAAAGGTTTCCACTCC
>JABWCM010000126.1 GCA_013360285.1 Myxococcales bacterium
CTCCGACGAGTCTCGACGATGTAACCGGGGGGAGTACGTATACGTTTGATGTCTATCCGGGGCATCCATTTGAGGCCGACGCCTACAATGTGCTCCGTGGGGTCAGGGAACGGGTAGGGGAGTTGCGGGAACAAATCGAGCGGTACAATGCGGCACATCCGTTGCCGGAAGAATTTAACAACGTGGTTGTGTATGTAGGGCAATGTGTCGTGGAACAGTGCCGAAACGTGGATGTGGGTAAGGAATAAACGATGTACCTTAAAATAAAACAGTGGGTGTGGGTGGTATGGGTTGTTCTGATGGGGACGGCGGAGATCGGTTGTGGGGGAGAAGAGGCTGACCCGCAAACGGGCAGTGAATCCCATTTTTTGCAATCGTGTGATTTGGGGTGTGGGGATGGGTTGTCCTGCGTGTGTGGGGTTTGTACGCAGGAATGTGGTGCGGCCACCCAATGTGGGGTGTGGAACGCAGGAGCCACCTGTGCGGCAGCGAAGCAGCCGGTGTGGGCGGCGTTGTGTGGGGGAGAGGTCCCCCAGGTGAGTTTGTGTTTGGTAGAATGTGAGACGAGTCAGGATTGTGGTGAGTTGGGGGATGGATACGTGTGTGAGTTGGGGCTGTGTGTTGGAGCGGAGGTAGTGGGTGCCATCAGTGGGGGCGCGGATGGAGATGGACTGGATCAGATTGCCGATGACGCCGGAACCGATGCCGGCGGGGTCCCGACTGTGGACGGGGGGCAGGATGGGGAGGATGGAGCGCAATCGGATGTGGGTTTACCGGAGGTGCCGTTGTCGGAATGTACCGTGACCGATGGGTCGGTTGTGTTGACCCCGACGGTGTATTTGTGCGACTGCGCCGACGGCGCGGTGGCGGAATGTGTTCCGGGGGACGATGCCAACGATGGGGAATCGCCGGCAACACCGTTACGAACGTTGGGGGCGGCGTTTGAGCGGTATCCGCTGTTGCCCTCGGGCGGAGCCATCGCGATATGCCGAGGGGGAGTCATCGTAGGGGATGCGGCTGCGCATCATCCCATTTTTCATGAAGAAGCGTCGGCGGAGAATCCGCGTGGGATTCGCGATTATTCGGCTCCCTGGGGAACCCCCACGATGCCGCGGCCGGTGGTGATGGCGACCAAGGAGTGGCCGGGACTGTGGTTGGAGGCGGCTACGCCGGAAGGGCAAACCCAGGGGTATGTGGTACAAAACGTCGAGTTTCGGGGGGATGCGGAGAGTATGTACGCCATTTGGATCGGCGGGGGCACCTCGGCGGTGGTGGTCTGTGGGGTGCTGGTCGACGGGTTTTATAATGGAATTCGTATTCTTGCGCGAGATGCCGGCGCAACCGCGGTGGAGCGGGGAAAACAGGTGACGATTGTGGATTCCCATATCCGAAAAACAAGAAGTGTGGGGGTGTTGGGCATTGCCCACGAGTTAACCCTGGATCGGTGTGTGGTGGAAAACACGGGGACGGTAGATGGGGAGACCAAACATGCGGTATGGCTCCGGAACGATACCGATGTGCCGGTGACCAAGATAACGATTCGGAATACGAAGATTATCAAACCGGGAGAGTTGCCCGACGGAAAATGCAGCGCGGTGGGGTTGATGATCGACGGTTTGGTGGAAGACATCGAGATTTCGCAAAATGAATTCCTGTGCAGCCCGGGCAAAGGATCGATGGGTTTTCGGGCGATTCAAATGGGCACGTTTGCGTCAAAAAACGCGTTTTATAACGTGCTTATTGCCGGCAATGAGTTACGCCATTTCGGAGCGATGGGAATAGCGGTCGAAGCGTGCCAGGGGTGCGGAATCGAAAACAACGTATTGGTGGCGGAATCGGCAACGATTGACATCGTAGGTATCGTGTGTCCCACCCGCACCCCACTCCCGGACGAAATCCCCATCGACAAAATCACGATCCGCAACAACAGCGTGTTGATTCCCGATAGCCCTAACGGAACGGGAATCCGGTTGGGCGAAGACGGAAGCGGCCACGTGGTGGTGAGCAACACCGTGATGTATGGGGGAGACGGCCCATTCGGTTGTTATCCGCTATACCCAAGCGTGGGAGAAACCGGGACGGTAGACCACAACCATTGCTGGGCTCCAAACGTGGGCCCAACGGCCTGGCATCCCAATTTCGGAGACCTGGCAGGCTGGCAGACGGCAAGCAATTCAGACATCAATTCCAAGTACATAGACCCCCAATACACCAACTCAAATATCGAAGAAGCAGATTTAACCCCCAGCAACCCCCAATCCCCGCTGGTAGGCAGCGGCCACCCCACGTTGAGCACAACGACCGACATCGAAGGAAAACCAAGGGGCGAATCGCCAAACATCGGTGCGTACGAGTTGTAGGGAGCTAGTGAAAAAAGTTGGATGGCGCTTGTGGGCATGGATTTGGCGGTGGATTGGACTCGGAAAACCCGAGTCATATCGGAAATATGGCGTAGGGTACTCGGAACCAAGCCGACCCAAACCCGCCGCCCACGGGCCGCGCCGCTATTTTTGTCGTAGAAAGATCAACCCCTAATTTAAGGCCAAAATCGGCTCATGATGGGGTCCATTTCTCGCACGAGTCCAGCGGCCTCAGACGTGGGTCTTTGGCCAGGATTGACTGGAATTGCGCACCGTCGGGTGGCTTTGACGTTTTCCTGGGGATGAGGCGACCGGGTAGTCCGAATCTGTCAACATGGGATGTCCGCTCGTTGGCGACATCGAATCAGCTTCATAGGGAATTTGCAGTCGGTCGACCGCGCCCACTCGCCCACAAGTGGCTGAACAACCACCTCACTGCTCGATCCAAATCCTGCCGTCGTGCGTATAGTCCGCAGTGATTCAACTTTCAACCCCGTTGAGTAGGAGCAGACGGCATGATGAATCGAATTTTTGGGTCAACCCTTCTTGGTGTAGTTGTCACGGGTACGTTGATGTCGGTGGGGTGTGATGCCGAAAACGCCGACGATGAGGCAGAGGTGACGTCTGCTTCGGATGAAAGTTTGGCGGTTCGTGTTTGCCGCGGGGATTTTTCGACCGGTGTGCGGGTGGGGCCCAACATCGGTTTGGAAATGCACGGGGAGTTGGACTATTTTTTATTTACCAATGGTCTGCTATTGGGTGAACTAAAACCTGCGAGCGACGGAGCCGCACCGGTGCCGTTTACCGGCTCCGCTTATGGTGGACTGGTGGGGCTTGTATTTGAACTGGGTAAAGATCCCGACAATCCTGATCAGGAATGGGTGATTTTTGGCAACGGCGTCGCTCAAGGAACCTTGTCCCATTGTGGAAGTGCGATGGGTGGCTCATTCGCTGGCCCTGTCGAGGGCGATATCGGCGACTGGTTGTTGTTCGATTCCGTGGACGTAACCCAAACGTTTACCGTGACCATCACCACCGAGGATTTCACCAGCGCGGCCAAGGTGTCGGGGCCGTGTATGTTCAAAGGCGGTATCTGCAAATGTTCCCAAACCGTCCAACAATGTAAATCCGCCGGCGGAACGTCGGCGTTTTGCGAAACCTGCTGTTCCGGCCCGTGCTTTTACGACCCCTTGCCGGAGGCCGACCCCGAACTCGTCACGCTCGACTATTGAACCCAACAACCTTCCCACGATCATGCACCGCTTTGAACAATCCCCTTGCATAATCATTTAGTTGACCACACACTCCAAAAAAACCGCGGGCACGCCCGCGAGCGAGGTGGTTATGCGAACGACATTTCTTGGTTTGGGTCTGGTGCTATCTGTTGTTTTTTCCCCCATTGCGACTGGATTTGAATTGACCGATTTGGTTGTGGCCCACCAAAACGCCTCGGTCGTACAAATTGTCAAAATCGACGGGTCGGTTGTGAACACGTCGATCAACAAACCCTTTGGTGCAACTGACGGCGTGGCGTTTTGGGACGGCGACCTGTACGTTGTCATGGGTACGGCGATTCAAAGGTTTTCCGGACCCTCGGCTGTTGGCGTCGTGTGGTATAGCGGCCTGACACAACCTTCCGTGATCCAATTTGACCACAGCGGCAATTTATTGGTGTCCGAGACAGGTGTTGGACTTTCTTCCATTGCTCCCAATGGTACCAAAACACTTCTGTATGCTCATGCATTACCCCTGGGTATAGGTGTTCGACCCGATGGGCATATTTATCTTACCATTGCCGACTCGTTTGGCGCCGGCGGTACCAGCTCGGTGGTCCATTTGTCTCCCGAAGGGTCTCTTCTGGATACTTGGCTCACCGGAACAGGATTTGGTGTGAGTGCCGGGATCGCTTTTGATGACGAACTCAACGCTTATTTAAGCGATCATTATAACGGTAGACTGTGGAAGATGACACCCACCGGTGTCGGCAGCATCCTTCTTACTGGCCTTAACTTCCCCGAAGGGGTCGCCACCGGCCCGGATTCCTGGGTGTACGTGGGATGCAACAATGCGCAAGTGTTGCGGTTTTCCCCGGCGGATCCGTTGGGAACGCTGGCGGTATTTGCCGTCACTTCGCAAGACGTCGACATGATCACCTTTGCGGCATCCGGTCCTCCCGATGACGATACCGACGACGACGGGTATGCCGATTCCGAGGATTGTTTTGCCCAATTGGGGCATCTGGATCCGTTGATTTATCCCGATGCACCTGAGGTTTGTGACGGCAAAGACAACGATTGTGATGGCTTTGTTGACGAAGACTTGGCGCCCAATTTTCCGATGTCCAGCGTGTACGTCAGTGTCCACGGCACGGCGGTTTTGCGCCGAGTGACCTTTGCCGGTGCGGTTTCCAACACCGGTGTGCCGGTGGCCACAGGACTGAGTACCGGTGTGGCGTTTGATGGATGCGCCATCTTGGTGACCGACCCGGTCGGAGGGACACTCAAAGCATATGGGTCCGTTTTGGGTGAACACCCGCAGACCTTGATGACGGGCCTCAACACGCCGATTGAGGTCGCCGTGGGTCCAGACGGACGTCGGTTTGTTGCCGCCTACGGCACCAACCAAGTGTGGGTACAACCGCCGGCAGGCACGGCATCGGTGTTTGCCGTTGTCACCCGTCCTATTGCAATCGCATTTACCCAAGACAACACCGTGTTGGTGATGGAGGGCTCGCTACAGGCAAGCCCCGGTACCGCCAAGATTCATCGGTATATGCAAGACGGGTTTTATCTTGGCACATTAGCCCAGGGATTACACCATCCATCCGACATGGTTGTCGATGCGCTAGGCAACGTGTTTGTAACAGAGCATTTGCTCAACCAGGTACACAAATACACCCCACTTGGGCAAAGCAGCGTGTTTGGTTCGGTTGATTCATCTCCCGAGGGGATCGCGCTCGACACCGTCGGAAATTTTTATGTTGCACTCAACAATGGAAAAATCATCCGAGGGCAACTCGATTCCCCGGGGGTGATTCAAACCCTTGCAAACGTGGCCGCCGATGCTGAACGATTGGCGGTACCCGGTGTGGGAACGTTGTGGTCATCCGACCTGGATGAAGACGGTGTCAACAATGATGCCGACTGCCCATCCATCGGTGGCGCCACGGATCCCAGCATCTATCCCGGTGCAACCGAAGTGTGCGACGGCAAAGACAATGACTGCGATGGGACCATCGATACCGGCTTGGACAATCCTGATGTCGATGGATTTCTGTACGCAACCCATCAGAACGCAAGTTATGTGGACAAAATCGGCGTCGGGGGGGCGGTGACGGTGACCGATTTGTACAAACCCCAATACGGCGTGTCCGACGGTATTGCTGCAAGTGGATGTTTTGTTTACCTGTCGCAATGGGGAACGGGACGAATTTTGCGAAAAGCCAACGGGCTCGACGGCAATTTTTCCATATTCGCCCAGGGGTTCACCACACCCTATGACATCGAATTTGCCGCAAATGGGGACCTGATGGTGGCCGACGGTGGTGCCGGAAAAATCTGGCGGATTACGCCGGCCGGCGTCGTGACTTCGTTTGTGACGCTGACTCACCCCGTCGGTCTCGACGCCGGCGCCGATGGGTTTTTGTATGCAACTCATTTTATATCCGGCTCCGGCGCCACCGCGGTGGGGCGCCTCGTGAAGATAAACCCCCTTGGCGGGGTGACCATTTTGGCATCGGGACTTTCGAGTCCGGTCGATGTGGTCGTGGATTCCCAAGGCAACGCCTTTGTATCGGAACACCATGCTTTTCGCATCAGCAAAGTGACTCCGGGAGGTCAACTGTCCACCGCAGTGACTCTCGACTCGTATCCGGAAGGCCTAGAAATCGATTCTCAAGACCGAATCTATGTGGGCAACAACTCGGGACAAATCATCCGATTTCCTGCTTCGGATCCGACCAATACCACGGTTTTTGCGACTACTGGTGACGATGTGGATCGATTGGTCCTTGTCGGTGAGTTCACCGGTGGTGATTCCGACAACGATGGGGTCCCCGATGAGGAAGATTGTTTTGCGATAGATGGCCATTTGGATGCAGCCATCTATCCCGGTGCCGTGGAAATCTGCGACGGCAAAGACAATGACTGCGACGGGGAAATCGACACCACCATGTTGTGCGACGATGCCAATCCGTGCACCGACGATATCTGCGGCGGCGTCCTGGGATGCAGTTTTGTGGTGGTCCCGGACAATGTTGTGTGTGACGACGGCGATGCGTGCACCAAAATCGATCGGTGCATCGGCGGGGTATGTGATGCCGATCCGCTGTTCAAGACCGGGGACGTTAACCTGGACCAAAAAGTCAACGTATCGGATGCCCAATGTGCTATTTTAACCGCCGTTGCCATCTTGTCCGGCGCACCAGATCCAATATGCCTCAAAGTCCCGTTTCCAGCCGTGGATCTCGATTGTGACGATGTGATTTCGGTCAGCGATATCACGTTGATTTTGTATTCCGCAGTGGGTTTGCCATTCCCCGCTCAAATCGACAGCGACTCCAACGGTTGTGCCGACTTCTGCCAATAAACCGCAGTTTTTTCTTCGCAAATGATGCGTTATACCCCTGTATTTCCGATTTTCCGGTAGACGCACGCGCGGGTAAGCTAACCCCTGACGACATATAAGTATATGGAAAGAGATGTTAAATTCGTCAAATCTCTGCCATTGGCGTTAAACGTGTGTCGACCGATTGGGACGATTGCCGAACGGAGCCGGTTTGTGGTACCAGCACCGGCGATGAATGGATGGTGTATCAATTATATATAGACGTCGATTACGGACGGAGAATACGAATGAACAAAGTGGTGGTGTCGGAACAAGTGGGTGGACAATCGTTGGCGTTGGAAGCGGGACAAATGGCGCCTCAGGCCGATGGGGCCGTGGTATTACGATTTGCAGATACGATGTTGTTATGCACCGTCTGCTCAGCCGAAGCGCGGGCGGGTGCCGATTTTTTTCCGCTGACCGTGGAATATCGTGAACGTCGGGCTGCTGCCGGCTTGTTTGCCGGTGGGTACAAGAAGCGGGAGACCCGGCCAAGTGATATCGAAGTGTTGGGTAGCCGCGTGATTGATCGCACGATACGGCCCTTGTTTCCCGATGGGTTTCAGAACGATGTGCAGGTGATTTGCCAGGTTTTAAGTGCCGAGTCGGACTTTGATCCGTCTATCTTTGGGGTTATCGGGGCTTCCGCGGCGATCTTGATATCGCCTATCCCCTGGGATGGACCAGCAGGGGCTGTCAGAATTGCTCGTGTGGCTGGTAAACTAGTGGCTTTTCCTACAGAGACACAGCGAGACAAAGCGGATTTGGATATTGTTGTGTCGATCGGCCCCGATGCGTTGTTGATGGTGGAGGGAGAAGCACAGCAAGTACCGGAATCGGTACTGGTCGATGCGTTAACGCTTGCGGAAAATACGTTGCGACCTCTGTTGAACTTGCAGCGGCAGTTGGCCGAAAAAATCGGCAAACCCAAACAGTCGTTTAGTCTTCCGCCCCGCGACGAACAGATCGTTGCCGCACTGAGTTTACATAAGGAGGCATTGGCCAATGCGTTTCGTTGTCGGGGAAAAGCGGAACGAAAACAGGCTTTGTCTGCGGTCAAAAAAGAGGCATGTGCTCAATTTGCTGATGATGCTGTGCGATCCAATTTGGCCAAAGAGGTGTGGGCGGACTTCGAGCATGAAGTTGCCCGGGACGTGATTTTGGAAGGAACGCGATTTGACGGCCGGGATTATACGACGGTTCGGCCGTTGTACAGCGAGGTGGGATTGTTGCCGAAAGCCCACGGTTCGGCGTTTTTTCAACGCGGCGAAACCCAAGCGTTAACCACGGTGGTCCTGGGTTCCCAAGGCGACCGTGAAGCATATGAAACCTTGTTTAAGGAAAAAAAAGACCGATTTTATCTTCATTATAATTTTCCGCCGTTTTCTACCGGAGAAACCAAAGCATTACGTGGACCGGGCCGGCGAGAAATCGGGCATGGAATGTTGGCGCAACGGGCACTTGCCGCGGTCTTTCCCGATGAAGAGGATTTTCCTTATACGGTACGGGTGATTTCCGACATTTTGTCGTCAAATGGGTCGTCATCGATGGCCACTGTATGTGCCGCAACTTTGGGTATGTTGGATGCCGGGGTGCCGTTGAAAGAACCCGTGGCGGGTATTGCAATGGGGCTGATTCAACATTCCGGTGGATTTGCGGTGTTGACGGACATTCTTGGGGATGAAGATCATTTGGGGGACATGGACTTCAAGGTGTGCGGAACACGGAATGGTATCACGGCCGTTCAAATGGATATGAAGGTGACTGGGCTGACACGTGAGGTGTTGGTTGGTGCACTGGATCAGGCACGCCAAGCACGACTACACATCTTGGCGCATATGCAGGGGGTGCTGCCAAACCACAGGAATCAGTTGGCGGCCAATGCGCCGCGGATCGTGACCGTGCAGATCGATCCTTCGCGGATCGGCGAACTGATTGGTCCTGGGGGAAAAAACATCAAAGAAATCCAGCAGAATTCCGGAGCCAAACTCGATATTGCCGAAACCGGATTGGTATCGATCAGTTCGGTGTCCCAAGAATCGGCAGACAAAGCGGTGGCCGCCGTTCGGGCGATGTTCCGCGAAGCGTCGGTGGGAGAAATCATCGATGCGCGGGTGAAAAACATCACGGATTCAGTAGCGTTTGTCGAGTTGTTTCCGGGAACCGAAGGGGTATTGCATATCAGCGAGTGGCAGGAAGAACGAACGGCGAGTATGCGGGACGTTACGGCGCCAGGTGAAACGGTTCGTGTGCAGGTGTTGGGTGTGGACCGGCGTGGTAAGATAGCAGTGAGTCGCAAAGCAGTCCTGGCGGGTCGTTAACGTCCGTGATCTTCGGCTGCGGCGAAACAGTTGACGAATCGTTGTGCGTCGACTAAGAAAAGCCCGTGATGCACAGCGGTGCAAAGCGGACAAATCGAACATCTTGGTTTTTTTGCTGTTATTGCACTGCGTCTTGATTCCAGGTGCCAAAAAGGGGTCAAACATGAGCCAGAATACAACACAATTGGATCGGACGGCTGCGCGGTCGCTCACCGGCTTTGTGCAAAATATGGCGTTGCACGATTGGTTGGTGTTTGGGTTTTTTGCTTATATTACTTTGCGAGCAATGGCGGCACCGGACGGTGAAGGGGCGGACAAAGCCCGTATCTTTGCCGGAATTTTGTTTATCTCGGCGACGGTAGGCATTTTGTCCGTTCGAGCGGAACTATTGCCGAGAGGATTGTTTCGGACTCTGTTTTACCGGGTGACCGTGTTTGCGGTGCTGCCGACGTCTTATTTTCTGATGGGAATATTGTTGCCGGCTTTGCAGCAGCCGTTGATGGATGAGCGGTTACTGACGATTGATTTGGCGTTGTTTAACACGACACCCAGCGTGTGGTTTGAGCAGTTTAATACCCGGCCGGTCGTGGAATGGTTTGCGTTGTTTTATTACGGTTATTTTGCCGTGATGGCGACCATGTTTCTGCCGATGTTGTTTTTTGGATATGGTCAACGGTTGTGTGAATTGATGTTGGGTGCGGCGATTGTGGCGGTGCTGGGACACACCGGATATACGTTGGTACCCGGGTTAGGGCCTTACGCGGTCATCGACTTTCATGCGCCGTTGAACGGGGGGTATTTCTGGGGCCTCGTTCAGTCGGCCGTGGCCAGCGCCGGTGCGATGCTCGATATTTTTCCTTCGTTGCATACTGCGTATCCAACTTTTTTTGCGTTGCACGCTTTTAGCAACCGAGCAAGTGGTTTTTGCCGGTATGCGTGGCCTATTTTGGCCTTCGTAGCTACCAACATCGTCATCGCAACTATGTTTTTGAGGTGGCATTACGGTGTGGATGTTATCTTTGGCTTGTTGTTGGCGATTATCGCCTGGCAGGTATCCACGATTACCGGTCGGCGGGAATGGCAGCGTGGTCAGGATGCGGATGACCGCCAACCGGTTTTTGACCCGGTGTTACCGCCAATCCGGCGTTAATTGGGCGTGGCCATCAGTTTGCTGATCGCTGATGAGACAAGTGAGATCAGAATCGCTCCCAGCAAAGCCGACCCAAATCCGGAAACCGAAAATCCGGTGACCAAGGCTGCCGCCATCGACAAAGTGGCGGCGTTGATCACGATCAGAAACAGCCCTAAAGTCAACAAAGTTGCCGGAAGTGTTAGTAAGATAAGAATTGGGCGTACAAAGGCATTGAGCAAACCGAGGAGTAGGGCGGTGATGGCGGTCGCCGCGAATCCATCGGAATGAATTCCCGGGACAATGTATACGGCCGCCAAGACCGCCAGCGTCGTCACAAACCATCGCGAAACAAAAGCCATCATCCATGCCTCATGCCGGGTGTGTGGTGTTTTTTAGGGGAATTTTTGGCAAGCCGGATTTTAGCCGGATCGTACGCAAAAATCCTGAGGAATATCGGGAATATGCCGCAGGGATTTTTGCGGGCGAAGCGGCAAAATGCGGCCATGACAAAAATTTCATCAAAAAAATCACACACCTAGGACAGGTCCTGCGTTTCGGATTTCGTCCGATGCAACAGTGGCATATTGTTCAAAGTTCTGGTGGAACAATTGGGTGACAAGGGCGGCTTTGGCGTCGTAGGCGTCTTTGTTGTGCCAGGTGTCCCGCGGATTTAACAACTCTGTCGGTACTCCCGGACATTCGGTGGGTACGTACACGCCAAAAACATCGTCGCGGCGGAATTGGGTTTCCAGCAAGGCGCCGGAGTGGATTGCATCAATGATAGCGCGGGTATAGGGAAGACGAATCCGTTTACCTTCGCCGTAGGGGCCGCCAGTCCATCCGGTGTTGACCAACCAAGCGTGGCTTCCGTAGGTTCGGATTTTTTCGGCAAGCAATTCGGCGTACCGGGTGGGATGCCACACAAGAAAAGCGGCGCCAAAACACGCGGAAAAGGTTGCTTTGGGTTCCGTGACACCCATTTCGGTGCCGGCAACTTTTGCGGTATATCCACTGATAAAATGATACATCGTTTGGGCGGCCGTAAGCCGACTGACCGGCGGCAACACCCCGAAAGCATCGCAGGTCAGTAAGATAATATTCTTTGGCTGGCCGCCGACGCAGGGGATTTTGGCGTTGTCGATAAACTCAATGGGGTAAGATGTGCGGGTGTTTTCCGTAATCGAAATGTCGGTGTAATCGACTTCGCGGGTATAAGCGTCGTACGTGACGTTTTCCAGCACCGATCCAAACCGGATTGCGTTAAAAATTTCCGGTTCCAGTTGGGGTGATAAGTTAATCGCCTTTGCGTAACACCCACCCTCGATGTTGAATACCCCTTGGTCGGTCCAGCAGTGTTCGTCGTCGCCAATCAAATAACGTCGGGAGTCTGCGGATAACGTGGTCTTTCCTGTTCCCGATAGCCCAAAGAACAACGAAACATCTCCTACCGGTCCTTCGTTTGCCGAACAATGCATCGACAATACGCCGCGTTTGGGCATGAGGTAATTCATGATGGTGAATACCCCTTTTTTCATTTCGCCGGCATATTCAGTGCCTAAGATAACAAACTCACCTCGTTGGAAATCGACTGCGACGCTGGTTTTTGAGCTGACTCCGGCGACCTGTGGGTCGGCCAGGGTTTGCCCGGCGTTAAAAATGACGTAATCCGGTTCGCCGAAGTTTTCCAGTTGTGGGTCCGTTGGGCGGATCAGCATGTTGCGCATGAACAGCGCGTGATAGGCACGGGCACAAATAATACGAATTTTGATGCGGTAATCCGGATCCCAGCCGGCAAATCCGTCGACTACGTAAAGGCGGGGTTGTTTGCTCAAATAATCGACGGCGATTTGGCGGTTTTTCTCAAATGATTCGGGGCTTAATGGCATGTTGACCGGACCCCACCAGATCTCGTCGTCCGTGCCGGGATAATTGACAATTCGTTTGTCGTTTGGGCTACGTCCGGTTTTTGCGCCCGATAATGCGACCAACGCTCCGGTGGACGTGATTGCCGATCCTTTTTCAAAACGGATAGCCGACTCGTACAACAAGGGTGCAGTGGCATTGCGTACAAGGTCGGTTGTGTGGATACCATATTGTGTTAAGGAAAATGTACTCATGTCTCCTCCATCCCCCGTTAGGATTGCCATACCACGAACTTATTTGAAGTGCGAGTCCTTCTGAGAGGGTCAACGGAAATAGATAAGTGAACCCTGAGTGGCTAATTTAGGCTGCCTTGGCCATGCTCGTCGGTGCGGCATATAGTCGATATAGCCTCAGTCGGGTCCCGGTCAATTCAGCGCTAAATTAGCTCTCTCAGGGTCACTTCCGGCTTGAAGCTGACCCTCTGAGTCTATCGTTGTTACCTTGACGGTTTTTGCGTACAGGCGTATGAACGTTAGCGGGCTTCGATTATCTGAGCCCGCATTTCTCACCATCCTTCGGCTGCGAAGACCGAAATGCCTGCAGATTCTCGGCGCGCGGGCTAAAGGCGCGCGAAAGCAGGTTTGCAGCCTGTTGAACGCGACTCCAGCACGCACGCGGACCGGCGTGTGCGGCCGAAAGACCGCGAAAAATGTGGGTTGATGAACTTGATGGAGAAATCTATGTTGGTCAGGCGTCTCCAAAAAGAGATGGTTCCACGCAAAATAGGAATCGCAAGTGTTTTTGTTTGGAAGGTTTTGCCCCAAAGCCTGTTGCTGTTGGTGTTTTTAGTGGCCGCTCCAGCTCATTTAGCGGCACAACCGGCGGAGACGGAAATGCCCGCGGTGTCCGAAACCCAATCGGCGGAAGCAACCGCCGAAGCGTTGGCCGCGGATGCAAGGGCATTATACGAAAGTGGACAATACGCCCAAGCGATTACTGCCTACGTCAAAGCACATCGGTTGGCACCCGCGGGGGCGTTGCTTTACAATATCGCGTTTATTTACGACGCAAAGCTAAACGAAAAGGAGTTGGCCCTTGATTTCTATCGGCGGTTTATCCGGTCGCCCGACGCCGATCCCGCGTTGATGGAGCGGGCGAACCAACGAATCGCCGAATTGAAGGTCGAAAGTGTTGGCGGGGGCACGACGACGCAGGCGATCGGCGAATCCGGGACATCGCGTGTGATTGACCCGGCGGTGACGGTTTCCGTTACGCCGGAATCAAAAGAAACAACTGTCAGGCCCATGGCGATCGCCGGCTGGGTTTTGACGGGTGTGGGGTTTGCGGCGGCCGCAACAGGAGTGGTGTTTGGTGTATTGGCTCAGGATACCCACGATGATTTCAAAGCGGCAGATTCGCTTGATGATAAACTGGATCTGAGTGATACCGGTGAAATGCAGGCGCTGACGGGGGATATCATGATGGGTGTAGGTGGGGCTGCTTTGGTTACAGGTATCGTATTGTTGATTGTCGACGCGACGTCTGGACCGTCGGGTGATACCGCAAGTACCGGGTCGTCGTATCGCGTTGGTACTACAATGATTCGTGGTGAGACATGGACCCCTGTGTTTACTTTTGGAGGTACGCTATGAGCCTCCGGACGTCGGCCTTGATGATGTCATTATTGTGTTTGATTGCTGTCGGGTTGACGGCGTGTTCATTGGCGTTGGATTTTGGCGACGAATGTGCAGAAAATTCGGAGTGTGTCTCTCAGGGTGAGGGGTATGTCTGTAGTCAGGGATACTGTGTGCTGCCCACCGCCTCAGGCGAGCAGTGTCCAAAATTGACCAACGAGATGTGTGCTACCTTGTTTGGTGCAACCGAGGCGGAAGTTTGTGCCGGCGATGCGTATTTGATCGGCGCGCTTCTGTCCAAAAGCGGTGCATTGGCCGCCGATGGCCCGCGGATTGAAAAAGCAGTTGAACTTGCTGTTTCGGAAGTCAATCAGGTTGGTGGTATCTTTGGAAAAAAGGTTGCTATCTTATCATGTGACGACGGGACCGATGCTGCGGTCGCGATTCCTGCAGCGGAACATTTGATAAACGTAGTGGGGGTGGATGCAGTTGTTGGTGCGGTGGCGTCTGGGGTCTCGATCGAGGTGTTTAACAGTGTTGCCAAAGACAAAGGTGTGCTGATGATCAGTCCATCCGCCACGGCACCGTCGTTAACCGATCTTCCGGATGAGGGTTTGATGTGGCGGACCGCCCCCAGCGATTCGGTTCAGGGGGGAGCCATTGCAAGTCATCTGTTGTCGTTGGGTCAAAAAAAAGTGGCGGTGATCAACCGTGAGGACGCGTACGGTAACGGTCTGAGCGAAGCGATTCAGAAAGTATTTTGCGGGGCCGACAAAGACAATTGTTCCGAGAACCGGTTTATGTCCCGTATTTACGGAGATGACAGCACATCAAGCGATCAATCAGCAGCTATCGTCGAATTGAAAAAGTTTCTTCCTGATATTGTTGTTCTTATTTCGTTTTTTGACGACGGAATCGCGTTTTTAAAGCTGACGGAAGGAACAACCATGGATCGGTTCATATTGACCGATGGAATGAGGGACAAAACTGTCATCGGAGAAATATCGGGCAAAATTGCCAATAGCGACGCTCTTTTGTGTAAGATTGTCGGTACCGTGCCGGCCGACCCTAGTGGAGACGCCTACCAAGCGTTTTCGTTAAGATACAAGGCCAAATGGGGTGATTCTCCGGGGGCGTTTAATGCCCATGCGTATGATGCCACGTACATTGTGATGTATGCGATTGCCGGTTTGGGGCTTGAGCCCAACGAGTTGGATGGAAAAAAGATTGCCGGGGAGATCCAGCGTTTGACCGATGGTCCACTCATTGATGTGGGGACATCGGACTGGAACGGTACGATTCAAAGTTTGCGGAACAACAAACAAGCAACGGTGGACATTCGTGGAGCGTCCGGCGACCTGGATTTTGATTTGGCAACGGGTGAGCCAAAGTCTACCAACATTGAAGGATGGCGTTTTGATTTGGAAAAAAACGATGTCGTGAGTTTTGGAGTGATGTACAGTTCGTCTGGTGAATATACCGCCCCCGACACCGGCATGATCACCGGTAAATGTGCGTCTTTCTTTGAGGATGTTGATCAAGAGTAGGTTGTCATGGCGACGTTGTGTCCGAAATGCCGTAGCCGTTATGCAGATACCGAATCGGTTTGTCCTGTGGATGGTAGAACATTAGTCCGGGATATGTCCGGAGTGGTACTTCACGAACGGTATACGCTGCGGGACTTGATTGGGTTGGGGGGAATGGGCAGTACGGTTTGGCGAGCGGTTCAAAGCAATATCGGGCGCAGCGTTGCGATTAAGTTACTTCCTCCTACCACTGAATCTGCGGGACAGAGATTTGAACGGGAAGCCAAAATCGCGTCCAACCTAAACCATCCGCATATCGTCACTGTACACGATTTTGGTCAAGCGGCAGATGGATCGTTGTTTTTGGTGATGGAATTTCTCGAAGGGCGGACCTTGCATCGCGAATTACGAGACAACGCGGCATTTCCGTTGGATCGGGCGCTTCGCGTGGCCGATCAAACACTTCGTGCGCTGGAACACGCCCATGCGGCCAATGTGGTTCATCGGGATTTGAAGCCAGGCAATCTTTTTCTGACGCGAAAAGGTGATGACTCCAACTTTGTGAAGGTATTGGATTTTGGTCTCGCAAAGTACGTAGCGGACAGCGTTGACGGGATCGGCGATGACGGAAGCTCAGCGGTTGACCATGACGTGACGGGGCAAGCTCACATTGTGTGTGGCACACCTAACTTTATGGCGCCGGAGCAAGTGTTGTGTGGCCGGGTAGACGGTCGAGCGGATATTTACGCGATGGGGGTGGTTCTTTTCCGTATGTTAACGGGGCAAACGCCGTTTGGTTCGGAATCCAATTATGATTTATACCGCAAGGTGATTTCTCAGCCACCACCGACCTTTGCAGAGGTTGCTCCGGGTCATGAGATACCGGCACGTCTTGAAGAAATCGTTCGGAAAGCGATGGCGAAATCCGCGGATGACCGATATTCCACCGCGCGACATATGCGACTGGCGTTACGGGAGGTTCGCCATTCGTTGGGGGTCCTCAGTGACGACTCCGATGATTTTTATAGCGCCTCTTCGGTTGTTCGTCTGAAGTCTTCGGTGGTTTCGGAGACACCGTCAGAGACGTCGTCAAAGCAAGAGATTGTGGCTGCGGTACAGTCAGACCCGGTCGCGTCGAAACGCCGGGGGGTGTGGGTCGCGTTCGCGGTATTGTTGCTGTGTAGCGGCGCAGTTGCAATGTGGTACTTTGGAATGCGCGCGGAATTACCGTCCAACAGTGGTTCATCTGTAGCAACGGGTGTCGTGCCGGATGGGGAGCGGGCCGGTGGAAAGGTTGTGACCGCTGTCGGTAATTTACCGGCTGAACAACCGAAGGGCAATTCCGAGTCCGATTCGAACGAAAAGGGGGATGAGCCCACCGGATTTGCGGAGCAGCCGAGGGCTGTGACCTCGGCGGAAACCAATACAGCGGATCTTTCGCCGCCGCCGCCCGTAAATTTGCAACCAAATGCCGACCTGAGTGCGGCGGCGTTGCCTGCCGGTGGCAAACCGGTTGAGCAAGAAAACGTCGCCGAGCCCCCGGTGGTTAAAAAAACGTCGGTTGAGATAACCAGCGAGCCATCGGCAGCTCAAGTTGCTGAAAACGGGACCGTGATTGGGGTTACACCGTATCTGTTTGAGTCCGAACCCGGAAATCGCGAATTGGTTGTGTTATTTCCCGGATATAAAGATTATCCCATTCGTGTTGAGCTTGATGTCGCCCGTTTGCCCGACGGCGGGGTCAAACATCACGCGGTTCTTGCCAAGTTGCCGTCCGAAACAAAACAAACGGGGAAACGAAAGTCGCCCTCCCAGTTGGGCATCGTATCCCAGCCGGCCACTAAGATAAGCGGAGTGGAATCCACACCGCCGACTCAACCGATAGCATTGGAAACAAAAGTGGGAGGACCGGTGCCTGCCAACGGTGGGGAGAAACGGTTCAAAGTGGTTACGCTTGATGATGGTGTTACCCGAGATGCCGTGGTTTCGGATAAAAAACCACCAACAAACACGGTCTCGTCTCCGGAAACCAAAACGAAACCGTTACAAATTCAGGTGCTAGGTGCGACGGACAATCCGCAGCCCGGCGCGCAACTCAAACAAATCCCCCTCAATAACCCGAGTCCGCCAGAAACGAAGCCGTCGATTCGTGTAGAGCCCCTTGGCCCCTAAATTACCATGACTATTTGACATTGTCCCAGCGCAATGGCCGGCGAGAGGTGATTTTGGCTTCATTTTTGCGTCTTCCCCGATCGATATGGGCATTTCTGGTTGGTAGCTGTGTCTTTCTGCTGATTTATATTACGATTTATTGGGGAGCCGCCGGGGTTTTGTACGGCGATGGGAGGTTGATCCGACTAAAGCACCACCTCATGCAACCCACGTCTTATGCGTTGTGGTGTTGGATCATCGGTTCCAAGGTGTCGGTTGGATTTGCGTCATCGGCCGTTATTTTAATAGCAATATTAACTAAATTAGGTCTGGAAACGAGGATTCGTGCGTTGGGTGTAGCCGTTGCGGTGGCGGCGTGTTGTGGCGTTATTTTGCTGTGGATCAGTCAAGACCCAAGACACCCACTTAGCCCAATACCATTTTGGTCCTGGCTTAGAGGGTTTTTAAATATTTAATCCTGCTGCATGTGCCTATGGCCTACTACGTACGCCGATTTTCCCTCGGTCGGCGCTTCCTCGACATGCCTCTGGGCACGCCTCCTTAGCGAGTCAGCGTCAAGCCGGAAGCTGACCTTTTGGGAGAGTCAGCGAATAATTTAGTTTCTATCTGCCACGCCGTGCCGTTTATGCTGTCTGGATTTGCGGAGCTCTCGCCTGCAAACTCGCGAGAAATCCGGGCAAACTCTGAAAAAACAGCGACCAGGATTTCTGTGCCTTTGAGTAGACGTTGTACCCACTATCGTGTGTAATTGTTTGAACTTATTCGTTATTTTAGGTCTGTATTGGTTTGCGGCCGACACCACTTACGTGCAAAAGTATCTGTTATGTAACTTTGTCCTCCTTGTTTGCCCAATTCGCGGTTGACGTTCTGTTGCGCATCATGTATCCCAATGGTAACGAGCATCGTTTACTATAGGCATCGGATCGCTGAGCGACCCCGTTTCTGGAAGAGGACTATGAGCCGACACTCCCTACACTACGCATTCAAGTTGTTCGTTTTGTTGTTGTGTATCCTCAGTGGTGGCAGCACCGCGCGTGCTGTATGTTTGAGCCCGCCGGGGGATTTGGACGCCAATCTTAGTGCAAACGTTGGCGATGTGCAGTGCTCCATTTTGATGAACCTGTGGTCATTGGAGGGCCAAATCAACCCGGTTCCCACGTGTGTGAAAGTGCCAGGTTCGCCGTCGATCGTGGCGGACCATAACTGCGACGGGGTTTTGAACATCGCCGACACATTGTTGGCGATCAACTTTGCTCTTAAAGTAGCGCTTGAGCCCACTCTTGACGCAAATACGAACCAATGTGTGGATGCTTGTGAAACCGATAGCGATTCGGACGGAACCTTTGACCTGCTCGACTGTGCTCCCTTGAATCCAAATATTTCCGGTGCGGCGGCTGAACTTTGTAATGGTTACGACGACGACTGCGACGGGGTGGTAGACGAATTTTCTACTCCAACGACGCATGCAAGCTGTAGCGATAATAGTGTGTGTAGCGGAACCGAGTTGTGTGACGGGCTGGCGGCGGGATTGCCACTCATGATCACGGAAATTATGGCGGATCCCCTGGCTGTCAGCGACGCGAATGGCGAGTGGTTTGAGATTTATAATGGAACTGGGACTTCGATCAATATCAACGGATGGACTATTCAAACCGGGCAAGGCCAAACCCACGTGATCGATGCCGGCGGCGCGTTGTTTGTTCCTCCTGCGTCGAATATCGTGCTGGGTAGGCAGAAAGATTCGACACTAAATGGTGGGGTTCGCGTTAATTACCAGTATAGTGGAATTACACTTGATAACGCCTCAGACTCCGTCATTCTGAAGAATTCCGGTGGCGCCGAAATGGACCGAGTCGATTTTGGTGGTGTAACTGGAATTGCTGTGGTCGCCGGTGCTACGGCAGCATTGATTTCACCGGAATTAAACAACAATGTGGGAGCGTCTTGGGCGACCTCGACCGCGGTGTTTGGTGCGGGAGATAAAGGAACGCCGGTAAGCCCCAATTTTGACGTCATGCCGAGTTTTTGCCTGCCCGGAACGCCCCTCGTTTGTGTTGACGGGAATGTGTGTACTGACGACAGTTGTGATGCGATTGCCGGATGCCAATTTACGAACAACATTGAACCGTGTGATGACGAAGATCCGTGTACCATTAACGATACCTGTGGTGGTGGCGATTGCGCAGGTTCTGCCGTTGTATGTGACGACTCTAACCCATGCACCAACGACAGTTGTGTTGGCGGCGTGTGCCAGTTTGTAAACAACACGTTGCCATGTGATGACGGCGACGTGTGCACTCTTATCGATACGTGCGCTGGTGGAAGTTGTGCCGGAGCGAACCCGCCAAATTGTGACGATACGAATCCGTGTACGCTGGATTTTTGTGACCAATCCAACCCCGGCGCGTTGCCCAACGGCTGTGTGAATGACGGTGCTCCGCTTGATGGGACGTCATGTGACGACGGCGACGCGTGCACCGATGTGGATGTGTGCGACGGCGGCGGATGTTTGGCCGGTGGACCTTTGTTTTGTGACGACGGAAACGATTGTACAGCCGATTCCTGCGATTCCGGAACGGGTTGTGTGTTTGACGGGGCTCCGTTGAGTGGTTCGCCGTGTGATGACGGCGATTTGTGTACATTGAGCGACATCTGTGACGGTTCCGGTGGGTGCGATCCGGGTACGCCGGTCGATTGCGACGACGGCAATAATTGCACCGACGAGCAGTGCAACTCGGGCTTATGTGAGTATACCGACAACACGGAATCTTGTGACGACAGCGATCCATGCACCGAGAACGACGTTTGTGGCAACGGCTCTTGCGCGGGAACACCCATCGATTGTGACGACGGGGACGTGTGCACCAACGACCAGTGTGTTGCGGGCTTATGTGAGTACACTAACAATACGGAACCTTGTGACGACGGCGACGCATGCACCGAAAACGACATCTGTGACAGCGGTAATTGTGCCGGTACACAACTAGATTGCGACGACAGCAACGAGTGTACGGACGACCAGTGTGTTGCGGGATTATGTGAAAACATCGATAACGTTGCCGCTTGTGACGACGGCGATCCATGCACCGAAAACGACGTTTGTGGCAACGGCTCTTGCGCGGGAACACCCATCGATTGTGACGATGGGGACGTGTGCACCAACGACCAGTGTGTCGGTGGCTTATGTGAGTATACCAACAATACAGAGCCATGTGACGACGGCGACGCATGCACCGAAAACGAC
>JABWCM010000127.1 GCA_013360285.1 Myxococcales bacterium
GGAAAAATCCTGAGTCATATCGGGAATATGGCGCAGGGATTTTTACGGGCGAGACGGCCAAAGGCGGCCAGGACAAAAATTTCATCAAAAAACACCAGCTACCTAGGAGCACGGAAACACCCCAAAAACATTGTGCAGCGACGGAAATAGAGCGACTCCCACTTTCAGTTGTGACCTTGGATCGCCTTATCGGGCAAGAGGCTTGCACCATATTTCGGATATAACATGGCTGTTTCTTTATCAATCGGTCGACATGTCCGCACCCACAGTTCGCGTCCATAATTGTTCAAACCCGCGGTGTAGCTCTCCTTACACCTGCAGTGCGCTGCTCCTTTCAATACCGCACAATAATCCCCCCTTTTGCCACATGTCGGGCATATCCACCGCGATCTACCAGTTGATCTCCGGCGCCCAAAACGTTGTCTGTCGAGGTGTACATCTCAAAATCGCTGAAGAGCTGGCGGAAGTTGTAACTTAGATATACAGATAAGTAATTTATCACAACAACCTCCACCGAAATACCTGCGTCCACCGCGCTTTCACCCCGATTTGCTTCGTTCACGACCACGTACGGCTGCGCAACATCGTAAAGCACCGATATTCCCGATGGATCAAACTTGGCATAATCCAACCACGAAAAAGCTGCATCGGCCCTAATCTCCAATCGGTTCCAAAATCTCTGTTTGATACTCGCGGAAAACCTATCAAAGCTATAGAAGTTGGCGTAGTAAGATTGCACAAAGTCCCTGTCGTATCCTACCGAGAAAATACTCGTGTTTGCTGGAGTCCAAGTCAAAACAACCTTTCCTAAAACAGTCTGTATATCCGTACCCGACGAATAAAACCCTTGGCCAAATCCAACCCGCGCCTGTAGCGCTATTTGTTTGGTAACAAATCCATTGACGCCTCCCAAGATACGGAACGGCATCGAGTCGGTACGTCCACGCTGCTCATCCTGGACGCTCCAGTTTTCCAATCGCAGGTTCCCATCCACAACAAGGGCCGTCTTTGGAAAAAACTTCCACGTTAGCAGAAGGTCAAAATCGTGGGCGTCGTGGTCCAGCCGCTCAAAATCCACAAATCTATTGATTTCATAAGCGTAACCCAGTTCGACGTCCAAAGCGCCACGCCCAGACGAATTGCCGGGATGAAATGCAACGGTTGCTCCGACTTTGTTAAACAACCGATTAAAGGTTCTCTCTGACGAATAGTTGGGAGCATCAATCGTGTGTTTAAATACGTCAAAAACACCGAAAGAAAGGATACTTTTCGGAAAAAATTCGGCGAGAAAGAGCAGATCCCCTCCGAAACTGCTCTGGGCATCATTAAGTGATGCGCTTGGCGAAAAGACCCGGTGATAGGTTCCAGACGCGTCCAAATTTACATGGAAATCCTGATAATCCGGGTTTTCGATTTGAATTCCCGCAGATAGATCCAGCAAAGCCACTCGTGCCGGCTCGCGCGCGTCGTTAAATGCGTCGTAAAACAGATTATTGTCGTAACCGCCAAGTATTTCCGCGCGCGGTGAAAATCGGAATTCGCCGACACGAAGCCCACGAGATGCCGAAACATCCGGCAAGTCGATTTGACAGTTGGCAATATCTGGAGCGCACAACACACCAATCCCCGCAAGGAACATCACAGATGCAGCCACCAGCCGTCGACAGTTGTCCGACCATGCGTAAAACAGAGCCGTCGCTACGTCCATTGCTGCATACATCGCTTGTGTCGCGCTTAACACATCATCGCCGAAACCCACCTGGCCGCGTCCCAACCGTTGCTGGTTCGCATACGACGAGTTTGTAAGAACATACCTACGTGACCACAACGCGGCGGTTTTGGAGCACCTCCGGCAAAAAGGTCGCACTATATCCCCGACATAACTTAGAGGATGTTTGGGAAAAAATTGCTGGTGAGCGAGACAGTGGCCGTAACGAGTCGGTCGGACCGTCCGAGACCAGCCGGGGGCGTACCCGAATGTACGTTGCTGATGGACCAACCGAGGCACGGCCGATGTAGTAGGCCTGTGGTTCGCGTAACTCAACTTTCTTCCGAAACACTGTCTTAGCCTCGTACCTGCCGATCCACACCCAAATCCGCGCCCACAGTCCACGCCCATATCTTTTCACAAACTCAGATTCTTATTGGGTATGTCGCCGCTGCAATGCGAGGTTCCCTTTTTCATCCCGAGGCCGCCTTCACTGCACGCTCGTAACTTTGTCCGACACGTAAATGACCTGTCGACACCGATGAATTTTCTGCCTGCAAGGTTCAAAAAATTTGGGTCGCAGCGGTCGGGCGACTCAATTCCACGTCCCGGAGTCGAAACTCTGCCGTTGGATCCGATTTGGGCAAGTCATCTTCAAACAGCTTCTCTATCAATATACCACCGTCACCGCTGACTTCGGCAGCCCCACCACCGCAGGCCAACACCTGTGCTTCAAGTTCGGTCACTTTTTCTGCCGCAATTCCAATCTTTGTTTTCTCATGCTCAACCCCACCGCGATCTCCTTCTGTTTGCGCCTGTTGCAAGTTGAGCAAGGCTTGCGATGAGAGCTTCAAGAGACCTTTCATCGCCGTCCATTTGTCTCGAACACATCGCAGCCGCGCGTCGTCGCCGGATTTCTGCGATCTTTCCAGTTCAGCGGCGGCACGTTTGGTCGTGGCGTCTATTACAGACACCCTCTCTTGAGCCCGTTGGACCGAATCGTTCGTCCGGACGGTTACGTCACCCTCGCTCTCGGGCGCACTGAATCCCGTGGTTATCCAAAACAAAAACACGATCACGCATGTTAAGGTCGCTGAATATGTCTTTCCATTGAACTTGATCATGTCAACCACACTGCTTCTCGACATCCCAAACATACCGTACGACGCATTTAACTACAGTCACGACGGCGTGCCTGTTTTCGCAATTTCAGCATAACGACACGCTCGGCAATTCGCCAATCACCCTAAGCCCAAACCACTGCCACTCCTCTATTTACGTGGAAATGAAACCACAACAATTCCGCCATAACGTCGGAGAATCGATTCGGACGACCTCCAGCAACATACCCTGGATACTAAAATCACCAGCAAATGCCCCACCGGGACGCTGATCAACCACCTGTTGACAACACGAAGGGATACGCGAAAGTAACGCTACCGTTTTCCGGCTTAGGAAACACCCAACCTTTCACTTTCGCGACGATGCAATTTGCAAGCTCGTCACTCCCAGTGGAGTTTTGAGTTACTTCCACCGATGTAACCCGTCCAGCCGGACCAATCGTGAACTGAATGGTTACTTTTCCATCTGTATCTGGAGCAGTCCGCAAAACGGTTTCGTAACAATACCGGATGGCCGTCTTTCTCGACATGAAGACTTTCGCTACGGCTGCTTTGTCAACTGACCCCGTGCCCATGCCCTCCCCGAGGCTGCCACCGATCTTCGCCTTTACCTTGACCTCCTCGTCTTTTGCATCAACTGCCACGACCCCCGCTTTCGGCCCCACTATGTCAGCTTTGCCAATGGATTTGTATGAGGTAGCCACGTCTCCCTCTACTTTTTTGGGACCACCCCGAAACTCATTGGTTGTCGTACCATCTGCAACCACCACACCATTGGCTTCCCATGCTTGCTCCAATTTTCTTGCGGTTGCACCAGTCGTAAGCGGTGCGGACGTGCCTTCACCTAATTGCCCCCCCGTCGACTGCAAATGAACCAAAATCGTAGACGAACGAACTTTTTCTACCTTTTTTTGATACTCCATCTCTTTCTTGACAATTTCTTGCTGCGCAATTTCTTCGGGGTCCTTTGGCTGTTCTTTTGCGGGCTCAACGGGAACATCTTTTTTGACGGGTGGTGGCAATATAGGTTTGGAGTCAACGGTTTCCTCCTCCTTCTTATCTTCCTCGTCTGGTTTCTTATCTTTTTTATCTTCGACTTCTTCCTCTTCTTTTTTTTGAAACTGCACTTGAACGACCAACCGTTCCAGAAATCGCGACTCTCGTTTTGGCCTAACCTGAAATTTGCCACTCACCTCCCACCAGTAATGAAGGCTGCCGATTGTGCCACCCTGACTTACCAGAGAAAACATCAAGGCAAGCAGAAGGGGAATATCCATCCGCCTCCAAATGGTCGTCGTTAAACCCTTTGGTAGTCCAGAAACCGTTGCCGTCCCAGGCGGGTTGACAAACTGAAACAAAATGGTCGTACCACCAATAACTAACTTACCCTTGGTCTCCGGATTGAGTGGAAGCTCCCAGTGGTCTCCTGTCCGCTTGGCGATTCCTTTCTCGCGCAGTAACGCAAGGTCGGCCACCCGTTCCTGCACACTTAGTTTTCCGCTGACTGATTCATCAAATACGAGCACGTAGTGGGCACCCGTGGACCGAAACAACGGCATGCTCAGAGGGACATCGTCACCAGAAAGCACAAAAGTATTATCCGTTGCACTGCCCACGCTGATTTCCTCACGCTTGAGGAACGAACGTTCATCTACAACCGCACCCGCACCTTGAATCACGCCAATCCGAAGGATTTTGCCGCCGAAATCCTTAGACATCAAACATTTCCTTCAAACACAAAGTGACAACTTCCGTGCCGCCGCTGTAACTTAACAGTCGCGATCACCATACCATATCGTCATCAGTGCAAAATCAATTATGACGCGATGTCCCAAACAACCAACACGCGTACCGACAGTCAAAACGCCGATTACAACGCCGATCCACTTTACATTTGTGGCCAATGGCACACGAAAAGAGTAGACGATTGCCGGTCCTGTTTCTGCCAGGAATCTACGCACAGCGCAACTTCCCGAATAAAAAACCGACAGCCGAGTCGAAAAGAATTCGGTCGAGCTAAATTACTGTGAAAAAAAAGAAGGAGAACTTAATTTACGTTTACGGTCGAGGACAATTGGCAAAGAAAACACAAGGCGGGCAACCGAACTGCGGCTTACTTCGTCATCGAGTGGTCATCTTCATAATGGCAAACCGGAAATCGTGTAATTCAGCCATTCCCGCAGAATGCACAATTTCGGCTATCAACCTGAACGGAATATCCTTATCAACAATAATCGAAGTAATCCCCTCAAAAGGTCGCCCCAGTTTCATATTTTCGTCTTTTTGTGTCTTAACGAGGCGTTCCAACTCTTTGTGCAGCGGCTCGATCAAAAACTCCCGGTCGCTGCCGTCTTTCTTGTAGGATTTGTCGACGTAAAAAAGCATCGAGTTGGCTCGTTTGATTTCATCTGCCGCACAGTTGTTTTCCGGCTTACTGCACCGTGCTTTCAGATCAAAATCATCTTGTGTGCACATCTGCCCGCCAATTTTACAGTCGATGTTCGCAACCGCAGATTTGTCCACAATCAAGTGCTTTTTGGTCACGGTTATCGGGATGGAATCCTTTGGCTTCAATTCGACCGTTGATTGCGCCAATACCAACGTATCGGACATTTGAATAGACAGGGGGTCGCTGGTAATGGACACAAGAAGAAAGACCAACATGATCGTCATGATGTCCATCAGCGAGTTAATATTTAAAACCACTTCCGGCGCATCATGCTTGACTTTAATCCGCCCTTTTTTGTCAAAGTAGTTAATGGCGTGGTCTACATTTTCAAGGTCCATCTGTTCTTGACTGTCTGCCATCCTGCCCGTCTCCTCTCGATCAAATTCATTTGGTCACTAAACACCCTGGCTGTGTTTCGCGTGCATTTCACATGCACGTACTTACTTAGCCTGGTCCGGATCGACCATAAATACCACGGTATCAAATAGCGGCTCTGGGACCCCGTCGGTAAACTTAACCTTAGCCTGCGCATACTGAACGAGGTCATCGTACGCACTTTCCACTAACTGAACGCGAGCTGCATCAATGGTTCTCGCCAGAATATGCCAAGGAATATGAAAATCTGCCGCCAAATTGATTGTCCTTTCTTCGCTGTACGCCTTCTTTTTCTTCATCAATTCCGAATATAACCGCGCGTAATCATACTCGAGGTGCGGCTGCGTTACGGCGACATCGGCTTGTTCCTTGAGCGGAATAACGACATCCGGCTCTTCGAAATCCGCCTGCTGTTTGAGTACAAACCCAGCATCGTTGACAACAATAGTCAACTGTAACGGCTTTTTCTCGTCAGCCTGCTTCGGTTTGGGTGGACCCATTTTCGGCGCTGCGACCTGCTGAAGAGCAATTTCGATAAAGCTAAAAGCGAAAATCAACATGGGAATCAAAAT
The DNA here is from genome assembly GCA_013360285.1 of Myxococcales bacterium. Lineage (GTDB taxonomy): Bacteria > Myxococcota_A > UBA9042 > JABWCM01 > JABWCM01 > JABWCM01. Next base: position 6,226 of record JABWCM010000127.1, read on the forward strand.
GACGAGAATACTCATAATCGGCGTCAAATTGATATCTTCTAGATTTTCGGTTGCGTGGCGGCGTTCAGATGGCTTTCTTGCCATTTGTGATCCTCCTGTCTGCTTGTCTCATGTCACGTGTCGTTGAATCATCCCCCCGGAAGATGCAGCACGACAGTCCTCGGGACTATTCGCCAGCCTGTACGCCGCCACTGAGACGGGAGATAAGGAGGTTTTCCAACTTAACGGAATACTGATCGATTTCGTCGATGATCTTCTTGGTTACGTTGGTCAAAAATACGTGAGCAGCCATGCAAGGAATTGCCACGATCAAACCAAAAGCAGTCGTGTTCATCGCCAAGGAGATGTTTCGACCGAGTGCTTCTTGCCGTTTGTCTGCGGATACAACTGCCAAGTCGTTGAATGCCCCGATCATTCCGATAATCGTGCCCAACAAACCAAGCAGGGTTGCGATGTTTGCAATCGCCTGAAGGCTGTTGGTGCGTTTCTGGATAAGCGGGACAACTTCCAGCGTTGCTTCTTCAACGGCATTTTGAATTTCGCTTTCGCTCTTGTTGGCACGCGTCAAACCGGCTTTCACCACTCTCGCCAAAGCAGCCGTTGGCGCGGCATTACACAGTTTAATGGCCTGATCGATCTTGTTCGCCATTACGAGCTTCTGGATCGTGGACATGAACGCGGATGCGTTGATGTTGTACTTAAAGAACAAGAAAATGAAACGCTCAATAATGATACCCACACCGACAATCGAGGTAGCAAGGATGACATACATCCATATTCCACCTTCACTCATGGCCTTTGCGATCTCATCCATACGACCCTTTCCTCCTCAGTGCACCGAACCCCGACTATCTAAACCGGGTGCCTGTCCCAGCGAACACGCCGGAAATAATACAACTGTTAACTAAGTTAAAACCACCCGGCACACGAATCAACCCGATACGTTGCCGAGAACCTGACACTCTCTTTTTACCGCGAAAACACTTTGTGCCCGAACTTGTTGGTTACATCGGGAACCAAAAAGCCCAAACAAAAACCGGCGCATCCTACACGCTTTTTTTCAAACCGGATACTCTATTGCGACCACATTTTTTGTTTGTCGCTGTCGGGATGTTGCAACACAACCTTTTTGCGGCTGTTGGGCAACCATTTTTTCTGGGTCTTCCGGCTAGACGTTACCCCAAAATAACCTGCGAAGCTTTATGAGTTTGTGAAAAATAACTGCAAACACCGCACACCCAGGGAGTACCCATGTTTTTTCAAACTCAAAACGGATTGTCTGCCACCGAAGTGATGATCTTCTCTGTAAACGACTTGCGTATCTGCTGTCTCATGAATCGCGCGTCGGCGCGTCCAAGTACGTAAAACACTTCCGGCTTCTGAACTTTACCCTCAATCACAAGCGCTTCAAGCTGTTCGATTTTTGAAGCCCTCCCACCGCGTTTCGTTTGAGAAGACGTCTCGGTTCCGGTCTTCTTACTCTCGACTTTTTTTGTCTCGCCATCTGCTCCGCGTTTCAACGGGTCTTCTGCGGCAGATTCGGGTAGCGCAACACCTGCTTTTGGCGACGGCTGGGCTATGGCGGCCGGAGCAAGAACAACCCAGCAAACCAACAGGGACGGAATGTTACCAAAGTTTGCAAAAAATTTGAACACGGTTTTCATTTTGTGAAGCATCCAGCCCCTTGCTCGGATTTCGCACGGTCCTACAAACGAGTGTGTCGAGACGCCCGCAGATTCGGGGATAGCGGACCATTTTCGCCCAGAAACAGGGCCGCGCCGTGTTGAGGACAAAAATCTTCTTCCATGCCCGAACACCCTCGCGGATCCGCACTCACAAACTTGATGTTGTGAAAAATCCAGGCCGGTAAGCCAAAAACGACAAAGAGCCGCGGCCGCTCGAATCTCACCGACCATCGCAAACGGTGACCACAGAGTTCGATCCGTTGGTTGGTATTTCTCATTCGCCACCGGCTGGGGTCAGCTCATCGCCATCGTCAGTGTCTTGTTCTGGGCTGCTGTTACCGCTTTTTGGCTCTGCACTGCGTTTTGAATCTTCAATCTTGATTCTTTCACGTGCTTCGGTCTCATATCGCATGATATTGTTCACCTCGTCCTGACTTGCGGTCGCAGATTCGCGATAAGTTCGTAATTCCCCAATGGCGCGTTCGAGACGTTGTACCAACTCGACCCCGGGAATTTCATTTTCAAGAAATAACAATCCCAAGTTATAATGCGCTTGCACCAAATCGGGCCGTAAATCCAATGCTCGCCGATAACTCGCCTCCGCTTTCTCCGTTTCCCCTAATCCCCTATAAGCATTTCCAAGGTTGAGGTAGGCGTCCGCCGAATACGGTGCAAGTAGGACGGCTGCTTCCAGTTGCTCCCGGGCGCCTGCACTATCACCAAGTTCCCGATAAATCGCACCAAGCGCAATTCGCGCTTCAAGGAAATGGGGGTCCAATTGAACAACCCGTTGAAGGTGGCCCAACATTTCCGAGGAAAGACCAGCGTTGTATTTTGCTTCCGCCAACAGAAACCAAGATTCGGCATCCTCCGGAGCGAGTTCTACTGCACGGGACAGAACGTAGACTGCATGTTCGTGCTGCTTGGTCGCAAGGTAGCCGGCCGCGAGATTTTTAATCGCCCCAATATCGGTTTCATTCTGTTTCAACACCGCACGCGCGTCGGACATCGCCTGCTCCGTTGCGCCAGCGGCAAGAAGGCATTTGCCGTGTATGTTTCGGTAACTTAAGTTTTGTTCATCCTCACTTATCAAAGTTTCCACACGCGCAACACACTCTTTTGGAGTACCCAACGCAATATCCGCGTTTGCCGCAAGAACCTGAGCTGCAACATACGGGGATTCCGGCGAACTCTCAAATGCCTTTAACGCCAACCGCTTAGCATCGGTCCAACGCTCGGAACGCGCCATAGCAGATGCGCACAAATAGTAACTTAATGGTGTCTGTTCAGGATATTCCATGAGTGTTTCCGCTGCCTTTAGCGCAGCAGGTGTGTTTCCACCCACCAAATAATCCGTAATTTCCCTTACAAGCGGGGCGCCGTCGGCGGCCGCTGCTGGCCCTCCCCTCGGAGACGACTCCGAACGAGTAACCGCCGACGGGCCACCACACGAAAATAAGAAGAGGCATACGAAAACGGCGTACGTCTTCTTCGCTCCTCCCGTCTGACTCACGGCTGCACCTCCTGAGGAGCTACAGGAGCAGAAGGAACTGCCTGCCCTGGAGAACTGGATTCCGGCTCGGAAACAGGTGGCGCATCCAGCAATTCCTCTTCGCTTGTGTCGAACAATACCGGACGCACAACACCTTCGCCGGGTCCCGCCAGAGGATCAAGCAACCCCAGGGAACGAAACGGTAAATTTCGTTTTTCCTTCTTCAACAGGGGATATTCGGCGGGTTTGTAGCGGTTCAAATTTTCGAGTGCCCGTAGAGTCCATTGGTTTTGAACCTTGAGTTCACGCGCTTTTTCGACGGCAGTTTGATACCGCTGAACCGCGGTATCTTCGTAACGCACACCGATATCTTCCAACTCAACACGATAGATTTCCTGTTCGTCCTCACTTAGTGTTTCCGGCACCGGCGCACCGTACAGTGTTTTTGCGAATTCGTCGTAGAGATTTGCAACTCGAAAAAATGCTGCGAATGTCCAATCCAAAGCTTTGTAGTCAAAAATCTCCAGAAATGCTTCTTCAAGTTCCACAAGAAGCTCTTCTTTGCGCTTAATTTGCCTTCCCATTGCGTCAAGTGTTCCTCGAAGAACCAGGGCCTCGTACTCGGCATATTTCTGTTCGATCAATGCGAAACGTGCTTCTGCGGCAAACGCGGCTTCGGGTGTTCCGGGGCGAATTCCACGGACGGAATACTCCCGGAGCACCCGCTCGTACAAAATGGCGGCCGATTTCTGGTCACCAGCGTCTCTGGCATGATTTGCAAGACGTAAAGTCGCTTCCAAGATGATGGGCGACACCTCGGGCATCGCGCCGAATCGGTCGATAATGACCCCGTAAAGGCGACGGGCATCTTTACTTCGACTTGTTTTTTCGTACAGCCGGGCAGCACGCATCAGCACACCCGCTGCGTCCGGTCGTTCCTCGTACAACGTGCCATATCTTTCATAATGGTAGGCGGCGTCGTCCAATCGACGGTCGTTCTCCAGAATGCGAGCCGCCTCGAACAATGCATACGGAGCCTGCACATTACGGTGGTTTTTATTCACCAGCGCCAAGTATCCCTCTGTCGCTTTCGTGAAGTTAAAAAATCGTTTCGCGTTTTCACTCAGCCGAAAAATCGCGTCTTCGACAAACGGGCTGGAACTGAATCTGGTCTCGGTGGCAATTCGTTCAAATATACGGGAGGCTGAATCGTAATAACGGATTTGCTCATATGCTAACGCCGCATTGTACAATGCTTTGTCAGCAAACCGTACGTCCAACCCTTGGTCTTCATCAACAAGTCGTTCAAATTCTCGCGCAGCCCGTAGGTACTGCTTATTTGCCAGCAGTTGTTCAGCACGCTGGAATTGGCTACCGAGCTTAAATACACGAAGTTCTTTTTTTAGCCTCGCGGCATCTTCTCCAGCTCCAAGCTGTTTTTCATCAATAATCTTTGTCCATCTCTCAATATTATCCCAATCATTTTCTTCGCGATATGAATTGATGATATTCGCCGCTGCAAAGCCGGATAGCTGCTCCGAAGGATATAGATCGATGATTTTTTCAAAACGACATCGAGACTCCTCGTAATGTTTGTACCGATGGAGCATCTCAGCAGCCTGGTAGGCCAATTTCGACTGCACTCCCTCGCCGTCGGGGCGATTGAGGCCTGCGCCAACATAGGCGTCAACGGCCATAACCCACCTTGCCACAACGGGAGGCACTTCAAGCGGAGCCGCCCGACGCACCTCTGTTGATTGATTACCCGAGGAAGAAGTATCGCCAGGCGCTTCCGGCGCATTAAATGGGACCTGCGGGTTTGCGCGCGCATCCAGCCCTTGTTCCGCGACCTGGATCGCGATCGCCGACTCCAACGACTTGATTGCCGAGTACGCGGCATTTTCACGGTAACGCTCCGCACCGACCAGGTCTCTAACCGCCTCATATTCATTGGCAGCGTCCAAGAAACGACCGCTAAAAAACAACGTTTCTGCCCGGAAAAAACGCATATCCGGAGTATACCGACTCTTGGGATAACCGTCCAAGTAGACCCCATATGCCAACGACGCTTTCGAATACTCCGCGGATGCTCTTGCCAATACCGCGGTATCCCCAGACTCCCTGCCCTCACGGCGCAACTCCTGAGCACGCTGATGATGCAACTGAGCCTGTTGCCTCAACATCTGCTCAACCAACTCGTCCGCCTTGGCGACAGCCATGGTATTGGTGCTGTTTCGTTGCCGCCATTCACTATTCGGTGCAAACCTGGTTGCAAACTCAATCCTCGCGGCTTCCGAGCGTTCGGCTGCGCCCATGATGTCGTAGATGGAGACGATTCGTTCCTGTAGTTGCGGACAATCCGGATGCAACGGATCGCGAACAATGATGCGCCGATAGACCTCCGCAGCCTGCTCGTACTTTGCAGTTTCGTGGAGTTGAAACAAGCTCTCGGCGTATTCAAGAAGGATGTCTCTCTCGTAAGATAAACCGTCTTTAAGATAAGATAGCGCGCGTTCCACACCCGCATCGGGGTCGGCAACCCCGTCACCATTCCAGTCATCCTCGGTCAGACTCCGCGCAAGGTATTCAACGGCCTCACGCCGCAAAGCCGAAGATATCCCTCCATCGGCGGTACCATCGGCAATGGCCTGATCGTAGTAACTGATGAGTAACTTAAAAGCGGCGATAGCCCGATCATAGTCGTATCGTTGAAAGTGAGCCCATGCGAGCTTGTATATGGCCTTGTCGTACAGCCGTCGATCCTTGTGGGCAGCGGCTTGTTCATAAGCGGCTATTGCGCGATCAAACTCGAACACGTCAAAAAAGTACTCACCGATACGAAGGTATGCCTCGGGAACGTAACGGCTTTCGGGGTGCAACGCCACCAGTTGTTCATACGCGGAGATGGCACGGTCGCCGTCTCCTGAACGTTCGTAACAAAATCCCAACAAATACATGGAAGCGTCTGCATAACGATACTTCGGAAAACGTTTCACAACGCCGTCGTAAAGCCAAATGCTCTTTTCAAGGTTTAGCGTCGGTTGAACTGGTTCAGGACCACCGGCGCTTTGTTCGTAACCGCGAACAGACGCGTCGTACCTGTCCATCGCAAGAGCGTACTCCATGGACGCTTGCTCGAAGTACAAATCCGCTAAACGAAACATTGCATCAGGTGTGTGCTCTGGGTGGTCAGGATACTTAGTTAAGAAGCGTTCCAAAACCAGCATAGCGTCGTCGATCAACGCCACTTGAGCAGCTTCGTGCTCGGCGATTTCTTTGTCGTAAGCGCCAGCCATCGCGTCCCGCCGCTTTAGCAGATCGCGCCGTATGGTTGTGATCACCTCATCATGAAAGTCCCTGCCGGTCGTCACATACGATTCGACTTCCAACTCCAGAGATGCCAACGCGGATCTACGCGCAGCTCCGCGGAATTGTTCAGTAATCACCGTTCGGTCTGACTGTGCAACCGTCGGTTTGAGCGGAAAGACCGCAAAAAAGACAACAACCCCAATCCACAACCACACGATGCAACGCGTCCTGTGGGAGCCGTGTGCATCATCAATTTGAATCTGCATCCGGATGCTCCGTACCCGCGGGCTCTGGCGGCAACGGCACAACAGTAGCCGGGCCTCTGTCGGATGAGCCATTTTCATCGCCAACCAAGTCGAACTTCTCCATCGAAAGTATCTTCAAACTCTGATCGATACCACGGAGCTTTTCAGCCCGAATTTCCGCCAGGCTGCGTACTTTGTCCGCACGTTCTTGTTTTTGTTGCCAAACAATGTCAACTAACCCAAGGTCAGCGGCCAACAAGAGCGACTCCACGTTCGCAACCGCATAACGAAATGTATCCACTCCTTCTTTGCTGGCGAACTGACCAGCAATAGCACCTTGTTGCTCAATTTGCGCCAGTGCTGTTCGGATTACCTCCATTTCCTGACGCAAGGTTGACCTTAATTCCGCTGTACGCTTTCCAATTTGGTTGACGATAGCACCTCGAAGTGAGTCAACAAGGGCCAGTCGCTCCGCTACCATGTCGCGTGTAGTAAGATAAGACTCGACCACACCACGGTAATCGGCGCCCGATTCCAGACGAAGCCGATCCAACAACCGACTCTCCTCGCGGCACGCTCGCCAAAGGGCATCGCGCAACAAACCGTCGGCATTTTCCACCAAAGCGGCACCGCCGGCCTGTACAGAGGTGAGGATCATCATCCGATCGGGGTTCTGCTCACTGGGAAGCTGGCGAGTCGGTCTATTCGATGTAGCGACCGAGATGCTTTCGCTGTTAAATGACTGGGTGTTCTCGTAAAATTGGGTCCGCAAGTCGGTAAGTTTTTTTTCTGCAGCATTCCGTCGAGCGAGAAAATCGTCCGATGTCTGGGGCACTCCCTCCAGGAATTGTTTGTAAGAATTGCGACGGTTGGTGACCGCCTGTAACAACTCATCACGACTCGATCCTGTTCCAACGTTAGCCGCATGTACCGCTTCGGCGTCCAGCAACCCCACGTAGGACGCCAGCAATGAGGCGTCAACTGCTCCCAATTCGGCCCAGTTGGGCACGAAGGACGGGAACAAGTCCAAACGAAGAGGCAGTTCGAGTGTTGCATACAAGGTTTCGGCCAACGCGAACGCGTCGGTGAGCTCCCGTCGCTGCTCGCCAAGTTGACTGAACAACCGAAAGACTCCGTGCGCACCAGGCACATTCGCCAAAAACACGTCAGCGGTGTTCGAAATTCGTCTTAGGTTGTCGTCACCTTCACCAATTCCTGTGACCAACCACTGAAGATAAGCCACGACCTTCGTCTCTGATCGCGCAAATTGCTGCAAGTCGTTGTAAACAAGTGTGAGTCTGTCGATGGTCCGTTGATACGCGGAAACCGCATCTTCATACCGACCCAGTTTTGCCAGAATATCACCCCGAAGTATTTCCGCTTCGGCAACTGCGCGGCTGTCCTGCGTGGTAACGGTCAGCATATCAATCGCCGCTATCGCCTTCTTGAGTTGGCCGGTCTCCGAGTAAATCGTTGCGAGTTCGTAATATGCAGCATCGGAAACCGCTGATTTTTCTGAAATTCGCTGGTAGTAGCCAACGGCAGCAACGTCGTCACCGAGGTCAAAATGCAACCGACCCAGCGCCAGCAACGCATTGTCTCTGATCAGGCCCATGTCCCGTCGGTCAAAAAAAGGGAGTTGATCCGAAACCGGTGCATTTGCCGCAGCCTCGAAGGCGACACGCGCCTTCCCGTAGTCTCCCGCGGCAGTAGCGATAACACCAAGGTAATATTGTGCGCCATAATAGTAAGAAGAGGACGTGGAAACTGAAGTTAACCATCGTTCAGCGGCAACGCTATCGCCTAGTTTGTAGTGCACTTTCCCAATAACGTATCGCATCGCCTGGTCCTGGGACGCAGGATCAGCGTTTCGTCGTATCAAATCTTTCAAACCGGGGCGGTCATCCGTAGTAAGCGTAATCTCTACCAAACGCACCAGAGCCGCGGAAGCTTGAGAGGATCCTTTGTCGATCAGTCCCTTAAGGCGCGTCCGCGCACCCTCGTACCGTTTGCTTCTCTCAAAGCACAAGGCAAGCTGAAACACAGCTTCATCATATTGAGGTTCTCTTTGGAAATCCTCGCTGTCTATGAGGTCCTGAAGTAGAATAGCGGCCTGTGAAACATGACCCTGGTTCGCTAAGTTACGTGCCAACGCCCAACGTTGCTGCAAAGAGTCTACCGGAGAATCGGGTTTTAGGTTGGTCAGTTCCCCCTTGACGACGGCTAGGCTGCGATCCAATCCCTGAAGACGGTCTAACGTATCGGCGGTGATTTTGGGAACGTTTTGTGCGACCGCTCGTGGTAACATAGCCAACAGCAACACCCAAAACACACCGAAACGCAAAACTTGGTTGGCGGTCACGGGACAAATTCGCAGCGATACTCGAAGACCGAAATTGGCGTCACGACCACCAACAACTACAACCGGTGGCTGTCCAGATAACCGCACACGGTGCTTCACTTGCTCAAACGTCATTGCGAGATGCTCCGGTCGGAATCTCGCGGCCCAATTTCTGGGGTCGCAGCAGGCGCAGCGACGGCGTCTTCGTGACGAACGTCATAACGCACAGCCGGCCTGTCCTCGAGTGTCGTCAGCCCCCCACCGTTTTCAAATACAACGACGTCAATGTGAGTTATCTTAGCTTTGGGCGCGTAGAAAGTGTAGTTGGATCGGATTCGAAATCGATAACCATCGACGTACGAAAACAACCCACCCTCTCCCCGTAATACTATTTCGACCGAAAGGACATGGTTCGCCGGCACCAAGGTATCCCTAAAAAGCTGAAAATGTCGTGAGTGATCGAGTACGCGTGCATCATTGTTTGCTTGAGCGTAAATTTGGACACCATCCAGCGTATACCTGACAAATTCAATCGTGAACGATGCACCGAGTTCATTCCGATGGACCAGCGTAACCTGAGCCTCGGCGATGACGTCATGAAGTATTTGTTCCTTTAAGAGCAGAAGGCGACTCTTGGACTCGTGTACACGCTCTTTTAGTCCTTCCACCCGCTCTCCAAGTTCCTTAACACGCCCCTCATCTGAAATCGCGGATTCGTCGCTACCCGAGGGAACGGGGTTTAACTTACCATCGTCACCAACCTGGGCCAACGTCACACGGGTTACAAAAACGCTCGTAAACACGCATACAACCCACAGCGACCAACCGAATGGTGGCCGGGCGTACGCCACCCCCGTCTTGCGTTCGGAATTGCCCAATAATTGCATTAAATGAACACCTTATGACGACTTGGAGGGTGTTGATATGCACCGTCATCAGCGGCAAGACCCACATGGCATCCCGTGGGCACACTTAGCAGGAATTGACCCGCTTTAGTTATCTTACCGCGAACAATGCGGAAGACCGTTTGTCGGAAACCTCGCATCAGAGGGTCCGCTTCACGCCGGAAGTGACCCGGAGAAAGCTAATTTAGTGCTGAATTGGCCGGGACCCGACTGACGTTATATCGAGCATATGCCGCACCAACGGACATGGCCAAGGCAGCCTAAATTAGCCAATCAGGGTTTACGTCTCTATTTCCGCTGACCCTCCCAGACTTTTACCACCCCCACAAAACAACACGATATACAGATCGGCTCACGGACGGTCAAACACCGCAAGAAATGCTTTGACCCCTGTGGCGTACCATCAGCGCATCACGGCGAACACCGGCGGTCCGACCATGAGGGCACGGTGAGCCCTTTTTCGTGGACGCATGGCAGCGCCATACCGACGGTAAAAAATGGTGCAACATGCCCGAAAATGCCCGCGGAACAGTGCTCACGACATCAAGATTGTGAGAAATCCAGGTTAGGTGTGTGGCACAAATGGAAAATCGACATCAAGAGAGTGATTTTTTGCCGGATCGGCCGTGGTTCGACCGAAAAATATCGGTGCATATCCCGCCGGGATGTTCTCGGGCGATGCGGCCAAAAGCGGCTATTGCGGGCATTTTCGCGTTGCGACACACACCTAGTAAGCAAGCGGGTCGTAGGCGCCAGTAGACTGATGCTTCGGCATATTCTCAAAAACCAAACGTTCCAACTTCTGCTGAAACGACTTGAGACCTTCGCCGGTAACACAACTGACTGCGGCAAACGGAAGTCCACGTTCCTGTGCAACACGACTTATCTGTTGAACAAATGCGGCGCGTTCGTGTCTCTCGAGCACGTCGATCTTATTCAGCACCAACATGGTTGGGCGTCTTACAAGTTCAGGAAGATATTGTTGAAGTTCGCTGGAAATGACGTCAATGTCGTGCTCGACGCCGGAGTCGGAAACCGCGCTTACCACATGAACCAACAACGGCGCGCGTTCAACATGGCGCAGGAATTGATGACCAAGACCCGCACCCGCATGAGCCCCTTCGATCAGACCGGGAATATCCGCCACGACAAAGCTTCCCAACAACCCAGACGCGACCACCCCGAGATTGGGAACAAGGGTCGTAAACGGGTAATCGGCAACGGTGGCTTTGGACGCGGAAATACGGGTGATGAGAGTCGACTTTCCGACGTTAGGCAATCCGATTAACCCTACGTCGGCGATAACCTTTAACTTAAGCTGGACACGGCGTATCTGTCCAGGTTTGCCCGGACGCGCAAAATCCGGGGTACGGCGTACAGGCGTAGCGAAATGCGCATTTCCATGCCCCCCGCGACCTCCGCGTGCAGCGAGGAATTCTGCACCCGGCTCGACCAGATCGGCCAACAGGTCACCATTCGCGGAATCGTAAATTTGGGTGCCAACTGGAACCCGGATCACCAAATCCTGGCCGCTTTTTCCATGGCACCGGTTTGTACCACCGTGGCCTCCGTCTTCAGCTTTATAATGATATCGACTGCGTACATCAAGCAAGGTCGGATTCTGGGGGCTCGCCAAAAACCGAACATTCCCGCCATTTCCGCCGTCTCCGCCGGCGGGTCCACCACGCGGCACATGCGATTCCCGTCGAAACGCAACTTTTCCGTCCCCGCCCGCCCCGGCGGTCAAATGCAGCTCCACTTCATCGACAAAACGCATTTTTCCGCCTTAGCAACCCCAAAGCCGTCCATTACAACAACTCGAACCATACCCTCGGACGTGAAATTTCCGCTGACCATCTGAGACCATTTCGCAACAACCGCGACGACGTCGAAGAACAGCACTGGGGACGCGTA
>JABWCM010000385.1 GCA_013360285.1 Myxococcales bacterium
GATGCACACTGCTTGGCCAAACCCGGCGAAATATTAGTGCCTCCAGGGACAACGTTTTCATAACGCTAAGTTAGTTTCTCGCGCGAACCCGGATTTCCCACGAGCTTGAGGCTCCGATCACTGGAACGCCGGTGCGTTGATGGCGAGCGGATTGCCGGCGCGTCGAATTTTGCCTGTCGAGCATGCCGGAGAGAGCATGACCTCAACATGCCGGCAAATCGGCGTCGCAGTCGACGACCGGTGAGAAATACAGGTTAGTTCACACATCCAGAATTCGCCGACCCTTCAGGCGTCTCGCTGCGAGCGACGGCAAGAAATGGCGGGGAATTTTTTTACGAACATTCCGACCAACATAACAATGAGAGCCACCGTCGACCATGATTGTGGTCTAACTCGTGTGACCATACATCCGCTGTCATCCGAAGTTAGCGCGGACTGTGGTAATGTGTCGAGTTGCTGTTTCTCATAGTCGGGCGTCTGACCGCCTGGTTCAGTAGGCTCGGTTCCTTTCGGCGGCGACGGAATATAAAAACTTGCGCTATCATCTCCTGGAAGGCCGCTGTTTGCACCTACGTCTACGGCGTCCTCAGGCGATGAGGTGTCGGCCTGTTCGTTGCCACTCGTCCCACTATCAACACTCTCTCCGGCACCGTCTATACCCCGATGGCTGCCGTCGTCGGAATTTCCTTCGTTTATGTCAACCGTGAATGCCGCATCGGCGTCGTCGTCAGCAGTTGTTTCCACATCGGGATCCTCAAGAATTTGTGGGACTTTTGGGGGGTATCGTTTGGCTACTTCGTCCCAGATTTGGTCGTCATTTCCATCATACCCGAGAGCCCAAAAACCAATTCCAGCGGTCTGTTTCTGTTTGGCCAAATCGAATTTCAATCCCAAACTGACTGCAGAATCAACCCACGTTTGATGCCAATTGCCTGCCTCCTGGTACATGTAATACGGACACTGGGATGCTGAATCCCACTTCCATCCTTTTTGTGCTCCTTCGACAATGGCCTGGTCGTAAGTTACTGCGACTCCGTTTGCAATTTTTTTGCCCGGAATCTCACTGTTTGTTGATTGCCAATCGCGGCCATATAATGGCAAACCCACAATTATTTGTGATTTTATCGCATTGCCCCCTTTTGTCAGATAGTCATCAACGGTCCATGTGACGTTGTATTTTGACCAAATGGCGCCCGAAGTAAGGGGCGATGTGGGGCCGGGATCACTTCCACCCCAGTGGTAGCCGTAGGCCATAATAAACACGTGGTCACACGCAGCAGCCAGCGCAGCGTAATCGTAGGAGTTGGACCAATCTACGCTTGGTCCCGCGTAGGACACATGACTGCTGGGGATGGCCTGGTGAAATGCGGTCGTCAATTCGCTCATAAAGGTGACAAAGTTGGCCTTCGCTTCTTTTGGCACAAATTCAAAATCAATGGAGACTCCATCTGCCCCCTGTGCCTGCACCATTTCCAGCAGTTTAGCAATGACCTTGGCACGAATCTCTGAAGAACCGACGATTTGCGCAATTTGAGTGTTTTCAAAATTGGTGATGGTCAACACAACTCGAACCCCGTTAGCGTGGGCTTCGGCAATCAGGTTCGTGACCGAAGAGTCAAACCACTGCTTACTGTCCGTTATGTTACCAGAGCTGTCTACTGAGGCGGCGAAATACGCCACGTGAGTCAACTGGTTCCACCGAAAGCCGTCATAGGACATTTCCCAGTATGGTATATACCCATACACAATGTAGCCGGGATCCACAGGTTGTGGTGAAAGTGGAAAATTTGGGTATTTTGCTGGCCGGAACGGTACACTTCGGTGTTTGTTCGCCTCCCAAACCGCTTTGTGTGGCTTGAATCCCGGCGACGGAACTGTAGGTCCGGGTGTCGGCTGAGCCGCGGCCGAATCCGGCAAACACATGGCCGTCAAAACAGACACCAGCACTGTTCCAGCCACATTCAATCGGACCGACCGCCGGGTCCATTGTGAGTCTACGCAGCCATTTCTTTGCACCACAGTTATTCACCTTTGGACGAAAGTGCCCGCCAACGGGCAACAGAGTCAACCCCACACCCCTTTTTCACAATCACTATACCGAAGTTGATATTCGAGGCCAACGCGGGGGCAAAATTGGGTATAAATTAACAAGTCGATCCCGGTTACTGGGGTCACCCGGTGCGAGTGACTGGGGTGTTAGCAATATATTTTCAAGTACTTCACTTAGACGGTGTTTGAATATTTAATCCTGATACGTGTGCCTACGGCCTACTACGCCTGTTTTTCCTCGGTCGGCGGTCCTCGACGGGCCTCTGGGCACGCGTCCGGTGGGCCTCGGTTGGCAAAACCGGCGCGCTCCGGCCATAGGCTCGCTCGCCGAGGATAAATATCTAAACACCCTCTTATTGGAACGGATCTTCGTTTCCGAAAAATGGTGGCACCTCAATTCGCAAACCGTTAGACTTTACCGAAACCTGCGAGCAACGGTCTTACTTGTGAGCCGAAAAATCCCTATTTTAATGATTTTTGGAGTTGCATACACGAGTGCTGGACGTCGCTCTCAGTCCAGAACCAACGGATCGACGACTTCCCAGGGGCCAGATTCCTGCACGCCACAAATGGGTGCGACACGTAGGCATTCGGAAGTGCGTACCGGAATCCGTGAGTCACTGGCATTAGGGTTGAACTTGGGCAAAACCTTGTCGGTGCGATCTGACGCGCCCCAAAACGGTTAAGAAAGTCGCAAACATGTGTAAACAATCTTGATACAGGTAGAATGCAACTGCCGGCTTGTATCGCTGGTTCTATGTTGGCGCTAATCGAACGGCTGAAACAAACGATGGCACCTAAACACGACGACGGTCTGGAATCTGCGGAGCATCCTGCTGCACTGTTATGTGAGGGTGTGCTGCGAAGATTGGCTCACGATCTCAAGTCCCCATTACTCACGTTGGTGGCGTACTGTCACGCAATTCGACAGGATTGTGGTGATGCTGTTCCGGAATCAACCAAATTTATGCTTGATGCGATTGTGAAAACAGCGACAAAAATGGACCATCGTATCAAGGCAGTCACCCAACTTGCGGAGGCACTTGTGGGCGTGCCGGAAAAACGGGTTATTAACCTTTGCAACGAAGTTAACTTAATAAGTGCTAACTTTGTTCAGGAGGTTGGAAACGAAAGGATTTCTATACATACTGAAATACATCCTGCTATCACCGTTGAATTTGCCAGTGGGGACTTACAATATATCGTAGAAGAACTATTACGAAACGCATCAAAGTTTTCGGATAAACACCCAGTGCACGTTCACGTATATGCGCAGGTTGTTTGTTCCTGGGTCAGTTTGAAATTTGCAGACGACGGAATCGGCGTTGCCAGGCGCCATGGGGAGCGACTGTTTGAGTTGTTTTATCGAAACAACCGCGATGAAGAATATGACGGCGATGGGGCTGGATTAACGATCGCTAGAGCACTTGCTATCAGAAACAACTGCACACTAACGTCTCATCGTTCTACACAAAAAATGCACTCGCATGCTGCGAGCCATCCGATCTCCGCATTGAGTAAGTGCTGCATGCCTCTCCCGAGTGAAATGGACCC
>JABWCM010000386.1 GCA_013360285.1 Myxococcales bacterium
GACGCACCATTTCGTCTCGCACTTCCCCCATTCGCCTCCCCACCCGTGCCGCTTCCGCAGCCTGAGCCCCTCCCGTATCATTTTGAAACAACCATTGAACAAACCGCGCCAAACTCAACAACCGGGTATCCGACAACCCCCGGAGCGGAACCGTCAACGACCACTCTTTTGCCGGTCCGGCCTGTTGTTGCCATTCCGGATGCCCGGGGCGTAAGGGGCGGCCCTGGGTATCGGTTGGGGTACCGTCATCACGAACCCGCACCTGATTGGAATTACGAATCGAATCCCGATCCAGCCACGGATAATCCAAATTGTCCGATTGTCCGGCAGACGGCACCGGGCGGGACTGACCGGCTCCGTCTTGTTCAAACCCAACCAAGGGGGCGGTGACCTGGGTCGCCAACGCGGTGTTGATCCGATTGATCTGCGCGGTTTCGTCGCTGTCGGTCCATCCCGATTGCAGCTCCGAACGCAGCCGGGTCAACAACCCACGTCCCCCTTCCCGAGCCGCCAACGCCTGCAGATCGGAATCCGAAAGATTACGCAACACTTCCATAGCTACGTCATCACGATTGTAGCCGATGATCACGTTTTCAAACGCTTCGTGGAGTACCCCATAATCCCCACGGCGAGCGCGGTCGGTCAGTTGATTCCCCATTTGACCTTCCATCAGCACAAATGGATAAGACGCATCATTATACATTCCCTGGGCGTCACGGCGTTCGCGGGGATTACGCTGCACCAGGTGGTTTCCGGGATGAGTCTGCTGCTGCTTGACGTGAACCAACTCGTGACCCAACGTAGCCGGACCGGCATCGGCGCCCAAAACAACGTGATGGTCGTAGGCATAAGCCGAAGCGTCGATCGAATCCGCCGATCGGGAAGCCTGTGTTCCCTGGTGCAGTCGTACCGACGAAAAATCGGCCCCCAACTTTTGCTCCCAGGCAAACCGGGCATCCTGGGGCAAAGGGGTTCCGGCGTTGGACAGTTCGGAAACAACAGACGAGTCCGGCCCCAGATGTTCCGAAGATGGGGTGGGTTGAGCCGGCGTGGTGTTTGCCAAACCGGAGGTACGGGGAAAAAAAACCTGATGCGCTTGTAACTCCGCGGCATCACCAACCGCACCCAACGCCAACCCACGGCCGGTGGACGGCAGGCCTAACGCCAAAGATGGCCACAACGACCCCGGGGAAATCGGCGCGGATTTGTTATCGTGGACTTGAGGGGAAGCAGTGGACGACGAAGCGGAAGCGGATTGGGAAGCGGGAGAGGAAAACGACATAAACAACCTGCCGGGCTCAACACCTCAGAAACCAAGCGAGGTCATTACATTATCCACAGCCGTTTTTGTCAAGTGCCGGTGAAACAAGTTGGGCGCACCCTGGGGCCGCGAAGTTTGCGCCGAATTGGACTCGAAAAACCCGAGTCATATCGGGAATATGACGTAGGAGGCAAGTCGGCCAAAAGTCGCCGGTACTGGGGTGCGCAGCTATTTTTTCACAGGCTCAAGGGTAACCTCTCCCGAAACAAAACCTCTACTGTTGTAAACAAACGATTTCGCCGGTCAGTTGGTCGGTGAAACAAAACGGAACCCCACCGCCTGTCCCATTGCCGTCGTCATAACATTCATACGTGGTCTCACAAACCGTTTCGCATTTGAGGATCCCTTTTTTGGTGATTCGGCATTGCTCCTGACAATCGTAGATCTGCCCACAGATCATGGCCGCATTTGCGGACACAGCGCCCGCTGCTAGAAAAGAGACACCGAATACAAAAGAAACAACAGTACGACGAATTTTACCAGTCATGATACAAACTCCACAAAGTTCATTTTTTGATTTGTTATTTTACCGCGACCAACATCGTTGCCGGTCACGCACATACTACGGACGACCCCCCAAGATGGATCGGATTGGTTGTGAATTTTTTTGGGTCGATTGATTTAGATCAAATGCGGCGGTCGATCCTTAACTTGTGGGTTAGGCGAATTGGGTGTACGTAACGAAATAGAACCGTTCAACTTTGGCGCACGTCGTTTCTCACGATGGTGTAACGAAGATGATCCGATGTAGGGAGGTACCGATTTGAATGGCGTGCATTGGAAACGGTTGACCCGAACTAAGAGTCCCATCTTGCTGCGGGTGTTGTTGCCGTTTCTGCTCGTATGCTTCGCCATAGGCGCCCCCATCGCGTTCGCCCAATCAACGACCCCGCCGTCGGAAATCGGACGGGGCTTTTTGGACGTCAAGTCGGGCTGGGCGCCTGCGGCGGTGCGACCGGCCGCGGAAGACGACCCCTTTGACTCCGTGGTCGCCGTCGGAACCACTACGTCGTGGAAGTGTTCGGGGGTATTGGTGCGTTCGGATGTCGTATTGACGGCACGCCACTGTTTGCCGGCGCAGCAGGTATTGTTCGGAGCCGCTTTGGATGCCCCGGATCGGTTTGTGGTGTCCGTAACCCGTGTGGAAACGCCGCCGGATCGGACCGTAGACGTGGCACTTTTATTTTTGTCATCCCCCGTGCCGTACCCCGTATTTGTGCGCCGATCCTCACACGATACCGAACCGCCGTTGGGGCAGTTACGCGCGGTGGGATTTGGCGCCACCGACCGGTCCGCCGACTCCGTGGTCGGCCGCAAATCGATGGTCGACTTCGTCGTGTCGGGATGGGGGTGTTCCATGGCCCGCGCCCACTTGCTGGGGTGCGATCCGCGGTTTGAGATGGCGATCACCGCTGCCACAGGAAAAGACACATGCCGGGGCGACAGCGGCGGTCCGGTGTTTGAGTACTTTGGTAACTCATGGCGCCTGGTTGCGATCGTGTCCAGATCACTTCGGTCGGCACGCCAGGTGTGTGGCCAAGGGGGGATATATACCCGGGTAGATGTGTTGGAAGCTTGGTTGACTTCGTTTTGAACCGGCGGAGACCCACCGAAATGTGGGGATTCACCATAGGGAGGTACGGGAAATGACGGTTTGTCGCGTTTTTGGGGTAACGGCAACCATCGTTGTGTTGTTGTTCGTGTTTTTTGTAGGGGCCACGAATACTGTCGCACAACCTGCGGGGACTACGGGCGGATCACCGGAGGAAACGGGGTGGTGTAAGCCCGATTCGTCACGTTCTTTACCTAGGCCGGAAAACCCAAATTTACCGTGGATACCAAAGGATTCAGGGAGGAGCAGCCAATCCAATGATTCATCCCAATGGGGCACGCTGATACTGGAACTGCCCGAGCCGCCGCCGTCGCATGTTCGGTGCAGCGTGGATGCCGACGATGGGCGGCACATCGAGTTTGAATGGGAACCCGGTGGTCTGCCTTCCCTCGTACAAAGCGCGGTCATCAAATATGACACTTCATGGAAAATCAGTTGTTTGGCGGATCCCTATTTCTTACCCCAGGGGCCAAGATCAAACGCCCCGCTCCAAAATGCAGGGTGGGTCATCTGCAATGGTTCGGCTTGGTATGAGACCAATGGGGCGACCAATGGGGCGGTGCCGACTGAGCGCTATAACGCGGACTATAAACTACCGGTCTGGATCGCACCCGATGTCGGCGCCCCACAAACCCGGGTTCAGCGTACTATTACGGCTTCGGTGAAA
>JABWCM010000387.1 GCA_013360285.1 Myxococcales bacterium
ACCCTGCGGCATATTCCCGATATTCCTCAGGTTTTTTCCGGACGATCCGGCTCAAATCCGGCTCGCCAAAAATTCCCCTAAAAAACACCAGCCACCTAGCCAACCCTACGGCTCGAAAGTGGTAAAGATATAGTCACTTTCCTTGGCTTTTTTATGGCAATCGGTACAAACCGACTCGGACACCGGTATTCGGTAAAAATCTTCGTTGCCAAAGTTACGTTTGTATTCGTCCCAACTCCAATCCGAACCGGATTTTCGCGCCGTGGCAATTAACCACGTGTAGTCCTGGCCCGTCTTGGTCGACTCCTTAACAATCAAGGTACCGTCAGGATAGGGGAAAACACCCGCTTCCAGCTCCGAAACCGTTATGTTACACGCGTAAACATTTTTCGTACCGCGATGCGGATCATCGTCGGTCGGCGGAATTGGCTGGTCATTCAGCCGAACACAGTTCTGACGATAACCGTATACGTCGTCCGGCAAGGTCTCAGCGCAACTCACAAAAAGCAAGAGTGCCAAAACGATTCCGAACGAAAAAACAGGCTTGAAAACAGTAGTTTTTTTCATATCTACTCTCGGCGCACAACGCTTTTCAAGAATAAGGGTCCGGCAAAAGCGCTGTCAATTGCTACTCCGCTTTTGTTTATCGGGAAATACTCACATTGGGCAGCAGGTTTTTACAACCACCAGTTGAACCGAACCGACGAACGCGGTACTAAACGATTGAAGTTCGGTCGCAATTCTGAGCCAAGCAGGTGGTGTAGTTAGATGAAATTTTTGTCCTGGCCGCCTGTGGCCGTCTCACCCGTAATAATCCATGCGCCATATTCCCGATATGACTCAGGATTTTCCGGACGATCCGGCTCAAATTCGGCTGGCCAAGAATTCCCCTTAAAAAACACCAGCCACCTAGGTGTGTGGCGGTCGCAGCCGACTCCTCATAAGAAATTCGGGCCAGCATTTTAAATCATCCTGGAGCGCCCATGTTTCCATCACGGTCAAAGCGTCTGGTGCCAAAAAGTGAATTCGGTCTCGGTGCTCCGGGTTGCCAAGGCTTTTCGTGTAGTTACCTGCCAAATGGACGTACTATTGGTTGTTTTTTTCACGTTAGGTTAGCAGAAGCGAGGAAACCCGCCTGGTCTAGCCAATATTGCCCCGAATTAGACAACTCAGAAAAGGCAGCCGACACATACCGCTGGTTTCGAAGTGGTCAAGGCGGTCCCCAGTGGCTCGTCGGCGGCAGTTTGACTATTTCCGCTGACCGGCGCGGGAAACTCGCCTCCGAGGCGACGGGTACGGCACAATTTTCTCACCGATACCCCTACCGCAAAACACTCCGTACCATAGCGCTATTTTTCTTTGTGTGGCTGTGGGCGACTCCAGTCTTCGGACAAGGGCACCAACAAACCGACAGCCTGAATATCGACGCCGCAATGTCCGGTCAATCCGACATCCCAAATCCGTTCTGGGTCGCGTTGAAGGGCGGAGTCGCTGCATTTCCGCTCACCTCCCAGTCGCCGGCTCTACCACACGTCTTGAAACCGATGGCGCGGCTGGAAGCAGGATATCGATTCACAAACCGACTTGGCTTCGGGGTTGAGATTTCGGCCGTAGTGGATGGAAACTCAAACTATCGGTTGCTTTCCGGTACCCTGACTGGCCGTGCCGCAGCATACCTTGGCGAATTATTTTCTGTTTGGCTCGGTTGGGGTGTTGGCGCAGGAAACGCGCCTCCAATTCTTGCGTCCGACCTGATCGTAACCGAAGATGTTGCACTCACCGTGGAAATTGCCTTGCAACTTCGGTGGGTTGTGGTGGAAAACCTATTGTCGCTGGGAATCGACTTCATCGACCAGAACATTGTCGTGATATCCACCGCTGCAACGGTGCAGTTTGAGTTCTGAGAAACGACCGTTTTTGCAGACGAACCAAATTCCCCCGGAACTTTTGGAGGAAACATGCCGCAGGGAAACCGGCTTCACCTAATCCGGATTTCTCACAAGCTTGACGCTACGAGCGCCGATCCGCGAGCGTCTTCGTGCGTAGGTGGCTTTTTTTGTCCGGAACATGGCAATATCATGTTTCCCGGTAAAAAAAGTTCACCATGCCCGAATCCGCCATCGCAGCGGCGATCTTACTCCCAGGCTCGCGAGAAATCCGAACTGCCCGTGTCCCCGGCTTTGCCAAGAGTGAACATGACACTGTTCACAAACCAGTTTACATCATTGACGACGCCGTTATCTTACTTCATGTGGTTTTTTTGCCAATTCCGACGTATTTTGCTCATGATCAACAAATATGCACATTTTTTTCCCAAAATGGCTAGAGGCATGGGAAATTCACCGTACTCACTGACCGTCATCGGCTGCCTCTCGATAACGATGCTGACCTACGCCTGTAAACAGGACATGCCACCGCGTAAACCCGATTCAGACCAACAGAAAATTGCCAATATCCTTCGGGAGTTGGAGCGCACGAAACCGCCATCGACCCCAGCCGAGGAACTTACGCTGGAAGATCTACCCCCGATTCCCCAAATCGTACTCGATGAAGATTTGCAAAAGAAAACACCGGATCTGAACATCGAACCGGCAACCCAGGTCGAAATTAAGGAATTTCGGGTTGGCCAACCTACCGTCACGATAGAGAGTCCGCAACCGCAATCGGTTGCCGAGCCAGTCGCCCAGCTCCGAAATTTGTGCCTCGCAGCATCAAGCACATGCGATGGCCGCACGTTACGAAACGACGCGTGTATTCGTGACCTCCCGACGTGCTCGGCGCTGCCGACGGGACCTGCCGACACACCCTGCTGTCCAGAGCAATGTCTGCTTGACTATGCGAAAGAGCGGCGGCAAGGGCGAACTACCGAAAGCGCGATGTCGTTGGTGTTTGGCGCTGTTGTACACCCCTGCCTGGAAACCTTCGTAGCCGACCAGGCTGGTCCAGCGGCAGCTTCAGATCAAGATGAGCAGCCCACCGCGGCAACCGATGGGCCGCCACCGACCGAGAATACCGACGCACCTCCACCGCAGTCCACCCTTCCGTCGGCAACACCAAAGCTGACCGTTGATAAAGTAAGAACCTACGTAGAACAAGGAATCAACGGGGTGCCAAGGCTCGTTCAAATCGCCCGAGATGCCGCAGATCCCGATGCACCACGCGCTTTGCTGGGATTAGCCGAAATAGGAGGCCCCGCGGGGCGAGCGGCATTAAGAGATATCGCCGAAGCCGACGCGACCCAAGTAGATCCAATGTTGATCGAAGCGGCGAGAAGTCTGTTGGAGCGAGCCACAGAACCCGGCGAAAGCCCAGAAATCCCCGCCGAACAAGAAACAACAGACGAGGAGTAGTGAACCGAAAGTTGTCACAAGAGAGAAACGCGGGTTAACTTAGAGGGTGTTTGTGAAAAAAATAACGGCGAGCGAGACAGTGGCCGTAGCGAGGCGGGCCTGCCGACTGAGGCCCACCGGAGGCGTACCCGAAGGTCTCATCGTTCTACACATCTTTGGTGGCACGTTATGTTGTTTTCTGGCGTTTCGGTGGGATTGGTCCATAAGCTGGTCCCGGAGGTAGGAAAGCCAT
>JABWCM010000128.1 GCA_013360285.1 Myxococcales bacterium
TTGCGGAATATTCCCGATATTCCACAAGGAGTGACGCTGCCAATGCAGCTAAAAATCGCCGTTTTGGGGATGATTTCCCATTTATGGAACACCCTCTTAGAGGATATCTGCATGTTTGTCCTCGGCGCGCGAGCCCGTAGCCCTAGGTGGCTGGTGTTAAATAGGGGTTTTCACGGTCCAGCCGAATTTGAGCCGGGTCGTCCGAAAAAATCCTGAGTCATTCCGGGAATATGGCGCAGGGATTTTCAGGAGCCAAGTCGGTCAAAAGTCGCCCGCGCTGGGCGCGTAACTATTTTTTCGCTAACTCCGAGTTTAATCCCGACATCGATTCTGCTTATTTAAGCAGCGGAGGTACCCCGTGTCCGTGCTCCGAAACAAACGAATTATCTTAGGCATCACTGGAGGAATCGCCGCGTATAAGGGGGCCGAACTGTGCCGACTCCTTGTGAAAAGTGGATGTGATGTTTCGGTTATCATGACTGAATCGGCTCAGCGTTTTATTTCTCCGATGACTCTGGAAGTCCTTTCCGGCCGGCCCGTCGGCATTTCATTGTGGGCTACTATCTCTGATACCTCATCTGCCCAACGCCAGATACATCATACCGAAGCGGGACGACATGCTGATTGCATTGTCATTGCCCCAGCGACAGCAAATTTTGTCGGCAGGTTGTCGCACGGCCTGGCCGATGACCTTTTAACGTCCGTAGTTATGGCATCCACGACTCCGGTGCTGATATGCCCAGCGATGAACGTTGAGATGTTTCACAACCCTCTAGTGCAGCAGAATTTCGCCCGTTTGAGCGAAATTTCGCGGTATAGTGTTGTGCCACCCGGTAGCGGAGATCTTGCTTGCGGTGTCATAGGCGAGGGACGACTTGCGGAAGCCGCTGACATTTTAGCGGCATTGGAGAGGGTTTTTTTGCCCAAGGATTTGACCAACCGCAATTTTCTGGTGACGGCAGGGCCAACGCACGAACACTTCGATCCAGTTCGTTATCTTAGTAACCCGTCAACGGGAAAGATGGGGTACGCATTGGCGACCGCAGCGCAGGAACGTGGAGCCACGGTGCAACTCGTTTCCGGGCCAGTACACTTGCCTACACCGCCAGACGTCGAACTGGTATCTGTTGTATCCGCGGAACAGATGGCTGAGGCTGTGGAACAATACATCGCCAAAACGGATGTATTGCTTATGGCTGCCGCGGTATCTGATTGGCGTCCCGAAATCTATCAAGCCCAGAAAGTAAAAAAGGAAACATCCAACCGCGATCCGTCTCGTCACGTTATGTTAACCCGGACGAGGGACATACTTCTTGAAACCAAACGCCATCACAATGTAGTACGCGTGGGATTCGCTGCAGAAACCGAACATATTCTCCAGCATGCCAAAGACAAACTTGTTCGTAAGGAGCTGGACCTAATCGTGGCAAACGACGTAGCCGCGCCGCAAACAAGTCAAACAGGGTTTGGAACGGACACCAATGCAGGGTGGCTTGTCTTTTCCGACGGCAGAACCGAAGAATTGCCTCTGATGACCAAAAAGGCATTTGCTCATCGGATTCTTGATGCAATTGTAACCATTCGCAAAAAGGAGGCGGTGTGAACGACAACGTGGGCGCCACCACTACCCTCGCTCGATCCGTGTTGGGCGACATCTCACGCGGTGTTTCCGAACTCCTGAGGTATGAATGTGAGTTCGGAGAAACGGAATGGACCCGGGGGCCCGTTTCCAACGTTGTTGGGCTTGCCCAGGAGAAACCAAGTATTTCTGATCGACAGGGTGAGCGTGGCCGTTCACAACAACTAGAATCGGTCGATAGAGGCGATTTTCAACTTCTGACGCCAGAAAACGTAAAAAAAACGCCGCCAGTACAGCGGCAAGACGGCCGTAGCTCCACTCAAATCGAGCCGATTCGAACAGACCTGTTTCGCAACGTTCCTCGTGGTTTAGATGGACTAAACGTCATTCGGGAAGAATTGGGTGATTGCCGCCGCTGTAAGTTGCATTCCGGACGCACAAACCTGGTGTTTGGCGTGGGAAATCCCAACGCGGAATTGATGTTTGTTGGGGAAGGCCCTGGCGCTGATGAAGACATACAGGGAATTCCGTTTGTCGGAAAAGCAGGCCAGTTGCTGACACGGCAGATTGCGGCGATGGGATATGTGCGCGAAGACGTTTATATCGCCAATATCGTCAAATGTCGTCCTCCCAACAACCGTGATCCGGAGCACGATGAGCGTCTTGCGTGTGGCCCGTACGTTCTTGGGCAGATTCGTGCCGTTTCTCCCAAGGTGATAGTCGCCCTGGGGCGCGTCGCGACTCAGGCGTTGCTGGAAACGACAGCACCGATCGGCACGTTACGCGGTAAGTGGTTTACGCATCCACACATTCCTGTGCAAATCATGCCGACTTACCATCCAGCGGCGCTGCTGCGAGCAGATAACCTGCGCCGCTACGTTTGGGAGGACCTCAAACAGGTGATGGCCTATCTCGGTAAGCCGATTCCGGGACGTTAAGTGTCTCAAAACGACCGTAAAATTATTCATGTCGACATGGACGCGTTTTATGCATCTGTGGAGCAGCGGGATCATCCGGAATGGCGCAACAATCCTGTCATCGTCGGCGGAAGTCCCGATTCCCGTGGGGTTGTTTGCGCAGCGAGTTACGAGGCGCGGGCTTTTGGTGTTCGCTCCGCCATGCCGGCGTCCAAAGCCAGACGCCTGTGTCCTCACGCCGTCTTTGTTCGCCCCAGGTTTGACGCGTACGTTGACGCATCCCGCGCTATTCGGACGATTTTTCGCGATTACACCGATCTTGTTGAACCGTTGTCTCTGGACGAGGCGTACCTGGATGTCACCACGAATACCAAGAGGCTACCGTTTGCAACAACCATTGCCGTGGAAATCAAGGACCGTATCAAAAAAGAATTGTCGTTAACCGCGTCCGCGGGCGTCGGACCGTCCAAATTCATCGCAAAATTAGCGAGTGATCTGCGAAAACCCGACGGTCTGGTGGTCGTCAAACCGCATCAGGTTACAAAGTTTCTTGAGCCGCTTCCTGTTGAAAGGCTCTGGGGAGTCGGACCGGCCACGGCTGGTAAGATACGAGCGTTAGGCGTTTCTACCATTGGCGAAGTAGCACAACTTTCTGCGGCGCACCTCGAGAGGGTTATTGGGTCCATGGGCCCGTTTATCCACAAACTTGCGACCGGTGACGATCCACGCCCAGTCGTTTCCGAGCGTGTACCTAGATCGAGGGGTGCAGAGCGTACGTTTCCGGCTGACATCGTCGAAATTGATAAACTGATGGCTGTTTGCGAACAACTCGTGCATGAAGTCGCAGAGTCGCTCAAGGAATGTGCGCGTCCCGGCCGCACGGTGACCCTCAAGGTCCGATACGACGACTTCAGTACCATCAGTCGTTCCTACACGTTTTTGCAACATACATGGGACGAAAACGTCCTTTTCGACGTGACTGCTGCATTACTTGACAAAACCGACGCAAAAAAACGCCCCGTGCGGCTAATTGGCGTGAGCGTTTCCAACCTACTTCAGGATCATTTTCCGTTACAATTGGAGTTTCCTTTTGTTGGCAATTTACCCTAAACTTCGGCTATTTCTCCAATGTCGACGACAAATCGTCGAGCACTGCTGGTTTATAACGAAGCGGACGCAGGTTTATGAGCAATTCACATTCGATCGGGCAAACCAGTCATCCGGATCGTGTTCGGTACGCGGTTGCCCGTGCTCTCGTTCCGTCGCTGGACGATTGTGCGCCATCCGACCACCCAGACCATCGACGTGTGCTGGACGATTTTTTTCAGAGGCAGAGTTGGGCGAAACGATGGGGGCTACACTTGGCATTTTTTGCGTTTGAGTTCGGTCCGCTGATAACGTTGGGCAAATTGTGTCGATTTTCCCGTATGCCTGCCGATGACCGTGAACTCTATTTTGGCAGGTGGTATTCATCGCGATTCTATCTGGTGCGACAGATGTCAATGCTTATCAAAACAGTTGGCCTACTGGGCTGGTCCGGGCATTCCGACACCCGTTATAAAATTACCGGTAAGACACACAAAATTACTTACATTGGGAACCCATGAAACCTGGCCCCGAACATCTTGATGCCGACTATGTTGTCGTGGGTTCAGGAGCTGCGGGAGCGACTGTTGCGAAAACCCTTTCGGAAGCCGGGTATTCGGTGGTGTTACTCGAAGAGGGTGGTCCCACGTCCGACACACCATTTGATGCTGATGTTTGGTCCACCATGCGGCGATTATGCCGTGACAACGGGTCACAAATGATAACCGGCAAAGCCCTCATCCCGTTGCTTCAAGGGCGCTGTGTGGGAGGGTCAACAGTCATCAACAGCGGAATCTGTTGGCGCGTACCCGAAGACGTACATGCAGAATGGATCCGCACCGATCCTGCGCTCGGACAAACCATTTCATACCGTGACCTGAACGACCACTGGGAAATGATCGAACGAGATTTGCGCGTTTCTCGTGTGCCGGAGAATGTACTGGGCGGGAACAACGTGTTGATGCGTCGCGGAGCCGAAGCGTTGGGATATCGGGGCCACGTCATTCAACGAAACGTTTCCGGGTGTCAAGGAAGTGCACGGTGCCTTCAGGGATGCCCAACCGGCAGCAAACAATCGGTAGCGTTAACTTACATTCCGGATGCGGTTCGTGCTGGTGCTAAATTAATGCCGAGACATCGGGTAGAGCGTATCGAATGCAAAGGAAATGTGGCCGAGGCGGTAAGCGGTACATGTGTTGACGCCGATTTTCGCCCAACCGGCCGTTTTTTTGCGCGAGCGTACAGAGGAGTCATCTTGGCTGCGAGTGCGATTCAGACCCCCCAGTTGCTCCAGGCGAGTGGGATGGGCGGGAGTGGTCCGGTTGGCCGCCATTTCATGTGCCACCCGGGAGTGTCTATCGTTGGTCTTTATGAAAAACCTGTAGATATGTGGTTCGGGGCTACGCAAGGATTTGAAGTCGACGAATTTCGTAATCACGGCATTAAAATAGAAAGCCTTAGCCTTCCTCCTGAATTGTTGGTGCTTCGGCTTCCTGGAATTGGTAGTAAACTACAGAAATACTTGGAAAATAGCCACAACATGACCCTTTGGGGGGCACAGGTGCGGGCAAAGGCGCAGGGGACGGTTAGTCGCGGTTGGGCGGGAACGAGGGTTCGTTACAGCCCAAACCAAGAGGATATGGCGATGTTCCGTCTCGGACTCAAAGTATCTGCGGAACTGTGTTTTGCTGCGGGCGCCCATACGATTTTGCCCGGGCTGTACGGATTTCCCGAGCAGGTACACGAGATGTCCACGATGGTGCGGCTGCTTGATGGGCTGACGGATGTACGACAGATGAATATGATTGCGACTCACCTCTTTGGAACCGCAAAAATGGGCTCCGATCCCCGTTTCTCAGTCGTTGACACCCGATTTCACTCTCACACGGTATCAAGGTTGTGGATCGCTGATTCATCCACGTTTCCTTCTAACCTCGGCGTCAATCCTCAACATACGATCATGGCAATGGCGCGACAGGCGAGCCACCACATTCTTGATGCTTCAGTTAAATCTCGTTAGGACCTCGTTAGTAAGCCGGCCTTGCGGCATGTCGATTTTGTGTTAATTAAGCGCTTTGTTGTTGATTTTGTTGCACAACAGACCTTGGGACAGTCGATTAGTTAACGCGGAATTCCCATCAGGATTCACAGTGAGACCGCCGAAACATCGGCGAACTCCGGTCGCGCGATACAGGAGTACCCACCCACGCGTGCGCGGTGTGGCGATCGTAGCCGCAAGTTTGTGAGAAACGTGGGCTACTGATCCGTTGGAACGTGCTGCTGTAAAACCGGTGTTCCCTGTAGCCTCGATTTGACGTACAGTATGGCTGCAACATGACGAACGTTGCCCCCGCAAAAAGGTGCATCAACATAATTCATAGCGGAGCTTTTTGTAACTTTACGCACAGGAGCGTTCCAATGCACAGTCGCATCATGAAACTCGCGACAAAAATCTGCTTTCCCCTGGCGCGTTTTGTGCCCGGACTCCATGTTCAGACACCCTTGTCGTGCGTTATCTTACTAACGTGCACACTTTTTATGGCCCGGCCAATTTTTGCAGCATGCCCAGATCCGTTGGGGGACCTAAACGGAAACGGTGACGTCAATATTGTCGACGCTCAATGCGCGATCTTGACGGCTCTTTGGGCGCTTGGCGGTTATGTTACCAGCCCACCTCAATGCCTCATTGATCCGACCGGTTCTGCCGCCGACGTGAATTGCGACGGGCAACCCAATATTGTCGATGTGCAACTTATTATTGCGGTGGCATTGAACCAACCGTTGGACCCGGCAATCGACGGCAACGGAAATGGGTGTCCCGACGTTTGCGAAGAGCCGGAGTGCGGCGACGCCAATTGTGACCCCGACGAGACCTGTTATACCTGCGAAGCCGACTGCGGTGGATGCGAAGGGAGTTGCTGCGAAGCAAACGGGACAATCGGTTGTAACGACTCGGGTGTTCAGAGTTGTGTGTGTGAATCAGACCCGTATTGTTGCGAGGTTGTTTGGGACGACGTATGCGCCCAGCAGGTCAACACACTCGGCTGTGGTGTTTGTATTCTTCCCGGGGACTGTTGCGAACCAGGGCTTGCCGCCGGGTGCGAAGATACACCATGTCAGGAATGCGTCTGCGTTGTTGATGACGTCTGTTGCCTTGTCGCTTGGGACTCGACCTGTGTCGATGTAGCGGCGACAACCTGCAATGACGCCTGTGGGTGTGCGCCGACATGCTGCGACACTGCAAGCGACGAGCCTGGATGTAACGACCCTGCGTGTGAATCCTGTGTATGCGATATTGACTCGTTTTGTTGCGATATTGCCTGGGATGACATCTGTGTGGCTCTGGCGAATCTGGAATGTCCTGGGGAATGTGGCTGTGAAGTTGTTCTCCCAGGCGATTGTTGCGAAGTCAATCCATCCGGTGGTCCCGGGTGTCTAGATGAAGTTTGTCAAACATGTGCATGTGACATCGACCCATTCTGCTGCGAGGTGTCGTGGGATGCCAATTGTGTGGAATTGGCGGAAACGGACTGTCAGGCGGAGTGTGGATGTGTTCCACCACCTCAAGGAGATTGCTGTTCGGTGTCCGAAAACCCCGGGTGCTCTGAAGCGACGTGTGAACAATGTGTCTGCACGATTGATCCGTTTTGTTGCGATGCAGCGTGGGATGAAGTTTGCGTAAGTGAGGCGTTAAGTGAGTGCCCAACTGAGTGCCAGTGCCCAACTACACAAGGTTGTTGCCAGGAAAACAGTTTTGGACTACCCGGATGTAACCAGCCCATATGTCAGGACTGTGTTTGTACCTTCGACTCGTTTTGTTGTGACGTAGCGTGGGACAGTGGATGCGTCGTGGAAGCAGAAACAACCTGCAACGTGTTTTGTGGATGTGTTCCGCCGCCCCAAGGGGACTGCTGCACGGAATCTGAAGCCCCCGGTTGCACCAATCCGACCTGCGAAGCGTGTGTGTGTAACCTTGATGCGTTCTGTTGTGATACCGCTTGGGATACTATCTGTGTAGCCGAAGCTGAGGTTGACTGCGCTGCAGACTGCAATTGTGCTCCGGCGCCGAATGATTGCTGCGTAACGCATGAAAGCGGCGGCTGCGACGAGCCCGATTGCGAAGCATGTGTATGCACGATCGACCTTTTCTGCTGCGCGGTGTCGTGGGACGAAGTGTGTGCAGCCGCGGCGTTGTTTGACTGCGGCCCGGTTTGCACTTGTTCTGAGGTATTAGGCGGAAGCTGTTGCGCACCCAACGCTCAGGGGAATCCTGGGTGTAACGAAGCTGCATGCGAAAGTTGCGTTTGTGCGACCGACGCGTTTTGCTGCGACGTTTTTTATGATGACAACTGTTCCACAATTGCCACGTTTCAATGCACCGCTGTATGTACATGCGCCGGCCAAGACTGCTGCGAGCCGAGTCCTACCGCGGAATCAGGGTGTAATGACGTAAGTTGCGAAACCTGCGTGTGCCTGATCGACTCATTCTGCTGTGACGCGGCGTGGGACGATGTGTGCGCTAATTTGGCATTGTCGTCATGCGCCTCAAGCTGTACATGCGCTCCCCCAATCCCCGGGGATTGTTGTGAAGCAAACCCGGATGACCTCGCGGGTTGCGATGATCCGGGATGCGAGGCGTGTGTGTGTGCGTCGGACAATTTCTGCTGCGACGTGTCCTGGGACGAGGTGTGTGCTTCGGAGGCGACGGGAGCGTGTGCCGACGAGTGCTTGTGTGCCAACGGTGGAGTTGCCGATTGTTGCATCGCAAACCCTGTGGAAGGACCCGGGTGCAACGACTCGTTATGTGAGCAATGTGTGTGCCTATTGGATCTGTTTTGCTGCAATGTATTTTGGGATGATGTGTGCGCAGTCCAAGCGCAAGAAGATTGTGGAGCTTCATGCGCTTGCGCTTCGGTGGGGCTCGACTGTTGCGCCCCGAGTACGACCGACTCCCCCGGATGTAGCGATCCCGGATGCGAAAGTTGTGTGTGTAATATCGATCCGTTCTGCTGCGATGTGCTGTGGGATGATTTGTGTGTCGAAGAAGCACAAATCGACTGTGCAGCAATCTGTCCGTGTGGCCCATAACAAGAAAAATCGCAGCCATTCCAACATCTGCCGTCGAATTCTCATACGCCAATTTGACAACGCCTACATCGTGTCGTTGGACAAGCGCCAATGTCCCATGTAAAACAGCGCACCCATAAGCATGGGTTCAAATCCAGGCGCCGTTATAATGGAATCCCGTAAAACCGTGTTCAGACCCCAAACAAGGGCGCATTATTGGCAGAATCACCGAGGAGAAACGCCGTGAACGCAATCGTAACCCTTAACGAAGTTGTCAAAGAATATCGTTTGGGATCCGTCGTGGTCCCGGCGGTGCGTGGTGTCACCCTCGCTATCGACACCGGTGAGTTCCTGAGCATTGCCGGCCCGTCAGGTAGCGGAAAAACAACTCTACTGAACCTTATCGGCTGCGTAGATACTGCTACACGCGGCACCGTCACTGTGGATGGTCAAAATACCGCAACGCTTTCAGAACGCGCCCTAACCGACCTTAGATTACATAAGCTTGGCTTTATCTTTCAGTCGTTCAACTTGATTGGAGTGCTGAACGTCTTCCAGAATGTTGAGTTTCCATTATTGCTTCTGGGCAACGTTTCCAAAGTCGAGCGAACGCGCCGGGTCGAAAAAATCATTGAACAGGTTGGGTTGTCGGAGCATATCCGTCACCGACCAAATGAGTTGTCTGGTGGACAGCGACAACGGGTCGCCATTGCGCGCGCGTTGGTCACAAACCCGCGTATCGTTTTGGCTGACGAGCCAACGGCCAATCTCGACTCGGTAACGGGCGACAAGATCATCCAGTTAATGAAACACATGAACGACAATCAGGACACAACGTTCATTTTCTCGACCCACGATCCAAAAGTCACCCGTTATGCCGATCGTGTGATTCGACTGAAAGACGGTCAAATTGACGATGA
This sequence comes from Myxococcales bacterium, assembly GCA_013360285.1. Taxonomy (GTDB): domain Bacteria; phylum Myxococcota_A; class UBA9042; order JABWCM01; family JABWCM01; genus JABWCM01. The sequence continues at coordinate 9,570 of JABWCM010000128.1, forward strand.
AAACGGCGTTCCAGCCAAACCTCTCGCGGTATCAGCATAGGGATATTTCAATGTTTTCGGTGTTTTTTGCTGAAATCCTGATAAAGATTGCGATTCGAAATCTTTTCTCAGCTAAGTTAAAGAGCCTGATTCTGGGGTCGTTCGTTTTCGCTGGAACCATACTCGTCGTGGTGGGCAATTCGCTTCTCGACTCGATTGACGATTCAATGTCAAGGAGCATTGTGGACAGCTTCTCTGGCCACATTCAGGTCTACTCTGATTCCGCAAAAGATGAACTTTCGTTATTTGGCGGAATGATCATGGGCCGCGAGGATATTGGAAAAATCGATGATTTTGCGGGAATTCGAAATGAATTGTTGAAAATCGATAACGTGCTGTCCGTGATTCCCATGGGCATCGACACGGCGCTGGTACAGAAAGCCAACACCATTGACGTCGAACTTGCTGAATTGCGAGATGCAGTTCGCACAAATAACAAACCCAAAATTCAGGCAAAATCCCGCCATATTCGACGAATCGTTGGCCTGTTGGAGGGGGAACTCAAAAACCTCGATAACGTTGCTCGCACAAAAGATCGCCAAGAAGATGAAGAACACATCAGACGGGCTGCGTCAGCCGTGTTTTGGAGTGATTTTTCACAGGATCCCTTGGCCGCACTCGAATTTCTTGAAAACAAGATTGCTCCCCTTTCTCTAGAAAGTCAGGACATTTTCCTCCGGTACATCGGCACAAACATCGAAGCCTTCAAAGCCACATTCCCGTTATTTGAGGTTGTCAAAGGCAACGCGGTGCCAAACGGGCGCCGCGGTTTTATGTTTAACGACTTCATTTACGAGACACAGATCAAACATAAGGTGGCGGTACGTATCGATACGATCAAGAAAGCCCGAGACGAAGAAAACCGAATGCTCGCGACCGATGAAGAGCTACAGCAGCTCGTACGCCAAAATGTAGCGCAGTTTAAGGAGGTTGCATTTCAGCTTGATGACGAAGAGACCGCCATGGTTCGGCAGCACTTAAAAGACAAACTTAACTTGGGAACTGACGAGCAAGAGTTTTCTATTATCTTACAACAATTTCTGGAAATGAATGATGACAACTTCAGCATTCGCGAACGATTTTTTTATGAATACATCACGCCGCATCTAGCTTTGTATGCGATTCCAATAGGCGGAACACTCACGATTACGGGTCTCACCCGTGCAGGGTATGTACGGAATGTCAATGTCCCTGTTTACGGTACATTTCAATTTAAGAGCCTCGAAAAATCGGCCTTGTCTGGAGGGCAGAACCTGATGGACATGATGACTTTTCGCGATCTGTACGGATTCGGTACTGCGGATCGTGTTGAAGAAAATGCCGAGATCAAAAAAGAATTTGGGGTCGTCGAAGTTGCACGCGAAAACGCCGATGAGGCGCTGTTTGGTGGTGAAGATGCTGCGATTGTTAGCGACTCGGCAACGACAGGGTTTGACGAATTCAAAAACGTTGATCTGCAAGGCGCTCAGCGGTACACCCAAGCTCTGCTTGAGAGGATTTACACCTCGGATGAAATCAACACCGGTGTCGCTCTCAATGCAGCCATCATGCTCAAAGATCCGACGCGTCTTGACGAAACGGTTGCGGTCATAAATCGGGTTTCGCAGGAAAAAAACCTTGGAATTCAGGCGGTGACTTGGAGAGCCGCATCAGGATTGGTCGGACAGTTCATTACACTTGTTCGAGCAGTTCTTTACGTTGCAATCTTTATTATCTTTGTTGTTGCGTTGGTGATCATCAATAATTCCATGGTGATGGCTACTTTGGAGCGGGTCCGCGAAATCGGGACCATGCGCGCTATCGGAGCACAGCGGGGGTTTGTTTTGTGGATGCTGCTGGTTGAAACGGCAGCCATCTCGTTGTTTTTTGGGGGTGTTGGGGCCATGGCTGGGAGTGGACTGGTACTGACGCTTGGGCAAGTCGGAATTCCTGCTGGTGCCGACATACTTGTGTTTTTGTTTTCTGGTCCCCGGTTGTACCCATTTCTTGCGCCAATACACTTGGTCATTGCGTTTTTTGTACTACTGGGTGTCAGCGTAGCTTCGACCTTTTATCCTGCCCTTATCGCGATGCGTGTTACGCCACTTCAAGCGATGCAGGAGGAAGAATAGTTATGGGCCAACTTATTCTGATCGCCACGCAGAACTTGCTTCAGCACAAACGGCGTAATCTGCTGCTGGGTATTGCCATTGCCCTAGTCACAGCGATGTTGATTACGCTGTTGGGATTGTCGGCAGGGATTGAAACGACCATGCTTCGCTCGGCAACTACACTATCCAGCGGTCATATCAACGTCGCGGGGTTTTACAAAGTTACCTCTGGCAGTGCTGCGCCGTTGGTGACCGGTCACAAAGAGCTTGAGAGGTTGGTCAGAGAAAATACGCCCCACCTTGACTATACGATTTCCCGAATGCGTGGCTGGGGAAAAGTAATCAGCGATACAACGTCGTTTCAAGCCGGCATCAACGGGGTGGATATCGACACGGAACGCGGACTCAAGAACGTGCTCCGTCTGGCTCCGCAAAAAGATTATAAACCGGGTGGTACGGAAGAAATTCGCGGTAATCTTGATAATTTGCGCGAACCAAATACGGTGATGCTGTTTGTGGAGCAGGCCAAACGTCTCGAAGTGGATGTCGGAGACCAATTGACAATCTCCGCGCCTACACCCCGCGGTGTCAGCAACACTTTGAGCGTTTCCGTAGTAGCGATTGCAAAAGATGTTGGATTCATGAGCGGGTGGGGAATTTTTGTTCCAAATCAGACAGTTCGCGACATCTACCAGCTCACGGAAGATACAACCGGTGCGATCATGGTTTATCTGGACGATATCGCTAAGTTAGAAGAAGTCGAGAATCATTTACGGCAACTTGTAGCCAAAGCCGGACATCGGCTGATGGAGAAGGATTCTAACCCGTTTTGGATGAAATTTGAGCGGGTTGGCAACGAAGACTGGATCGGACAAAAAATTGATATCACCAATTGGGAAGACGAAATTTCTTTTATGAGTTGGACCATCCAGTCTTTCGATGCGTTGACGGGTATCTTGGTAATGATACTGATGATCCTCGTTGCCGTCGGAATCATGAATACCCTGTGGATCGCAATTCGCGAACGAACACGCGAAATAGGAACGATGCGGGCCATCGGAGCACAAAAAGGAATGATCTCGAAGATGTTTTTGTTGGAAGCGGCGGTATTGGGATTCGCGTCTACGGCCATTGGTGCGTTAGCCGCCGTGTTGATTGCCTACTCCATCAATACGTCCGGTGTGGTGATTCCAAGTGAAGCATTTCAACTGTTTACGATGTCTGAAACGCTTCACGTGCTGGTCCGACCCCAAACGGTGGTATTTTCCGTAGGTCTGTTGACCATGTTTACAACGCTGTCTGCGCTCTATCCCGCCTATCGCGCAGCAAAGCTGAAACCGATCACCGCAATCCACCACGTCGGATAGCCACGCATTAGATTAGCATATCGGAGCGTAAAATGATCAGACTAGCTCAGTTTTTTACCGCGTTTTCTGTTCTGTTGTCTTGGATTGGCCCAGGTTTCGCTCTTTCCGAGGTGGAGATGCAGCAGATGCTTCGCACCGTTGATGATCGACAGAGAAACGGTGGCGACTACAAAGCGCTTTGCTATATCGAAACCAAAGAAAAGGGGAAAAGCGACGTTGTTTACGACGCAGTCGTCTATCGTCGTGATATCGATGATAAGTTAATGATTCTGTTTCTAAGACCGAAGACTGAGCAGGGAAAGGGTTATCTTCGTATCGACAAAAACCTATGGATGTACGACCCCACGGTTGGCAAATGGGAAAGACGCACAGAACGCGAACGAATAGGCGGTACCGATTCACGTAGGGCGGACTTCGACGAATCTCGTCTTGCAGAAGAATACACGCCGACATACGGAGGCGCGGAGAAGCTTGGCAAATTCGGTGTTCATAAAATCATGCTAACCGCAAAAGATGGAGTCGACGTCGCGTTTCCCGTGGTTCATCTGTGGTTGGATCAAACCTCAGGTAATGTCTTAAAGAGACAGGAGTTTGCGTTGTCTGGTCGGTTGATGCGGACGGCTTATTACCCCAAATGGACAAAATTATTCAGCGAATCGAAGAATGCCGAAGTGTGGTACCCACAGGAAATCCGGATTTATGATGAGGTAGAAAAAAACAACTCTACAGTCGTTTTGATCCGCGAAGTCGACCTTCGGTCCTTGGATGCCAACATGTTCACAAAAGCCTGGCTGGAGAGCAAAAGCCGATGATGGTGACTTTGGCTATGTCCTTCCGCTTTTCGTGCAAACCGATCTATATGGCGCGTATCGCGGTCTTCGTATGGACAACATCCACATTGGTATTTCACACATGGCTGCAGTCGCCTTTGTACGCCGAAACCCCTGAGCGGCGGGAAGAACAGATATTTGGAGACGAGACCGACCCGAAAAATGAAAAAAGCCAGCAAGACGTCGGAGTGCCGCCGGATGCGGTCGCTCCGGCGGTGGCTGCCCCACCATTTGATTCTATTGCTGCCGAAAAAGACATGTTTTCGGAGGATTCAGGCAATGGGGAAGCTATCTCGCGGTCCAACCTGATGTCACTCGGTGAAGACATTCTGCAGATTGGAGGACAGCTATACCTCCGTTCTGCATACGTGATTCAGGAAGATGCGGCTTTTTCCGACAATCGATTTTTGATGCCCAATTTGCTGGACGTCTATTTTGACGCTCGACCCAATGATCGGGTGCGCGGTTTTGTCCGTGGGCGCCTCACATACGATCCGACAACAACCGGTGCTGCAACCGAACCTTATGGGTCATCTCACGACAACCCGGACGTGTTGTTGGACCAGTTGTGGCTCAAATTCGATATCTCGCGCGTGGTTTACGCCACCGTTGGGAAGCAGCCTGTTAAATGGGGTACATCCAGGTTTTGGAACCCGGCGGATATCCTCTACGGTCAACTTCGAGACCCCTTGACCTTGTTTGATGAACGGACTGGTCTGTCGTTGGTCAAATTACACATCCCGGTGGAGTCTCTGGGCTGGAACTTCTATGTGATTGGTATGTTTGACGATGCGGCGTCGCTCGCCGATGTCGGAGGGGCATTCAGGGGCGAATTCGTATGGGAATCGGTCGAGTTGGGTGTATCCGCGGCGGTTCGCGATGGGGTGAAAACCAAGTTCGGCGTGGACATTTCCGCGGGAATTTTTGATGTGGATGTTTACGCCGAAACCACGGTTTCGCTCGGGGTGGACAAACCTGTCCTTAAATTACCAGAGGGAGTTGACCCCGATTTGGTGGAACAAGCCGCCGGTTTGATTGAGGACCTCATTAAGCCACCCGGCGTGGACGAGAACGACACCGTAGTAAGAATCGCTGCTGGATTAACCTATGGAATACGGTATTCCGATGAAGACAGCCTATTTCTTGGCGGAGAGTATTTTTTTAACCCCATCGGGTATGATGATAAGGACCTCTATCCACTTCTCTACGCACTGAATATTGCGCAGCCGCTTTATGTTGGTCGTCACTACGGAGCCGTTTATGTAGCTATGCCGCAACCAGGATCTTGGGATGACACGTCATTCACATTATCTGCAATTGGAAATTTTTCGGATTTTTCGTTTCTCACTCGACTGGATGTTGCCATTCGCGTGTTGACTTATCTTAACATTGAGGTGTATGCCGCTGGTCATCTTGGCGCTCACGGCGGGGAACTTCGATTTGGCACAGACCCGCTACAATTGCCGACCGGAGACACCGTACCGGCGATCGCGGCACCCATGGTGGACCTCGGATTCAATTTGAAACTATCGATTTGACGAATCCGTAACCGGGTAGAACCCACCGTTGATACGCGTGTCGCAATCCATACCGATAAATTTGCGATGCTTGCAGGATGTTACTCGGTTTCAGCGGTAACATAAAACGCAGCGGAACCATACATGGAACATTCGGCAAGCGTCGCGCTGGGGTCGCCAAACCCTACACGCTGAAATGTCGAATTTTCGCCGTCGCAGTCCAGATCTGCGTTGGCCATCGCAGTAAAAATCGCGTCCGACAGGGTCCCTGAACTGTCGAAACTATAAACGAAGTAATGCGCATCGTTCATCTGGAAGCTTAGCGATGCCCAGCTCCCTTCGTTCCAGGCTTCGGGTTGGGGGTCACAGCGGTCGTCACCATCCAGATCTGGACCGCCGAGCCCATTGGTTGAGCAGCATGTTCCTTCAACCGGAGTCACGTCCTGCGCCGATGGAAATTGACACTCCGCTTTTTCTCCGTTGTCAAACACGTGAGCTGATGTGTAATAATGGGACGCGCCTTTATAAATTTTGTCAATTTGATCAATGGCTTCGCTGGTTTTCGCACGGCGCATGTATTTGATAAATGCCGGTATCGCCACAACCGAAAGTATTGCCAGAATTGCTACGACGATCATCAGTTCTATCAGCGTAAAACCTGCGCGGCGTTTTGTTATCCAAGTCCTCATTCTTTCACCTCGGTAAATGTTTCACTAGCTTGCCACCTAGCTACGGTGTTGAACAAGCAAATATCATGCCAGCCACGAATGCAACACCAACACCTGTATCCGTATGGTTACAAAACAGTTTGTGCATGGTCGACGAAAGTTGTAACCGGCACCGTGTGACAAATTTTGTCACACCCTGGCCAAAAATTGTTAGCCTGGAGTTCTTTGGGGCCTGAGAGGGTCAGCGGAAATAAGGGAGTGACTCTGGTCGAGCTAATTTAGCGCTGAATTGGCCGGGACCGGACTGAGGAATATCGAGAATATTCCGCAAGGACGGGACTGGACAAGGCAGCCTAAATTAGCCGAACAGGGTTCACTCATCTATTTCCGCTGACCCTCTGAGAGGGTGTTTCAATATTTAATCCTGCTGCGCGAGCCACCGGCAATTTTTACCAAAACACCCTCTAAACAAACTCTCAGAATTTTCCGGACGATCCGGCTCAAATTCGCCTGGATCATGGAAACCCTCATTTAACACTACACACCTGGCTAGAAAAACAGATTTGCGGGCAGAAAAACAACGGCGGTACTGAAGCAGACCCAGGTACGGCGCCATTCTGAAACTGCTTTGCTGTTAGTAGCGCGACACAATGAGGGGAATTAAGCGTATTGTGAGAGAATTCGTTCGACTGGCTTACAAGAATCGATCAAATGTCCGAATTTCGGGGTTCGGTGCAGGGGAACAGCTAGAAGTTGTGACAACACCAGATAGAAGCATGACGGCATCCGGTGGTACCGTTACCATATAAGGTCACGGCTGATTTGCTTTGTGCTTCACGTTTCTCTCTGGTGGCAGAGTGAACTTGATTGCATATAGTGGCAGAATCGCCAGTTTTCGACTTAGATCGCGGATTTCCGTCTATCAGCCAAAAAACGCGCACCCAAACCGACAACGTCGACGTTGTGATGGAATGGGAATGCCAAACAGCTTGTGGACCGTTGCAAACCTTATTGGGTCGTCGGGAAGTAACTTATTTAAGAAATTTTTTTCACGGACAGACTCAGCGTTGAATTCTTGTAATAAATTGAAATTATTGATTTTATTCATAAGACCTAGACGTGACGGGACATTTACAAACTGGCTTTGCTTATTTTTTTTCTTAAAACGAACCTACATAACTTGAAAACACTAGGGTTCCGGTGTATCCGTGCCTCGTTGGCAAGCAAAACTGCGTATGGCTTGCCGAGGTACACCTCAATTTGTTGAAAAGGAGAACGCACATGAACAAGGCAGAACTCGTCAGCCATGTAGCTAAAGACGGCGACATGACCAAAGCTCAAGCCGCACAGGCTCTTGATTCCTTTGTCAAAGTGATTACCGATGCGCTCGGCAAGGGCGATAAGGTGACCATTCTTGGTTTCGGAACTTTTACCACATCCGAGCGCAGCGCTCGTCCAGGCCGCAACCCGAAAACCGGAGAGGAAATTCAAATTCCGGCAAAACGAGTTGCGAAATTTAAGCCTGGGAAAGAACTTGCCGATAGCTTGAACTAATCGTCGGCCCTTTTTTGGGAACAACAAAGCCGACCTTTGTTGATGGCCCTAGCGTTCGTGCTCGGGACCGCCAACTAAGTGTCGGCTTTTGTTGTTTTTCGGACCGGACTGCGTCAATTGGGCACTGAGAGGGTCAGCGGAAATAAATAAGTGAACCCTGTTCGGCTAATTTAGGCTGCCTTGTCCAGTCCCGTCCTTGCGGAATATTCCCGATATTCCTCAGTCCGGTCCCGGCCAATTCAGCG
>JABWCM010000006.1 GCA_013360285.1 Myxococcales bacterium
AAACCCGAGTCATATCGGGAATATGGCGCAGGGTTTTTCGGAACCAAGCCGACCCAAAGCCACCGCCCAGAGGCCGCGCAGCTATTTTTTCACAAACTCCCTGGGTTATTAGCGTTCAATAACTCGGTGAGCGACAATGGTTTGAAGATTAATATCCACGAAGCGCCCGATCCAAAGTGTCCACGATGCCCCGGCCAAACAGGTCCGATTGACAAAAAACCTCAACCCAACCCATCGACCTGCCGTTTTCTCCGCGCAAAACCTCAACCCAACGTTTTTGTCCAACCACCCGCGTCGGCTTCTCCATAGTGTGACGGTTGCATCCACCATGTGCCGGGGTATTCTTGTGCTGTGGCGCCTACGCCCGCCGGGGCATTGCGGTATTGAGGAGCAGCATGGGGCACGACATTCATTTTCTCGAACGATTGGAGCGACTTGCCGGAAAACATCTGGAAGGTGCGTTGGCGTTGTACCGTGATCCCGAATTTGTGAAGATGGTTCTCCACGAAGCGAAAATTGCCGATGGTGCTGACCGGATTGCTTTGTCGCTCAACGACATTCAGCGGGGGCCGTTTGTTATTGTTACCCGTAGCGGTCGGTTTGTGACTTGTTTGGCCGAAGGAATGAGCATTGGAGCCCACACTCCCGTGGTGGCTCGGGAAAAATTGGACAAATTGTTGGCCCGCATGAGCCACTTTCGTGAACGAATGGCGGAATGGAACCGGATGGTGGATCGGGTGGGCGGCGTGATGAAACTCTGGAACAAGTTTCTTCGTGGTGGTTATTTGGTGTCGCGGGAGGAGTTTGTGGCGATGTCCGGAACGGCTCCGATGCTCCAGGACAAGTTATGGGATATTGTGTTTTCCAGCGGGAAATTTACCTTGGAAACCATAAACAAAATATTGACTTCCGGCATCGACCGGCGCATCGACCGGCCCGACGAACAGTTGTACGACGTGGCACGGCAGTTGTGGTTTGCGACCTGGAGAGGAACCCACTGCGCGGTTTTGGCATCGATGGACGGCAATATTCCCAGTCGCGCACGGGTATTGATCAATCCCCGCAACGACTTGGCGTTTATCCCGGGGATTTCTGCTTCGTTCATGGGACTTGTGCCCCAAATCATCCGGATGTCCTGGGTTACGGGAAGGCTTGGAAAACAGATTTTTAAGGACGTAAAATCAGGATATCTACACGCGCAAACTTTCAGCATGCACGCGGCTGCCATTTCTCAGTTGTGGGGCATTGGGATGAGAAATCCAAAACTGACCGCCCAGGTGCACAAAGTTTTGGATCAGAGCAACCCATTTTTCGACGAAATCGTTCGCATCGCCCCAAACAAACCCCTTGCTGAAGAAGGGTATTCTGCCCTCGGGTTGGGGTGGTTGCGAAGTATGGAGAGCGACCAATCATATGCCATCGTGAAAGGACATTTGTGGGACATGGCGCCCCCGATGCGGGATCATTTTTCTACAGCGGAAAACATCCCGAATGATATCGTGGCCACCTGGCTTTCCAACTATGTCGTCTCAATCAACACAGTCTATAACCGCTGGAAAAGTCTCACCGCGATTCCCGTTGCCCTCACCGCACGGCAGCCGCCGGAACTCATGTACTGGGAAGAAAAGTGGCTCCGGGTGTTTTCCGACCCCTGGAAACCGGAAATGGCCCTTGAAAAAATGTTACGTCCATGGTTCAGCGTCGTTGTGTCGCCCAACAAAACCCCAAATTCCGCCCCCAAGATCGCCAGAAACGACCCCTGCCATTGCGGCAGCGGTAAAAAATACAAAAAGTGTTGTGGAAAATGAGAGTTGTCTCCCTTTTCTTGCAGAATGATCCGCTTTGGGGTACTTCAAACAACCTTGATGTTCGTGTCCATGGTGGACGCGTTGGTGCTTTGGAGAACAGCCATGCGGTTAACTCGGATTGATTACAAGCTTATGGCTACAAACACGGCTTCGCCGGCGTGTCGCGAGCGCGCTCCCTTATCCGTGTTCGACCGGCTGCCTGGCCCCGGCGAATGGGTTGGCCCCAGTGGTAAATTACTTTTTATTGCACTTATTTTTATTTTCCAGACCCTAGCCGGTTGCGGTGGCGATTCCGACAACGCCGGCGCCGATACAGCCGGCGACTTGGCCGATGGATCAACGGGGGGGACACCGGTTGTGCCGTGTACCAAAGACGAAGCCACCTTGGCGACACTTTCTTTGGATTGCCGCAACAATCAACATTGTCCCTGCGGGTCCCACTGCCGGCTGGGGCAATGTGCTTTTGACTGTCTTTCCGACGACGAATGCCCGAGTGGTCAGGGGTGCGACGATTGGGGGCTCTGCCGCATAGCCCACAACACCACCGCGGCGCCACCGGTTTTGTTGGACCCCTCGCCGGCCCTGTCGGTCACCCCACCCTATTTGCGGTTGGTCGACAAAAACCTTCCGCGAACCGTACGTATCAACGGACTTGGCCCTCAACCAGGCCCCATTCGGGTACAACCCTCCTCAGGACTCTGGGTACGCTGCGCACCGACTGGCGAGTGGACACAAACCGCCTGTGAAATCGACGCGAAGAACACCGCCGTGGAAATGTCGGTGGCGATCAAAGCCGACCCGGCGGCCGATCCCGACCAAGTACACGAAGTATGGGTGTTTTACGGAAACAGTACCCGCAGCGTGGGGGTGGCGTTAAGCGATACGCCCCTTGCTTCTGCGGGGTGGCCGCTGGAGTCCGAAGAACCCACCGACGAGCCGGCCCCTCCCTCGCCCGGTGTGTATGAAGGGCATGCGTGGATCACCGCTACCGGAGCCGGCGACACCACCAACTCCGATCCGCTGGTGCCGGAAGACTTTCGAATTCCCATCACCGTGCTCATGTATGCCTCTCCATCAGATACATCGTGGACCGCGGTATTGCAGGATCCCACCAAACTCATTTCTCCTCAGGGGGAATGGGTAGGAACTCTTACGGCGGACGGACAAGGCGCGTGGACCTGGGCTTTGCCTACCCAACGCACCACCGATGCCCCTTCTTCTTCCGATGCCCCCGAGGTGCTTCAAACCGGTACCGCGTTAGGTGTTGCGTTTGCCGGCGGACTGCTGGAGGCGTTGCTCACCATCGACTACCCGGGAATCCTGATCGGCGCCGATCCGATCCGGGCCACGTTTCAGATTTCCGTCCGAAAATCGCGGGACTTGTCGAGCCAAGATGGCGACGCCCCCGCCGTTCCTCCACCGGTGACTTCGAGTTATCCATCGATACCGGACCGCATGATCACCCCGCTCGGTTGGGAGATTCCCGTAACCACCACCCCTTTATTGGGGCCGGGGGCCACCATTCCCAGCGTCATGGCCACCTTAAACGAGGTGATCATCCCCAATCCTTCGAGTTTATACCCTTGCGAACGGGAGTCCTTTGATGCCGAACTGACGGCGTTGCTCCAAATCGTCTGTGATGCGTATTGGCAATCTTCGTCGGCCCACGCTCCACTCGCCGCCGCGGGTTTGGATGGCGGAATCGCCACCTATTGCGGGTCGTTTACCCACGGCGCAGCGATTCCATGCGCCATCGCCATCACCAAAGCCGAAGGAAATCCCGACAACACACCGTTTCCCCCCGGTTTCAACGAATGCGACAACTTGGCCAACGAGTTTGGCTGCACGGTCGAAAATCCGGCGAATCCATCCCAAACCACACTTTGGGCACCCAACAACGTTCCGACCGCCGATTTTGCGGCCCCGAAGGTTTGTACCTTTTCCCATTTGACCCCATCCGCAAAACCAGGATGGTGCGCTTCGCGTACATTGTGTTTTACGCCCCACGACGACCCCGACGCCGCTTCGTTGGTTTCCGGCGAATGGTCGGGCTCTCCACTCCCCACTTCGGGGGATTTACAGTGCAAATGGGATTCGGGGGACGTGGGGGCGCCGCTCGGATTCGGACTGTTCACCAACGCCGACCAACCGGCGGAAGGATTGTGGGATGGCCACAAGTTGCCCCGAAAATCGGGGGAGATGGTTGTTGCGTGTATCGCTGATTTGGAACGGTTTTTCTCCGAACCACCCCAAAGCAGCGACGTGGGTGGAATCGGACTTGCGGCGTTGTTTCAGTCCGAAGGATGTCTGGATGGCCCGCGGATGCTGCGGGCTTTGTCGGCGGGATTGACCACGGATCGCCAACGTGTTTTGGGAAAAACCGCCGCCGTGTCGGAATCCGGAAGTGCCGTCGCCCATCGCGTCCTTCAACAATGGCTCCACCTCCATACCTACTTGGTTCGTGAAACCCTCCAGGCCCGTACATTGGCCGAAACATTGGCGCTGGGGCCAGCGGCACAAACCCGAGTCGCAACCTTTCCCGACATCCCGTCCCTTGTCACCTGGTTTCAGCCAGCATGGAGCCTCCTGTTGCATCCGCGGTTTGCGGTGCCGTTGGCCAATCTCCCGGCGGAGGTGGTCACCAATCCGGATTATCGCCCCCATTTTACGGCCGCCCCATTGACGTTGTCCAACGACTACGAACAACCCCAGGGAGTGCCGACGGCAATGCTTAACTTATATCAGGCCCAGTTGGAAGTGACGTTGGCACTCCTGGAACGTGCCCAGTTTTTACCCTCGACAGCCAATGTGGAAACCGCGCGGGCTGCCGTAGAAACTTCCATGCGGCTGTTCGTACCGGTCGTCGCTTTGGCCAATCGAATTCGCGGGCAGGTAGACGGCCCTGTTCCTTGGGAATGGGGCTGGAAAAGCGCAAAATCCGAACTCAATATGGCGGTGAAAATGGTGTTGACCCGCATGGAACAGCTTGAACTGGGCGACAATCCGTTGGGCATTGAAGACCGCGATTTGCCGATTTATTTTTATGGGGATCCGGCCGGCGCAAGCGCTCAGTTTTCCGCCATCTCTGACTACCTGGTGGGGGACGGAACCGGCCAAGGCGAATTTACGGCATGGGCTGCGGCAACGGTCACCAAAGCCCAGGACGCGTTGGACGCCGCGCGGGCCGCCTGGTTGGAAACCATCGATCGAGATTTGGCTTACAAGTTACAAACTTCGGAATACGAAGGTCAGATGGACGACGTCAAAGGCAATTATGCCGGCACGATTCTGGAGTTGTGCGGGGCACCGCAATACGATCTCAACGACCCACCTGAAGTGCTGATCGACAAGTGGTCCCAATACAGCGCCCACAATTGCTGGCTCGTGGGTTCGGCAGACGGCGAGGACCCATCGCCCTGCGTTCAAACCCCGGAGAACATGGCAAACACCCTGATCCAACAACTTCCCACCGACGATTTGGCGTACCGGCTGTGTTTTTACCAACACCTGCGGCAATCGTTTGGCAATCAGGTGAGCCCTTACGGCACGCCGGCATTGGATTATTTGGCTAAGTTTGCAACCGGCAGCGCAAAGATACCCGTGTTCAATACCGCGGATCAAACCGTGACGGTGGAGTTTGAAACAGGCGGCAAAAAAGCGCTCACCATCGATGAGTTTTTGACGTTGTTGTTTCGGGATCCGGCAGTTCGGCTTGATTTGGCCGAAACACAAACTGCCCGCATTGAATGCGCCGAACAGTTTCCCGAAGCAAGCCCCCTGTTGGCGTTGAGCGAGTTGGTTTCCGACCCGCTGGACAAAGCCGAATGTTATCGCGGAAGTGTTGGTGAAACGGCGTTGGCGGTACGCTCAGCAGCAAAGGACGTGGAAATCGCGCGATCACAACTTTCCGAATTGTCCGACTCGTTTGATATCGCAATGAAAGCGTGCATTCTCCAACAAGCCGGAAATGAAACGATGGAACAGGCGCTGGCCGCACACAACAAAACCATGAGCCACTTCAAAGCAGGAAAACTCGCAGCCGATTTGACGGCGATTGTGGCAGGTGGGGTCAAGGATGCCATGGTGTCGTACGCCACGGGTATCGATCCCGTCAGCAAAACTTTTGGGGGGGTTGCCGCGGCCGCATCCATGGTGGAAACAGCGGCCACGGGCGTTGCTGCCGGCCTCGAATTCGCGATGGATAAAGCGCAAACCGAATTTGACCAAACGATGACGATTTTGGAAAACGATATTTCCGAACAAGTATGTTTTACCGAAGCCCAAGCCAACCTGGTGGGGGCCAAAACCGCGGCATTGGAAGTGCAGCGAGCGATGCAGGAACTGTCGGCCGCCAGTTTGGCTCTCAGCAATGGGATCGTGACGATCGACGGCAACCTGTGGTGTGCCCCTATTCAGATCGAACGGTTGATGAACCGAACCGTGCTGCCGCTGACCCATACGATGTGGTTGGACGAACGATTACGGGCGTACCAACGGGCGTTTCGAATTGCTCAGCGCACGCTGTATTTAGGCGTACGCGCGATCGAATATGAGTACCAAACGAGTTTGGCGCAACGTGAAAACGTACTCAGCGCCAAAACACCGGGGGATCTCCAAACCATACTCAGCACATTGTGGGCCGAGTCGGCATCGCGCACCATCGACGGCAAAAAACCGAAAACCGGACACTTTGTAGTGAGCCTGCGCAACGACCTCCTGCATGTGCAGCCGGACATATCGTTAGGCAAAGTGCTCGCCGATCCGGCGCGCCGGGGGACGTTGGAAGACGGCCAGGTGGGGCAAAAAATCGAGTTTGTCCTTCGCCCAGGAGCCGGCGATACGGCGGGCGTCGTTGAGGTATTCGCTGCGGCCGATTGTGCCGAACGTTTGTGGTTTACCAGCGCGATTTTGACGGGCGAGGGTCTATACGAGGGTGATGATCGGACCTTTGTCAACATCCAATTACGCCAGCAGAACACGTTTTTCAGCCAATGGTGTACGGGCAAAGGGGATGGTTCCGAATTTCAGGATGTTTCGGTGCGGCCATCACGGAATCTGTTTCGGGATCCCATCTTCGGTACCGACGCCGTGACCGCACAGGCCACATCGTCGGAGACGTTGTCGTATACCACCGCCCGATTGGATGCCTACCTGAACCAAACCCGCGCCGATCTCGAAGCGGGGGATTACGCTCAAGGAACCAGCGGCGAACTTGCCGGACGGGGGCTATATGGGCGTTATGAGTTGTTTTTCCCAGCGGCGATTCTATACGGCACGGACAGCGCCGGGAAATCCACCGGCAAAGGGTTGAGGCTGGACCGTGTTGACGACATATTTATTCGGTTTGACTATGTATCGGTGGCGAAATGACCCGCTCACAAGATTGAGGATAGGAATGATGAAAGTAAGATATGGGCAGTTTTTTTTCGTGGTACTCACCATTTGTGTGTGGGCTGGTTGTGGGGACAATGGGAACGGCACCGGCACCGACACCATCGGCGGTATCGATGGGGGACAGGACGGCATAGGCGCCGATGACGGAATTGGGCAAGATGGGGCCGGCTCCACCGATATGGGAGACGCAGGAATGGGGGATGATGTGGAGGGGGATTCGTTTGCGCCCCCCATAGACACGGCGAATGACGACGGGGGGGCTGTGGATACGGCCGTAGAACTCGATGCGGACACCACTGGCGGCGTGGACACAGTCGATGGGGAAGATGGGGAAGATGGGGAAGATGGAACAGCGGTGGAGCCGGACGCCGATATCAGCG
Organism: Myxococcales bacterium; assembly: GCA_013360285.1. Classification (GTDB taxonomy): domain Bacteria; phylum Myxococcota_A; class UBA9042; order JABWCM01; family JABWCM01; genus JABWCM01. The sequence goes on from JABWCM010000006.1 coordinate 7,583, forward strand.
AAGAAGATACGGCCGAAGTTGCCGAATGTGGTGACGGGGTTTGCAACGGTGAAGAAAGTTGCGCAACCTGCCCCACCGACTGCGGATCGTGCCTGGAAACCTGCGGCAACGGAACCTGTGGCAGTGGTGAGACGTGCACGAGCTGCCCACAGGATTGCGGAACCTGCCCAGCGGTTTGTGGAAACGGGTTCTGCGAAGCCGGCGAAGGATGTGCAAGTTGTGCTGCCGATTGTGCCTGCACCGAAGGGGGCCAAGTGTGTTATTCCGACGCCTGTTGTACCCCGTCCTGTGCCGGCATCACCTGCGGTTCGGATGGTTGCGGGGGGATTTGCGACAAATGTGTTTTTAATACCGTCTGCAATGTTGGGGCCGGCCTTTGTGAGACCGGTACCGCCTCCTGCGGCGATACGTCGGTGTTTCAGCCGGGCTCTCCCTGGCCCACCCACGGTTATTGTGCGAGCCACCAAGGCAGAAGCCCCCTCGCCGGACCGGCGACCAACTCGGTGAAATGGACGTTTACGGCGGGAGGCGCCATATCGGCTTCGCCGGTGATTGCCGCCGACGGCACGATTTATGTCGGGTCCAAAAACGGCAAATTTTACGCCATCAATCCCGACGGAACAGAAAAGTGGGCTTATGATACCGGCAAACCGATCGAATCGTCGGCGTCCATTGGTGCGGACAGCACAGTTTATGTGGGGTCCAACAACGGAACATTGTATGCGTTTACACCCAAAGGAAACATCAAGTGGTCGGCCAAAGTGGGTGGTGCATTCGCCGTACTTCGAGGGACCAATCTGGGTCAGGGTGTTGTGACCATCGGAGTTCACAACGACAACGACACCAAAGGGCTGCATACGTTGACGTTCGACGGATTACCCAAGTGGACTTTCTTTAAGGGCGACGGCGACGTATTTACCGTGCCGGCCATCGATGCGAACGGAAACATGTACTTGGCGTTGTCATCCAGCAGCGATTATGTCGTGTGGGGTATCAAACCCGACGGCAACTCCTTGTTTTCGACCGGACAGTCGGTAAGTGCCCAAATGTCGCCGCCATCGGTGGGTTCCGGCAACATCGTCTACTACAAAGCCAACGGTGTCCGAGCATACAACACACAGGGTACCCTGCAATGGAGCGCCGACACCGAAGTGGGCCAAAGCGAGGGGGGGATGGCGATTGACGGCAACAAAATCATCGTTGGCGGGGCCTATGGCCAACTCGTCGCGATGGACACCAACGGCAAAAAGCTGTGGAGTTTTGCGGCAGGCGCTCCGGCAAGTGCGATTCGGACCACTCCCGCGGTCGACAAAGACGGTGTTGTCTATTTTGGTGCCGACAACATGCGGGTGTATGCGGTGACAAACGCCGGTGTCGAAAAGTGGTCTTATCTTACTGGAAACAAGGTCTACTCTTCGCCGGCTATCGGCAAAGGGGGGCTGTTGGTGGTCGGTTCTGAAGACGGCAAACTATATGCGTTCGGGCAATAAGTTTGTGAAAAAATAGCTGCGTGCCCCAATTCCGGCCACTTTTGGCCCCAAAGGCTTCCGAAAAAAGTTTCGCAATATATTCGATATTACTCAACTTTTTCAAAGCCAATGGGGCGCAAAATCGGCTGACTTGGGTCACGTCCAACTTTTTTCACAGCCTCAATGAGATTTGGTTACACAGGTGAGATGATGGCAAAACGATGGGCAACAATGGTTGGGGTGGTGGTGGTGGTAGGGACGGTGTTTGGCTGTGGAGAAAACGACTCCGGAGGGACGACCACAAACGACGTCGCGATGGTGGACACGGCCAATACCGATTCGGCGGCGGATGGCCAAGGGAACGACATGGGGGCGGACGTGGGGACGGACGTGGGGACGACGGTAGACGTCGCCGATGCGGGAGGAGATGTTCCGGTTGCCGATACGTCCGATATGGGGGCGGACATCGGGGCCGATGGGGCGTCGCCGGTCGATGGGGGAGATACCGAACTTGCCGACGTTGCCTGGATGTGCCCGGAAAATCAACCACAAAACGGGGACCCCTGCAGTGGCGATTGTGGGTATGAACCCAACCGTTGCTGCAACAAAACCGACGACAAAATCCGCTGCGAATGTGTGGCCGGTACCTTCTTTTGTTATGTGCATTACGATTGCGCGGCGATTGCCGTTTGTCCAGTCTGTGGTGATGGTCAATGCACTGCCGGAGAAACTTGCGCCGACTGCGAGCAGGACTGCGGGTTTTGTTCCTGCGGCGACGGCGTATGCGAAGCCCCGGAGGATTGTAATCTTTGTCAGTCCGACTGCGGCTGCGGCGACAACGGCTTGTGTATGGCCGATGGCCAGTGTTGTACCCCCGACTGCGACGGCATTGAATGTGGGAACGACGGCTGCGGCGGCAGTTGTGGGTCGTGTGGGGCCAACCACATCTGTAACGAAGGGGGTCAGTGTGAACTGTCGATTGGCGAATGCGGCGACACGAGCGGTTTGGAAGCGGGGCCATGGCCCATGCGGGGATTGTGCCCCACACGGATCGGCAGGACGTCGGTCGTGGGCTCACAAGCCGGCAAAAAAAAATGGGAATACACCACCGGAGGGCCCGTTTATTCGTCCCCCGTAGTGGCCAAAGACGGAACCATTATCATCGGGTCTGACGATCAGTTTGTTCATGCCGTCACTGCCTCCGGACAAAAGAAATGGACTGTGTTCACCGGAGCCAAGGTCCGGTCATCCGCGGCAATCGGAGCAGACGGGACCATTTACATCGGCAGCACCAACGGTACGGTGTATGCCATTGACCCGGAAGATGGGTCGCAAAAATGGACCTTTCCGGCAGACCAGCCTGTAGTCACCTCGCCGGTGGTCGGGCCGGATGGAACCGTTTATTTTGGCTATGTTTCCACCGACGACATCGACAAAGGTGATTCCCCCGGACCCCTGCGGGCGCTCGGCAAAGACGGTAAAGTGAAGTTTACGTCCTATTTTCCCGGGGGAGACTCTGTGGGATTATACGGGGGGTGTGCCCTGGGAGAAAACTTCATCTACACGTTGCCGACAAGCGGCAACCTCGTGACGTGGACTCTGGGGGGCGCATCCGGGTTTAGTTACGACGCCAAAAACAGCTTAAACCAGAATCAGGATAACCAATTTGAACCACAAACGTCGGTTGTATTGGACAATGGAAGTGTGGTGTTCGGTGCCGGCAGCGTGGGGATCAGGAAAATCACCACCAACGCGACGCAGGAATTTTTCTTTCCGGACGATTCCGATCAGTTTTCGTCCATCGCGGTGTTGTCGGATGGTTCGCTGGTGTACGGAAACAAAAAAGGGGAAGTGCGGGTGATCGACAAGTTTGGATTTGGTCAATATCTCTACAAAACCGGTGGTCCAGTCGTGTGGTCTGCTCCGGCCGTCGGCGGAGACGATACGATTTATATCGGCAGCGAGGACAAATCGATTTATGCGTTGAGTCCGAAACTCGTTGTCAAATGGTCTCAGCCCATCGGCGGCAAGGTCTACTCATCGGCCGCCATCGGAGCCGATGGCACCATCTATGTAGGCTCTACCGACGGCAAGCTCTACGCGTTTGGTGATTAGCTTAGAGGGTGTTTGGGTAAAAAATTCCGTTACGCGAACCATTGGCCTACTACGTCGGCCGTGCCTCGGTCGGCCCATCCTCAGCGTACCTTCGGGTACGCCTCCGGTGGGCCTCGGTCGGCAGGCCCGCCTCGCTACGGCCACTGTTTCGCTCACCGGCAATTTTTTCCCAAACACCCTCTTAGGACCCAAACAACAACGGACCAAACGCCACAACCAGCAACGCCACTCCCACGATGGCAAGCGGCAGCGCAACACGTTCATGGCGAGTCCACCAGGGGGTCCCGGGGGGCCAACTGGGCGCGTCGGTTTCGTGGATCACGTGGCGGGTCAGCAGGTGATTCAATGCCACGGGGGGCGTTAAGTAACCAAACTCAAACGCCACCAAGACCATCATCCAAAAGTGGGTCGCGTTAATGCCGTTGTTATACGCCACCTGGGCGATGGACGCCGACACCAACACCACGGCGCCGTAAGGATCCATAAACATGCCGACCAAGACCATGGTCAACGTCAACACCGCCATCACCATCCATGGCGATCCCAATTCGGCCGGAACAAACGCCATCACGTTGCTTTCTTCCACAACCGATCCCAAACAAATGGATAATGCCATCAGCGTCAACAAAGCACCGATGTGGTTTGTGGCCTCAGCCGTTGCATACGCGCCGGCGCGCAAAAATCCGGTCGGCACATCGGTATCTTGCAAAGAAGGAACTTGTACGGGTTCTTTTTTGGCCCACCGACGATCCAAAAAAAGCAAACACAACAATATCGTGGGGACAATCAGCGGCGCGCTGAACGGGGTTACCATCACGTCGAGCCCCCATGCGTAAATCCCCAACAAAAGGGCAATACAAACGGCGTACGGCACAAGGGGCCACACGTTGCGCATCATGGGGCCGAATGCTTCTTTGGGGCTGGCCATCGTGAGGTGGTGGCGACCAATGACCACCATGAACGCCAAAAACGTCACCGACGTCAACACAAACACCCATTTTCCCCAGCCGAACAACTGGTCGGTAGTCACCTGATTGTTGAGCGCGGCAATGATCACCACAAGCAAACAGGGACTCAGCACCACTCCCAAGCTACCGGACATCGCCGTTGAAGCTGCGGCGAGTTCGGGCCGGGCCCCCGCCCGAATCAATTCCCGGTAGATCATGCCTCCCGCCGCAATAACGAAAATACCCGACGCACCGGTATACGCGGTGGGAAGGGATGCCGCCACCACGATGACCACCGCAAGAAGTTCGGGGCTTAGTTTCCAAGGGCGTACAAGATCAAACACCAGTTGGGACACGCGGGTGCTCTTGAGCAACATACCCGCCCATACATAGAGCCCCACGGCAAAATAAAGTTGGGCATAGTTGGCTAAAATCCCGATTCGGCTTGCAAGACCCGTGGGATTGTCGGCAAAAAGAAAATAATACCCACCGGAAATCAGGGCCATTCCGGCGTAAAGGGGTACCGACAACAATGCGCGTGACCAGGTTCCACCGGGCGGCGCGTCGGCTTCAGGCACAACCCATTCCCGCAAGTTGGCGATCGCCATCGCAACAAATCCCCCACACCACATCAACGGCAACTCGGAATGTTGGATCTCGATACCCGAAACGTTGTCCAATTGCCACATTGCAAAAAAACTATAGGCAAGCATGCCGTTTGCAACCAACGAAACACCGCTTGACACCCGATAATCCAATCGGCTTTTGGGGGGACGTAAGGCGATATGATGGCGCGTGAGGGTGGCGACCACCGCGGTCAACAACACCAGGATCACCAACGCATGGCGAAACCACTCACGCCCAGTTGTGGTCAGCGAAACAAAAAAACGATCCACCGACCGGTACATCCGAACCGACGGGGTGATCAACGCCGTTAACTGATGATATTGACTCCATTCTCCGCGGCATTGCTCAAGAAACGCTTCCAGAGCCACCGTGGACGGTCCCGAATCAGCGGCCGGGGGCACAGAATGAGGCGGGTTTTGATTCGGCACCCCGTCGGTTTCCGCACCCCCCTCCCCTTCCGTCGCGGATTCCGGCTGCAACTCGTCCCACTCCTCTTCGGGGGGAGGCTCCGGGGTCCCCACCGGGGGCGATTCCGGCTGCAACTCGTCCCATTCAGATTCCGGCAATTCACCGCCCGCTTTCATTTGTGGGGCCGGTAGGCTACGGGCGGCAGTCAACTCGTTTTGGATTTGTGCCGGGTCACACTCCGGTTGAACCGGATCGTCGGCAACAAACATATAACCAGGCCACAGCCACTCCCCAACTGCCGCCAATCGGGAAACACCATATTCTATGTTGCCCAAAAACAACACGGAGGTGAGCAGCAAAAATGGAATCACAACAAACGTAGCCCGAATCCGCATTTCTTACCCCCCCTCGGCGGCCAAACGTTGAGGTCCTTCGTTCACATCGGTTTCCGGCAGCAGAAAAATTCGTGCTGTTGTTTTTTCACAGAGAGGCTGTGAAAAAAGTTGGACGTGACCCAAGTCAGCCGATTTTGCGCTCCATTGGCTTTGAAAAAGTTGAGTAATATCGGGCATATTGCGAAACCTTTTTCGGAGACAATGGGGCGGGGCCAAAAGTGGCCGGAATTGGGGCGCGTAGCTATTTTTTCACAGCCTCAGACCATCAGAGTGCGGATTCCCCACCTTTGTCTACACATTCGGGGCGATTTTTGTCGATCACACACCTCACCCCATTTTTCATCATACGGAGCACCCCTTTGTCATAAATCCCTTTGTCCCGTAATTCCACCCGCACTTTTTGAAACATCAGGTCGTAGTCTTTTTTGTCTTTTTCCGGAATGTCGATCCACGCCGACGCGGGAATGTTTTTTTCTGCGGCACGAATCCCGTCGTAAATTTTCTTGAATTTCGCGACGGCATAGCCACGTGACTTACCGGCAAATTCAGATGGAAATTCGCTCTTTTGGATCAGGATCGTATAAATAAACTGGGCGATTGGGTAACGTGCAACTCCCCCTTCCGTACCCATTCCTTTTTTGAGTTCCAACGGACCATAAGCGACCGCCGGGGCATAACAGGCATCGACTTCGCCATTGTTGAACTTGGATGCAAAACTTGTTTCGTCGGCTGAAACAACTCGCGCTTTGATATTGTTGACCATCGTTTTGGCCGCTTCGTCATTGTCAAATGTTGCAATCTTTTTGCCGGCCAACTTTTCCACGGTATTGATCTTCCGATCCCGGACAAATAAATAAACCGGGCCTCCCGGCAACACCGCGGCCACTTCATATGGGTCCGTTGCCCCACCTGTCCAGAATTGCGCCGCTTTTTGTCCCCCCACGACCTTGATCAATTTTTCTACATGTTGTTCATCGGGGATGGCCCCCATCGCTTCGAGCGTACCCACTCCTTTGTTGACAGCCCGCGCCCGGGTGCCGGTCACGGCAACGGCATGACATTTTTTTGCCTTCAGGTCATCGATCGCCGCACTTTCTTTGGTGTACGGCTTCAGGTCGAAATCAACACCCAACGTCGCCGCGTGCTGCTTGTAGTCTTCCACCATTTTGAACAGATCCCCATTTTTGCCGCTGGGATCAAACACACAAAGAATTTTTTTGTCGGCGGCCAAAGCATTCGGCGCAGCCCACAAAACCGCCGCCAGATACCCCACCGCCAAGATGGGTTTGATCCAAATTCGGCACCACCATGCGGGAAAATCATTTTGTTTTTTCATCAAAAGCGCCTCCTGTTGCGCTGAGTTTTTCGACCGCGTTTATCAAAATTGCGGTTCGTCTTCGTCGGGTGACGGCAGCGGCTCCAAGGATATTCGTTCGTTCGTTTCGTCCCAATAACATTCCAACGTGTTCGACTGAGCCCGGTACCCCTTGGACTCCATCCACAACTTGTTGAGTTCATGCCAAACGGTTTGTGCCGCCACTTCATTTAACAACGCATACCGGGAGTCGGCGTTAGCCGAGGTAAGCTGTTCCCCAAAGGAGTGGATTTGACTACAAAGAAGCTGCGGCTGCCCATACGCATTGGCCGCCTGCGCCGCAAACGCCCGCGCCACATACACCCCTGCGGCATCCCCCAGAGCTGTCGAATCGGCCAACACCGCCCACGGGTCCACCCCTTCCGGCAACGCACCGGGAACCCCCAACCACACCATCACCCGAATGGCCGCCGGAACCCCCCACCACTTGTGGTTATCCAAACATTCACTCCCCCGCATCGCCTGAGGAAGGATTTCCCGCGGCACTCCTGCGGCATGGCGAGCATCCCCATCATGAGACACCGCAAGCAATCCCGACGTCAACGCCAACAAATAGGCCAGTTCGTCTTCGGCATTTTCGGGACAACGTGAGCCGATCTCCCCGAAGACCGCCTCGGCGTGTTTCCACGCGGCATAAAATCGAGTTGCAGCCTGAGCATGGGTTTGTTTGGCCACAGTGTGTTCGTCGATAGCCAGAGTCGGACGCCCCTCAAACGTTGCGCGGAGCCGCCGTAATTCGGCTTCACGTGCCGCCAACTCCATACACGTGCCGGCCGACTGCAACGCACCGATCGCTGCCAGATGCGGCGGTGCGTCCATCACCCGGCCAAACGCCAACAAACTGTTTGCCTGTGATTCCCCCGAGGCACAGGCCAACCGCAAATCCCGGGTCGTCATGGTATAGGGCAGCACATGCTCGGTAGCAAAAGACGACATGAAGTTCCCGGTCATTTTTCCCAAGGAACACGCCGAAAAACCACAACCCATGATCCCGAACAACGCGACGTAAGTTGCCGACTTAACCCACGCATTTTTCGGGTGTCGACTTTTTTGTTCCACATTCAAACCCATGGTCCACTCCTTCCAAATAAGCGGATAACGGACCCAAGACGATTAAGTCGGAAACGGCATCCAGTTTTTGTGAATCCAGTTGGGATACCCAGAGTCGACACCATCGGTCACATTCGAAAAACGAACATAACGGGTGCCGCGGAACAGATAGATTTTGTGGTTGTCCCATCGCATCAGTGCGGCGTCGATGCCGTCGTTAAAACTGCTTGGCATGCTGGGCCAATGGGCGGCAATCGATTTCGGATATCCCGAATCCACGGTGGTTTCCGTAAGGCGAACATATTGATTGCCTTTGAACATGTAGATTTTGCCGTTGGATTCCCGTTCAAATACCGCATCGATCCCCGTTTGAAAATGTGCGGGTAAACCGTTCCAACTTGCGGAAATCGTCTTTGGATAACCGGCATCCACGGTCGTACCCGTCAATCGAACGTATTGGTTACCCTTAAAAAAGTATAATTTACCATTGGAGGTGCGAAACAAAGCCGCGTCGATCCCGTTTCGGAAGGAAGAAGGCAATCCGTTCCAATTTCCGGAAATGCGTTTGGGATATCCTTCGTCGATGCCATCGGCAATGTTGGAATAACGTACATACCAGGCGCCACTGAACAAATAAACTTTGTCGTTTTCCCGCCGCCACACCGCGGCGTCGATTTTGTTCATAAACGCGCCCCAACCAAAATGGTTGGGGGTGTAAGCACACAACTGCCCGCTGTTGGACGCCATCAGGCAGGGTTCCCCATCGGACATCCGGGCGTATTGGTTGCCGTCAAATACGTACACTTTCTTTTTGTCCCGGTGGGTAAAAATCGCGTTGATGCCGTTGGTAAACGAGTTGGGGAGCCCTTTCCAATTACCCGCGATGGCCTTTGGGTATCCGGCATCCATCGTGGATCCGGTCAGGCGTACGTATTGAGAACCTTTGAAGAAATAAATCTTGTCATTGGAGTCCCTCAATAGGGCACCATCGATCCCCGATTCGAAGGTTGCGGGTAATCCATTCCAGTTTCCGGCAATCGGTTTGGGATATCCGGACTCGACTGTGGTTCCTGCCAACCGAACGTATTGATTTCCCTTAAATAAATACAATCGGTTATTGGATTTACGCCAAAACGCCGCATCGATTCCCGATTGAAATGTTGCCGGCAGCCCGGACCACACATCCGTCAACTTTTTGGGAAAACCGGCATCGGCGGTTGTGTCCGTCAGGCGTACACACTGATCGCCTTTGAAAAAATACACTTTTTGGTCATCTTCACGCCAAGTGGCGGCATCGATCCCGCTATGGAACGCTGTGGGCAACCCCGCCCAGTTTCCCTGAATCAACTTGGGAAACCCATCATCCATTGAAATGGAGCCGGCGCAGAGTTTGCAGTTGCCGTTTTCCGCCGTAAAAAACCGTCCATATTCTTTGTCGCATACACAGTTGCTGGATGCGTATTCGTCGGGCGCCCCAAAGGTATGGCCCGTTTCATGGGCAAAAACCCGATCGAAGTTGTCCGACTCACTCCAGGCCATCACGATCTTGGGTGTACCGGCATACGCAAACCAACCCACGGGATATTTCGTGATAAACGCGACGATCCCCGAATCTGTCGCCAATTTGTCCTGCAATTGAGCAACATAATCTTTGTACCCATTTTCGCCCGAGCCGACCCCCAGTTTGGCTTGGGCGGGGTCCCGCCACAACGCCTCGCATTCACCTTTGTCCAGCCCCCCCACATATTTGGGATATCCGGCATCGATCGGTTGGGTCATGTCGCTAAACCGAACATAATCCGTCAGCGTACGTCGTGAGTGTTTTCCGAACAAATACAGTTTGTTGTTGCTCCCGCGCCACAACGCAGCAGTAATCCCTTCCTCCATGTGCTCCGGCACCCCTTTGAAATTTCCTTTGATCGGTTTCGGATAACCCGAATCGACCTTGGAGCCGGTCAGCCGCACATATTCGCTGCCCTTGAACATATAGATCTTGTTGGTGTTGTGGTTCATGAACACCGCGTCGATTCCCGCCTGAAACTCCTCCGGCAATCCTTCCCAATTTCCCGCCAGCGGTTTGGGATATCCTGAGTCCATTTGCGTTTCCGTCAACCGAATGTATTCCGCTCCCTTAAACATGTAGATTTTATTGTTGGATTTACGCCAAAATGCCGCGTCGATCCCAGTTTCAAAGGACGCCGGAATCCCCATCCAGGCGCCGGCTATCGGTTTGGGATAACCGGAGTCCATGGTTTCGTTGGTCAACCGCACATACTGATCTTTGTGAAACAAATAGATTTTCTGATTGGATTCGCGCCACAACGCGGCATCGATCGACTTTTGATAATATTCTCGCGGAAGTCCTTTCCAAGGAGCACCTTTCCAAGGTGTAGCATCAATAGTAACCGTTTTGGTTTCATAAACCCACGCCACCTTGGCCAGCGGTTCGAGCGTGGCCATCCACGAAAGGCCCTCCTGAATTTCCGCGGTGATCGCCACCCGTTCGGCAGCACTCATTTTTAAGTCGTCGGTGGGCCCATTCACATAGACAATGCCGACGGCCACTTCATTGATCAGTCTCTGATTTTGTACCATGTCCAATCTCCGTTCGAAGTATCATTTCCGCATCATTGTCATTCACAAGGCCCAAGAATTTCGTTCCAATCCCGATCCTCATTGGACCGGTTTTTCTTTCTGGCTATAAACTTCGGTGATTTTCGGAGTTTTACCGCCAAATGGTTGATCTCGTCATCCGAAACATCGTCAGCAATGGCCCCAAGCGGCACATCCGGGGTCGGATCAAACAAACTCCGCTCCGAAGTGGGCAATTTATCGATGGCGTCATCACTGACGACCACCGTATCACCAAACCGATGAACGATCCGACCGCCGCCCTCGCGTAACTTACTAAGAACGTCGGCCATACGGCCGCGTACACGATAAACCCGTTCCGCCATAGAGCACCTCCTACTGTAATCACCGGTGGTTGTGTTGAGTACCGCGAACCCGCTCGCAGACCGCCATCTGACGGCAAGGAACAGAACGCCACAACGGTAGAGCGTAGCTGCAACACCTGTCAAGCCCGAGGGGGGTACTTGGGCGCGGGCGGGGACGGAACACTACAATCTGATGCGCCGGTAATCCAATTATTGATGTGGTCAAGAAAGGCACCGGCCACCGCATCCGAGATGGAATACCCCACCCTCCAATCCGAATGCCCCCACTTCCAACACGCATACACCCATTCATATTGGAAGTGGGGGCGTTTTGGATTTACGGGTATTGGGGACAGTCGACTCGATGAGTTTGTGAAAAAATATGGGTGCGGGCTGTGGACGTGGATTTGGCGGCGGATTGGTTTTGGAAAACCCGAGTCATATCGGGAATATGGCGCAGGTTTTTTCGGAACCAAGGCGGCCAAAAGCCACCGCCCAGAGGCCGCGCAGCTATTTTTTCACAAACTCGATGGGTTGCCCCACATTTTTCACCAGCTTGCGGGCAGGAAATCCGGCTGAGTTGACGTACTTCGGCGCCTCGGTTAAAAAACGAAGCGAAGTAAGCCGTTCCGCCAAACAAGAGCTGGTCGGGGGTAAGTTACCGATGAACGCAAATCTGAATGGTCCCAGCAACGAAGTATTGAGATGGAGGTTGCCCTATCCCTTTGCATTGGCCGCCGAACGGATTGTGCTCGCCACCGATCCCGCAGACCAAGTTCACCAGATTTTTATCAGTACCGAAATCGTTCTGCGTTCAGCGGTTGCCCTGGCCGCGGCAGATGTATGTGCGTCCGAATCATTCGACGAGTTGGCAAGCCGCATCGGAATCACGCAGCGCTCTTCTTTACGCAAACCATCCATGGGGCACTGGCAGAAAACGCTGGATAGTCTGACCAAACCCAACACTGCATTCTTCTTCAATTCGTCAAACTCACCCTGGATACCCGAATTACGCCCATGGTACCAAAACTCCTGCAATACCCTGCAACGGCTTATCGAACTACGAAACAAACACAATCACGAAGGCCGGGCGCCGGGGCTCGACGGCTCCCACCATAGGCTTGCTTTTGAGTTGTTCTCCCAGTTGATGAACTCTTTGTCCTGGTTGGCGCGATATCGTTTGCTCGAAGTGATCGCCGCCCGGCCGATTCGAGAAGGTCAGTTCGCGGGCACCGTTCGGGTTTTATCTGGAAGTCGGTCCGTAACCACGCCACGCCGTGCACAATGGTCGCAAGGTTGGCTGGCGGAACGGACGTTGTATCTCGTAGCCCAGGACGCAAAATCCGTGTTGTGTGTCAAACCCTGGATGGACGTCGTCTCGGACAGTGGCCCGGAGCGGCGGTTTCTGCTGGTCAATTCAATTGATTTTTCGCAAAAAAACATAAGCCTATTGTCGGTCGGTCTTGACGAACAAACAAACAAAAAGACGGTACCCGCGGTCGCCGATGGGTCCAGTCCGACCAGACAGCCAATTCAATTTTTTCAAGGTCTTGACGCGGTTCCGGGATTGGACGACCGCTTCGAAATTCGCGGTGAACTTGGGCAGGGAGGAATGGCCACGGTTTTTTTGGCCTATGATCGCATTTTGGACGAACAATTGGCCGTCAAGGTGCTCCATTCCGAGTTGGCACGTGACCCGCTGGTTTCGGAACGTTTTGTCAGAGAAGCCAAAGTAATGCGCAAGTTGGCAGAAAATCAGTGCCCTGGCATCGTTCCGATTCGGGACGTGTTGATTCTGGCGGACGGTCGCGTCGCCTATACCATGCCGCATTATTGCCGAGGTAGCCTAGAGGGTGCCCCCAAACCGCTGCCGGCCGAGATCGTTGCGAACTGGGCGATGGAAATCGCTCAAGCGCTGGTTTCCGTTCATGGAAACAATATCGTGCATCGGGACATCAAGCCGTCCAACATTTTTATGGACGACATGATCCGACCCAAAATCGGCGATTTTGGCGTTGCACACACTACATTCGATCCGCATTTGACCGGAACGTTTGGATTCATCGGAACCGAAGGGTACATGGCGCCGGAACTGACCGTCGGTGGCTCTGTATCGACAAAAGCAGATATATATAGCCTCGGAGTTGTGATCGATGAACTTCTCACCGGAGAAATCCGCCCACATAAGGCGGGTGTAGGCATCACAAACGACTTGGGAACGGTGATTCGCTGGATGGTCAACCGTGATCCCGACAGACGTCCCACAGCAGCCGAAGTTGTGGCAGCGCTGCGCAACGCAAAAAAAACATTGGAAAAACCCTATAATCAAATCACCGTGGAACAAGAACTTGAGGACGCGGACAGGAGAAAACGAGCACAAGAGCAGGCCCGGTTTGACGCTCAGACTCCCAATAAGCCGCTCCCCATCCCGGATGCAGGATTGGAAACCGACACGTCAAAGAAGGAGAAAGACACGTGGAGCGAAGTCCTTGCTGTAGTGATGATACTGGTTGTTTATCTGATTTATCGACTGTTGAAGGCGACGTAAACGGTACGCGGCATATCACGCGATTCATCCGAGTCGTTGTCGGTGGTTCGTCGTTCGGTTACCGAAATCTAGCACTACTGTGTCACAAAGAGCCCGAGCACCGGGGCCAACGACGCGCCCCGAGACCGCCTTGGCGCTCCCTATGGGGTATCGGGAATACCTCGTCGGGAGCGGCGGGGCGGTATCGGGGATGCAGCGTTGGCCGAATGCCGGGCGTTTTTGACACAGTACTGCTAGGTGTGCGGTTTTTTTAAATGAATTCCACGCCCGGGCTGTCTTTGACCGTCTCGCCCGCAAAAATCCCTGCGCCATATTCCCGATATGACTCAGGATTTTTTGGAAGATTCGGCGAAAATCCGGCTTGCCCAAAATTCCCCTAAAAAACACTAGCCACCATTTGTCATAAACGAGGGGTCTACCATGGTTGAACAGCAGGACAATTCGGGATTCGATGAAACGCCGCCGGCACGGCGAGCATCACACCGTCTCTACCGTGCCGCCAAGTTTGGGCTTGCAGCGTTAACGTGGGGGAGTCTATTCTGGATCTGGTTATTTACGTCCATCATGATGATCCTGGGATATCCCCTGCTGTTTGAAGGTTCCCCTAAAGGACCACCCAGCCTCGACCCACTCGAAGTCATCTTCGGATTGTGCTTGGCGATTACACTTTTGTTGATCACCATCGGCAGACGGCTAAGCATGATTGTCACATGGTTGAGCAACCGTAAGGACCAACATAACACCGGGTCCGATACGGCGCCGGCTATTGCCGCCGATTCGCTCAGTCCGCCACCCACCCGATCACCGAAGTGGGTACGCCTTATCACACCCGGCGTGTTGTTCCTGGTTTGGGGCGTTCTGTTGTTCATCCACGAAGCGATGAACAACAATTCACTCGACGCGGTCACGTTTGGACTCGCTTGGTATTTCATCGCCTACGTTCCTTATTGGTGGCTTTTTCGTGTTCCGTTCACGTGGGCAAGATGGAACAGCCGTGTCCTAAGCCGCGCAAAAACCACCCCGTGGTTTGCTGTGGTCATCGCTTTTGTCGCCTGGCCGGCAGCGGTCGGTTCCGCTTATTTAACCTTTGCTCCCGATGAAGAATGGGAACAATCCGACGGGCCACAGCAAATTGACGAACTGATAACCCGCGGCGCATCAAAATGGGCCATACTTCTCAATAAAGTAAAAGACTCCCCAACAACAACGCGGGTTGCGACTGAATTTCTCGACTCCGTGCGGCAATCGCAATCATCCAGCAACACACGTGACTCGCGTATCGCCGGTGCGATTTCTGGCCGCGTGCCTCCACGATTCGCCGACCCTTCCGGCTTTCAAAATTGCACCGGTGGTATCGGTGTTGCCGCCTGTATGGAATGCCTGGATACCAACGAACAAAAACGAATCCTGAAGAAACAGGGTTACCGTATACCGGACGACGAGTTGTTGGGGCTCATTGTCGACGCCCTCATAGATGTGTGTTTACGTTATGGCGATGATCCAAACCGATATAATCTGGCCGCAACATTGACCGCGGTCGCCAAGAACAAGGTGCTCGATTATCTCAAAACCGGGGCGAATCGATTTATGAGTTGTGAGTATCGGGACGACCAGGCCCTGGAATGGTGCTGGAGTGCCGATTACCCAACCGACTACGTAAGATTCCAAAACGAAAAGCGACTATTTCACCGTTTGCTATGCGAGTTGGATGACCGAGAAAAGGAGATCTTGTTTCTTCGCGTTGCCCATGACTGGGACTACCAAGACATCGCCAATCGGTTTGGAATCTCGTCTGACCAAGCCAAAAACATCACCAACAATACAATTAAAAAGCTCAGACATTTGGCAGACTCCAGGAAATGCAACCGCTTATAGCGGCTTAAATTAGTGTCATCCGTTTCTCCCGATCCCGCTCGCAAAAAAAAACACCCAACCTTCACTTTTTTTTACCCGCAACGCTTCTTCGTTCGTCGCCCCTGATGAGCCCGGCATGGTGCCGAGCACGTTGGTTCATCGGGAGGCAGATATGTGTCGTTATTTGGAAACGTCGATTCGATTTGGAAACCTGTGCCCAGACTGTCCGGAGTTCCATCACCAACCCCGCCGCGCCAGGAGCCGGCGGAAGGGTGATCGTCCGGTCGCCGAAAGAACTGCCAATACGGTCGTACTGGCATTGGAAGGCCTTTGGCACACCATTCATTGTGACTTTCGAAAAAGCCAACGCGGGATTCCCCAAACGGCGATCTACACCGTATTAAGTTACGGACGACATCTCAAAGGTCACAACGGTACCACGGTTTCCGTCATCGGAAAGGCAGATGTTGCCCATTGGCAAAACCGCGGTGTGTTGTTGCAGACCGCCCAGGGAGTCCACGTTGTGTGGAAAGACGACGGAACGATTATTACGACGTATCGGTCAAGCGAAATCTATCGCCCCCGGCGTAAACGATGTAGACGGTGATGTCTCCATTGCCTGGATTGGACCTTTTGTGCCATTTGATGGCAAAAAAATTCCGAATCATTTTTAGTGATGCGTGTAAAACAACATGATTACAATTCATTATTGTTTTCAAAAAGGAATGGCATGGATGGTGCAATAACCTCCCACGCGACCCATGACCCAGGAGAAACCATGGCTGAATTATTTTATCGTTCCTTACCCGGCTTTGGCGGCTGGGAATCCACAATCAAACAGGTTGGCGCCCAACTGCGCCCCTACTACGATTTTTTGTTCACAGCCAAAAAAGCCGCCGAAGGACGCAAATCGGTTTTGGGTTGGCGAAAAGCCACACCGGACGAGCACAACGCGTTTCACGACCGGTTCGAAAAGCGGTGGGAGTCCTCGAAATCCGACAAGCCACGGTCCAACAAACGGCGTGATCAACAACAGCGACTCAAACCATCCGGTTATTGGATTGTCCTCGAGACTACGCAGTGGCGCCCGGACGAACCCGATGAAACCTTTGACCTGTTTATGGAAACCCCGTCGGTCTACTGTACTCCGGAGTGTTTCCCAAACTCCGAAGTCCGGTTTCTGGAGACGGATCGGGAAGGGCGCGCTGTACTGGTCGACCGGCTTCCGGTTGCCTATGAACCAGAGCCCCAAGAAACCACTTCAGCCCCACCCAACCCGCACCAACCAAGGGGGCAATTGATTTGGCTGCGGCCCAACGTGTATGCCCTCGACTGCCAAATCCGGGCATTTCGGTCCCTGGACAACACGCCCAATCCCCGGGTAGCACCGTTGGTCCGATTGACATCGACCAAAGCCCAATGGCCGTCGTTTGCTCCCGAAGCTATAGCCGAAGACGACTGGTATTTTCTTCGTACCAGTTCCGATGGTCGTTTGCGTGACGGTACCGACGAGCAACGTCGTTTTGTAGAAATCGCTCTTGAAACACCCGATTTTGCGATTCTGGAAGGCCCTCCCGGATCCGGAAAAACGACGGCGATTTGTGAACTGATTACACAGGTCACCGAACGGGGCGGTCGGGTCCTGCTCGTTGCGTCAACCCATGTGGCCGTCGACAACGTGCTGGAGCGGTTGATTGAGTGGCAAGACAAACGCGATGACGAACACAAACCCGTGTTGCCGGTGCGTATTGGCGACGAAAATCGGGTGACATCGGACATGATTTTACCCTTTACGCTCAAACGCCAAAGTGCGACTTGGCTTTCGGAATTGAAGCATTTTCTCGACGATCCGCCGGGCGTTGACCGCGGTTGTGATCGCGCTCGTGAGATTTTTCGATCGGCATTATTCGCAAAAACGGATGGTGAGGTTTCCCCCATTGTCCGAATGATTCTTGAATTCTCCAACCTCGTGTGTGGTACGACCATTGGTATCTTACAACATCCCGCTATCAAAGCCGCCCGTCGAGACGGAGCCCCGGTTGAACCCTTTGACCTGATGATTCTCGACGAAGCCAGTAAAACTACCTTTGGTGAGTTTCTTGTGCCCGCCATGTTCGCTCGGCGGTGGGTAGTGGTGGGTGACGTCAAACAATTGTCACCCTATGTCGAAGAATCGGAATTGGCGGACAATATTCGTAAATTAGCGCCGCCTGCATTCACCCAAGGAGCGGTTTGTGCCTTTTTGGCCGCGGCGAAAGGTCATTTGAAAAAAAAGAGCCTGGTGTCGGCTACCCTGGATGATGCTCGGATCATTTATAAGGAAGCCCGCGCACGGCACGTAGACGCCGTGCTGCTGGATGATGCGGTACCGACCAAGATCTATGGGATTCCCAACGCCATTGTCGAATTGTTATATGCGGATATGGTGGTCGGCACACCTCCATGTTTACGGCAGTTTGAGCATCGGTTGCCGCAGGATCTGCAACTTTGTAGCGGGTCGGTGCCGGCGTTGTCCGATTGGCAAGCTACCCGGCGCGCCGCGGGCGTTTTGAACACCGATGACTCGACACATGAAGCGGATTGGGCATCGGAAATCGCTTGGAGACTCGTCCGGTCCTACGAACTTCGCCAAAACATTGCCGAAAAAAATCGACATCAGCGTGAAATTGAAGAACTATTTCCCAAAACCCTCAACGGGGAATTATTCGCTTCCCGCAACAGAGGTCCTCGAACCGTTCGCGATAATGGAACTGAGCGACTCGAGACGGCGAGCGACCTACTGCGCCGCGATTTGGACACCGTTCGCCGTGTCGCCATGCCGTCGATACTCGAACTGTTGCAGGTCGGGTTTGAGCGCTTACAAGGATGGACCGAAGGTTGTGCGCTCACGGATGGACTGCCGTCCAATGTCCTGAAACAGCGGTTGGTTTCGTTGACCTTTCAGCACCGGATGCACCCGGAACTTTCCGCCTTTCCACGGGAGCAGTTTTATCAACCGAGCGACGATCATGGTTCCCAAAACAGTGGGGTCATACAACCAATGTTTGGTCTCGAATCCCAAGCCAGTCCATCATTGTTGCGAGACGCTGATGGCATGGCGGAGCGACGCCAGTGGACGTATTCCCGATACGCTCGGCGGGCGATGTGGTTGTCCGTTGAACCCCAAAAACGTTCGGTTGGGGTCAACAACAGTAACTTAGCCGAAGTGAAAACAATTCTGGTTGAACTAAAACACTTTGTGAATTGGGCAACGACCGTTCCAAAACAGCACGAAGTCGCGATACTTACGTTTTATCGCGGACAGGAGGCGTTGTTTCGGCATCATTTGCAGCGCGAAAGTGGACAATTCGGAAACACACGAACCTTTCGATTTGGCAACAAAAACGGCCAAGGCGCCGTCAAGGTAACCTTGTGCACGGTCGACCGGTTCCAGGGTCACGAAGCGGATTTGGTGTTTCTGTCGTTTGTCAAAAGTGGGTCCATAGGTTTTTTAAACAGCCCCAACCGGCTCAACGTCGCGTTGACCAGGGCGCGTTATCAGTTGGTACTTGTCGGGCACCGCGCGTTTTTTGCCTCGGATCTTTGCCGGTCCCCATTGTTGCAGCAATTGGCACAATCTCATCTTTACGCACAGGACATTCATTGGGAGGTCACAGAATGATTCATTTAAACCGTACCGTTACCGTAAATACCTTCGACGTTCAGGGAACCGTAGCTCGTGGACAGGATCGACCCGAATTTCTGGCGGTGGCGTGCCTGGCCGCGGACCTGGATCGACCGATAGACGGCCGAGATATCACTCGACAACTCCTCGGCAGCCTCCCCGAAGCCATCGGCTGGCGAGTACTCGATCGGGCGGTCACCATGGGGCTTCTGGAGTGGGATCCAGCAGCAAGAGTCGCAACGCTTTCAGAATCCGGACGTTTCATGTTGGAGCAGGGGCAGGTCTTGGTTCCCGAAGAAGGGGTGTGGCGGTTTTATTTTGTGGACGACCCGCTCATTGACAACCCCGTGATACATGTAGAGCGCATAGAGACCCCGAACGCCAAGGAGGAGCGCGACAAAGTGTATAAACGTGATCGTTCTAATCCGCCCGCGCAAGGAGCCCCCATCCCTAGACTGATCACAGATTCTATCGGCTCGGCGTCGCTGTCTCTGGTGACACAAAATGGGTTTGAGTTGCGCGAATTAGGCAAGGAAGGAGCGATGGGATCCACCTCCAAGCTCCAACTGTCCCTGGAGTGGGAACGTGATAAATTACCGGTGGTCTCGCTCAAGGGAAGTCTCGGTAAGCCGGACGAACAATCGGCAATGAACGTCGAGCAACGGCTTCCCATGCCCAATGAACTGGCCTCCATGATCTATGAGCAGTGTTGGATATGGCTTGTTTCCAACGCAACAGGAATTTCCGAGCGCGAGCTTGCGGATCGGGTCAGTCACGCCAAACGACCCGTTGTACCAACGGCGTTTGCGAACCAAGCCGTCGAATCCCTTAGCTCCCAGCGAACAAATTTGGCGGTGCCATCGGGCAAACTGGGAATCCTTGGGATCTTCGACAAAACCACCCTTCGGGATCTCGAACTTGTACCTCGCACACCTGACGACGCGCAGCAATGGGCTGAATGGCTTCAATGGGAATCCCTAGATCGCTACGTGGTGCCTCAATCCATTGTGGACCTTTCCGCAACAGTTGATCAACGTTTTCCTTTTCACGTCGTTCAATTACCCGATCATTCCAAATTGACCAGGCGCGCTTTGTCACAACCGCGGGACAAAACCGCCCGTTTTTTGTTAACCCCCTATGATCTCGGACTCTGGAGTTAAGCCATGACCAACCCCATTTCCCGTTTTGCTACAGTCCCCATCACGTCTCCCTTACCCCCTTGTTGGTTGCGGAAGGGGCCAACAAGACCCGACGATGATAGCAATCGCTCCGCAATCGTGTGGCGTGTTGGCCCCAAAACACATTTCCGACAAGCGCTTGTGCAAACCGTGGAAAACGCCAAAGACGTTGTCCTGGTGGCCTCGTTTCTGTTGGCCGATGAAACGCTCGCGAAAACGTTGATTGAAGCCGCCCAACGAGGTGTTCGGGTATATGTGCTTACCGCATCCGAGGCCCGATTGTCCAAGGTGGTCTCCGACGAGGACGCCTTTGATGTCCGGATGGTGGAGGAACACAAAAAGCTGCTGGATCGGCTTGCTGAACACGTCGTTCTGCGCACCGCCGAACATTTCCATGCGAAGTTTCTTGTGACGGACCCAGCCACTTGTCCCGTGGGATGGATTTCCACTGCGAACTTCAATCGGGCACTGGAGGACTCTGTGGAGCTGGGTGTTAAGTTAACCGAACAGGCCGCGGTTGAACTGGCGGGCTGGTTTTGTAACGCCTTTTGGCTCGAATCGGACCGGGAATTGATCGAAAAAGGGCGTTTGGCTAAGGTCACAGCTCCGCCTGCCCAGCCAAAGTCGCCGTCGTCACATTCCATTCGGGTCACTGCTAAGGATCACGGTGAACTGCGAGAAACCACACTACAGCTCATCCGAAACGCACAAAACCGTTTGGTTATCGTCAGCTATGGTGTACAGGACGATCATGCCACGACGAAGGCGATTGAAGAACGGGCGCAGGCGGGGGTCAAAATCACGTTGCTGACGCGCCCCCGGGCGGCGATTGCCGCTGCAGTGAAGCGCCTTGCGACCGCCGGGGTCACGATTCTCGCACACGATAAGTTACACGCCAAAGCCATTCTCAGTGATCAGCGGGGATTGGTGATGACCGCCAATCTGCACACCGTGGGACTGGACCAGGGTTTTGAGGTCGGCGTACTTTTGGACGACAATGGAACGCGGGAACTGGATGACGTGTTGTCCCAATGGATTCAAACCTTCCCGTGGTGTTACGCCACAGCCGCTCCGCGGGACAGCCATCTTGGTGAACTGTGCCTGGCCGACTTAGGGTTACGCACAGGGCGCCGCATGGTCCAACCCGAAATCGTTCATCCATTGCCACCGGTTGTGGCCGACTCCGTTGTCACCATGGAAGAGGCGCCGACTCCCAAATGGGTTCCCGTGGAGGAAAAAGAAACCTATTTTCACAAGGTACGCTACAAGTGGCAGGTGGTTCCCCCACGTTTGCCAAAGGAGGCGAAAGAACGGTTGTCGCCGGTTGTGGATGCAGAAAAACACGACGATGGCCGCTCCGCGAAACAGGGAAAGGGGGTAACGCACGGTGTGCCCTTCGATCCTCCCCTATACGATCATAACGAAATGGTGTATGTGTTGCTGAGACCGGGGGACAACCTCGACAGAGTGCGACGTGTCGCAGCCGAGTTAGGCGGAAAGGTGGTTGTAAAATGAAGTCAAAGCAGCCTCAATCCAAAGACGTCGTTCTCGTGAGTTGGATCAGCATCGGGGGAGGCGCCGGTCCATTGGTTACCGCGATCAATCATCCGAAAAGCCCCTATCGGTCTCGTGTTGCCCGCGTTTATTTATGTTATCGCAATGCTAATCCTCCCGACGGAGAGCGGGAGCGTGCGGCTTTGAAAGTCAACCTTTCCGGAATGCACCAAGAGCTGGACCCTCATTGCCCCGACGTTGTTCAACTTCCATGGACAACCAAGGCGACACCCACCGACCACGAAAAGATTAAAAAGTTTGCTGAGGGGGTATTGCAACGTGTACGCAAAGAAAATCCCGAAGCCACCATCGCGATTCACCTGTCGCCGGGAACTCCGGCGATGCATGCCGTGTGGTTGGTGTTGGGGACTACCGGATTTGTTTCCGACCCGGTCGAGCTTTTGCAAACCACCGAATTAGACAAAGTACCCGACGATCAATCCCCGGTTCGGATCATCCAGCTCAAACTCGACACCTGGCTGCACCGTTATCGCAGTGGCCAACCCCAAAAGACACGAAGTCATGACGATGGTCACGTATGGGATCCGTCGCAGCTCCAAAGTACCGCGATGAAAAAAGTGTTGGACGACATCGATACCTGGGCTCCGTTGCGGGTGCCGGTGCTGCTGCTCGGTGAACGGGGGACCGGAAAAACGACCCTCGCCAATCTGTTGCGCGCAAGAAGCCCATTTCAAACAGCGACCATCAAAGAATGGCCCGTCGTCGTTTGTGGGCAATTTCGGTCCAATCTCCAACTCGCACGGTCGGAACTGTTTGGACATGTCAAGGGTGCGTTCACCGATGCAAACGAAACCCGGCATGGGCGCCTCAAACAAGCAGACGGCGATACCTTGTTTCTCGACGAAATCGCCGACATGGACAGAGAAACCCAACGCCTCTTGATGGCCGCCATAGAAGGGCGCGGGTTCCACATGCTGGGCGACAACCAAAATTTGGTCCAATCCCAATTTCGATTGATATGTGCCACCAATCGTTCCATCGGCCAATTGCGCGACGAATACCTTGATCTCGATTTTCTGGACCGCATTGCAACGGTCGTGATCCGCGTTCCATCCCTTCGGGAATGTATCGAAGATCTTCCCTATTTATGGGATCTCGTGCTTAGAAAAACCACAGCAGTTTTGAACATGACCCCACCTGGGTGGGACGAATACCGACAAAACAGTACCTTGCTCAAAACTATCCAAAGCCACCCCTTACCCGGCAATTTCCGCGATTTACAACGGGCAGCTTACCACTTACTCGCCGCGTTGAACGCCCAAAAAACACCGGAAGACGTTCTGAAACGCGCAGTGGATGCCTTGGGCGATTCGCATAGTGGTCACCCCGAACGACCCGAACACGCCATCAACTATGCCGAACGCCTCCCCATTCAGGACCTAGGTGCCGAAGTCGAAGCTTACGAACACCGATGGATTGAAGCCGCCTTGGCCAAAGCCGACGGAAATATCAGCAAAGCCGCGAGGCTCCTCGGGATGGAGCGAAAAACTCTTGAGTACAAACTGAAACATCGCCAGAAGTCGTGAAAAATCCCCGTTGGCTCTCAACCAGGTTTCCGAAACACAAACACCATCGCGTCGGCCGGGAGCCACCTTAGCGCCGGAAGTGCGATGCGGAGCATTGTCGCCAACACGGCTCCCAACAGTCCAGGATGGGATGCGGCTAGGCGTTCTTTTAAGCCTTCTTTTGTTAAACTGGGTAGGCGGAATTGGGATTGGAGTTCCAGTTGTGACTGGCGAGCTACGAATCTCGGCAGATTGCTCGCCGAAAAGTATGTCAGATGGGGCGACACGAAGTCTTTTTGCCACATCCGATCCAGATAGCCCGACCAACCCACCTTGGCTGCGGCTTTGGCGATTCGATAAAACACCCCGTCGCTGTTCGGCAGATTGAGCACCAACCAACCACCCTGACTCAAATGGGTTTCGCATGCCCAAAGCGCCGCTTTGGGATCCGGCAGGTGTTCAAACACGTCGTTCCATACAATGAGGTCATATTGACTGCCGGGCGGCAACGCTTCCGGAAAAAAACCCTGGATTACCTCGTATCCCCTTGCTGCGGTGGTCACCGCCATCTCGGAAGGTTCAATGGCTGAAACCATCACACCCGTGCCGGACAATGCATCCAGAAACCAACCCTCGGCACACCCCACCTCAAGACACCTTAACCCCGACAACGGCATCAACAGCTTCAGGTGGTCCACCAGCCGGCGAAAGTTGGTACGCCGCAATGTCTCGAGTCCATCCACACCCCGTCCCGCTCCGGCTTGGAGTGTGGATTGCTCAAATCCGCATTCGCGACACCGGTAACGCCATGACGACGCTTGAGCCATTGCCGACGAACAAACAACACATTCCATCATCCACTCCACAACCTCGAAGCGATCCGGTCAGCCGCAGTATACCTCCGTGTTGTTGTAAAAAGAAACGTGGTCCGGTTTATGTTCCAATTCCGCAAAAAACTCCCTTGACGGCGGTGTCACATCCAACTAGATTCCTACTTGCGTATGATACGCAACAAGGAATGAAACGTATGTCACAACCCAACCTGGATCGTAGGCTTGAGCATCTCACAACGACAGCAAAGGAAGCGGGGGTCAAATTAACCCACCAGCGGCTCGAAATTTTTCGGGAAATCGTCTTGTCTGCAGAACATCCCGATGCCGAGACTATTTTCCGCGCCGTACAAAAACGGGTGCCTACCGTCTCTTTGGACACCGTTTACCGTACGTTGTGGAAACTGCACGACCTGGGACTGGTGACCACCCTTGGACCCCAACGCGACCGGGTGCGGTTTGACGCCAATTTGGACCCACACCATCATTATATATGTGTTCAATGTGGGCTCGTACGCGACTTCGAGAGTTCGGAACTCGACGGGCTGCGTTTGCCCGAAGCCGTCTCCCAACTGGGCACCATCATGAACGCCCACGTAGAAGTCCGCGGCCTTTGTTCCCGATGTCAGCAGCGGCTGCCGACCCAAACACCGAATTCCAATCAACAATCTCAATCCGTCCCTTAATTACTGGAGTTACCCATGAGCAACGAATCCATCGGGAATCCGGCCGATCCCACCTCGGCCCACAGCGGCCATCCGGCAAAAAAATGCCCGGTGATGCACAACATCCCTTCAAACGCGACCGGAGCAGGTCGCACCAACCGCCATTGGTGGCCCGAGGCAGTCAATCTGCACATCCTGCATCAACATTCGGCGTTGTCGAACCCCCTGGACCCGGGATTTGATTACACCAAAGAATTCGCCAAACTCGACTACTTTGCGCTCAAAGACGACCTCTTTACACTGATGACCCAGTCCCAAGATTGGTGGCCCGCCGATTGGGGCCATTACGGCGGCTTGTTTATCCGCATGGCCTGGCATAGCGCCGGTACCTATCGTACATCCGACGGCCGCGGCGGCGCATCCACCGGCACCCAACGGTTCGCCCCGCTCAACAGTTGGCCGGATAATGCCAACTTGGACAAAGCCCGCCGCCTGTTGTGGCCCATCAAACAAAAATACGGCAACAAAATTTCCTGGGCCGATCTGATGATTCTCGCCGGCAACTGCGCGTTGGAATCCATGGGATTTCAAACCATGGGGTTTGCCGGCGGACGCGCCGATGTGTGGGAACCCGAAGAAGACATCAACTGGGGCAACGAAACCACGTGGCTTGGGGACAAACGATATACCGGTGACCGCCAACTCGACAACCCGCTGGCCGCGGTCCAAATGGGGCTCATTTACGTCAACCCGGAAGGCCCCAACGGCGTCCCCGACCCCGTTGCCTCCGGCCGCGATATCCGCGAAACCTTTGCTCGAATGGCGATGAACGACGAAGAAACCGTCGCGTTGGTGGCCGGTGGACACACCTTCGGCAAAGCCCACGGCGCCGGCGATCCGGCGTTGGTCGGCCGCGAACCCGAAGGCGCTCCCATCGAAGAACAAGGTCTCGGTTGGAAAAACACGTTTGCGACCGGCAAAGGAATTCATACCACCACGAGCGGCATCGAAGGAGCGTGGAAACCCAATCCCACGAAATGGGACAACGGTTATTTCGACACCCTGTTCGGCTACGATTGGCAACTCATCAAAAGCCCCGCCGGCGCGTGGCAGTGGATCCCCACCGACCCGGCCGCGGCAACTTTGGTCGCAGACGCCCACGATCCAAACAAACGGCATCCCCCCATGATGACCACCGCCGATTTGGCGTTGCGGATGGATCCCATTTATGAACC
This sequence comes from Myxococcales bacterium, assembly GCA_013360285.1. Classification (GTDB taxonomy): domain Bacteria; phylum Myxococcota_A; class UBA9042; order JABWCM01; family JABWCM01; genus JABWCM01. The sequence goes on from JABWCM010000006.1 coordinate 33,959, forward strand.
GATTTCCCGGCGGTTTCATCAACATCCAGACCAATTTGCCGATGCCTTTGCCAAAGCCTGGTTCAAACTGACCCATCGTGATATGGGCCCCAAATCCCGTTACCTGGGTCCCGAAGCACCGACGGTCGACCTGTTATGGCAAGACCCCATTCCGCCAGTGGACCACCCCCTTGTCGAACCGCAAGACGTAGTTGCGCTGAAAACCGAACTTCTCACCTCCGGATTGTCGATTTCCGATCTCGTCACCACCGCCTGGGCCTCGGCGTCGACGTTCCGCGGCTCCGACAAACGAGGTGGGGCCAATGGGGCACGAATTCGTTTGGCTCCACAAAAGGACTGGGAAGCCAACAACCCGGCTCGGGTCGCCAGAGTCCTTGGGGTTCTCGAAAACATCCAAAAACGATTTAACACCACCCAACCCGACGGCAAAAAGATCTCTCTGGCCGACTTAATCATCCTCGGCGGTGCCGCAGCCATCGAACAAGCCGCCAAAGACGCCGGTTATCCCATTGTGGTGCCGTTTACCCCCGGGAGAATGGATGCTACCCAGGACCAAACCGATAGCGAATCTTTTGCCGTTCTCGAACCCCACGCCTGTGGGTTTCGGAACTACTACAAACCGGGAATGGGAGCGTATGCCGAAACACTTCTTGTCGACCGCGCCCAACTTTTGGGGCTGACCGCTCCGGAAATGACCGTTTTGGTTGGCGGATTACGCGCCCTGAACACAAATTTCGACCAATCCCAACACGGCATCTTCACAACGAGACCCGCCGTACTCACCAACGATTTTTTTGTCAACCTATTGGATATGGCCACCGTATGGCACCCCAAAGCCAATTCCGACGGATTGTATGACGGGTATGACCGCCAAACCGGCGCCCACCGCTGGACGGCAACCCGCGTCGATCTGATTTTTGGCTCGAACTCCCAATTACGCGCCATTGCCGAGGTTTATGCCCAAGACGACGCCAAAGAAAAATTTGTCCATGACTTTGTGGCCGCATGGACCAAAGTGATGAATCTGGACCGATTCGATATCAACGTTTGATTTCGGATTAAAAAAAGGAAAAAAAGAAATGAAAACGATAAACCGATATGTCAAACAGACGCTGCTAAGTTATTTGGCGGCAGCACTCACCTTGACCCTGGTCTGGGCTGTCCCGCACACCGCCCGCGGCGAAGGACAACCTCAATCCAACAAGTTTTGGTGGCCCGACCAACTCGACTTAAGTCCACTCCGGCAACACGGGGCACACTCCAATCCGTTGGGACCGGATTTTGATTACGCCAAAATGTTTGCCACACTCGATTTGGAAGCGGTCAAAAAAGACATCAAACAGGTCCTCACCACGTCGCAAGACTGGTGGCCTGCCGATTTTGGCAACTATGGACCGTTTTTTATTCGGATGGCCTGGCACAGCGCGGGTACCTACCGTTCCGGCGACGGCCGCGGTGGTGCCGGCGGGGGGCAACTCCGCTTCGATCCACTTAACAGTTGGCCCGACAATGCCAACCTGGACAAAGCACGACGCCTTTTGTGGCCCGTCAAACAAAAATACGGCCAAAAAATATCGTGGAGCGACCTGATGGTGCTCACCGGCAACGTATCGCTCGAAGCCATGGGGTTTAAAACTTTCGGTTTCGCCGGCGGACGCGCCGACGATTGGGAACCTGATCTCGTATACTGGGGCAAAGAAAAAACGTTTTTGGCAGACGAACGGTATACGGGTGATCGTAAACTGGAAAAACCTCTCGCCGCAGTTCAAATGGGGCTCATTTATGTCAACCCCGAGGGGCCAAACGGCAAACCCGATCCGCTGGCCGCCGCCAAAGACATCCGCGAAACCTTCGGCCGTATGGGTATGAACGATGAAGAAACCGTGGCGCTGATCGCCGGTGGGCATACATTCGGCAAAATGCACGGCGCCCACAATCCCGCCAAATGTGTGGGACCGGAGCCGGCCGCCGGCGCCATAGAGGACCAAGGTTTGGGGTGGAAAAACAAATGCGGCACCGGCAAAGGCGGCGACACCGTCACCAGTGGATTGGAAGGTGCCTGGACGTTTAATCCCATCGCCTGGACCACGAATTATCTCGACAACCTGATGACATACGAATGGGAACAGACCAAAAGTCCGGCCGGAGCGATTCAGTGGATCCCCGAAAAAGGCCAAGCGGCGAATCTGGTACCCGACGCCCACGACAAAAACAAACGCCATGCGCCGGTGATGCTCACCACGGATTTGTCGTTAAAATTTGATCCCGAATACCGCAAAGTGGTCGAACGGTTCCGAGCAAACCCGGAAGAATACCGGCTGGCATTCGCCAAAGCCTGGTTCAAACTCACCCATCGCGATATGGGACCGCGTGCGCGATACCTGGGCCCGGAAGTTCCGGCTGAAACGTTGGCCTGGCAGGACCCGGTTCCGGCGGTTTCCCATCCGCTGATCGACGACAAAGACATCGCCGCGTTAAAACGAAAAATCCTGGACTCCGGATTGACCGTGCCTCAACTCGTCCGCACAACCTGGTCGGCCGCTTCCTCGTTCCGCGCCACCGATATGCGGGGAGGCCCCAACGGCGCTCGGCTTCGTCTGGCGCCGCAAAAAGACTGGGCGGCAAACTCGCCGGCAGAATTGGCCACCGTGGTAAAAAAACTCGAAGGAATTCACCAAGACTTCAACAAAAGTTTGTCCGGAGGCAAACAGGTATCCTTTGCCGATGTGATCGTTTTGGCGGGCAACGCAGCCATTGAACACGCCGCAAAGCTGGCGGGTCACGACGTCACGGTACCGTTTGTTCCCGGTCGCACCGATGCAACCCAGGAACAAACCGACGTATCCTCCTTTGCCGTTCTCGAGCCCACCGCCGATGGTTTTCGTAACTATTATTCCGACGCAGCCGTGCTTTCGCCCACCGCGGCATTGGTCGACAAAGCAAATCTGCTGTCGTTGACGGTTCCGGAAATGACGGTGCTGCTGGGTGGACTACGTGCGCTCAACGCCAATACCAACGGGGCAGCTCACGGGGTTTTCACCGACAAACCGGGAACGTTGACCAATGACTTCTTTGTGAACCTCCTCGACATGTCGACCCAATGGAAAAAGTCAACCACCGAGGGGATCTACGAAGGTTATGACCGTAAAACCAACAAACCCAAATGGACAGGAACCTCGGTCGACTTGATTTTCGGCTCCAACTCCGAGCTGCGTGCCATTGCCGAGGTATACGCCCAATCCGACGGCAAAGAACGGTTCGTCAACGATTTTGTCAAAGCCTGGACAAAAGTCACTCACCTCGACCGTTTCGATCTTACCGGCAAATAAGCCGTCCGGGTTATCTTCCCCGCGACTCCTGCCTCTACCTACCCTCCGTAACCAAGGTTGACTTGACAACAGTTGGGTTCGGACGGCACAGTCATCCTGTGCGCCGAGATAACCTTCTTGTTCGGCCACAACATAGTTGCCGTGCCGCAAAAATCCGCAAAGGCCCCTGCGACGAACCGGGGTGTCCTCTTTAGCGACAATGGTATCGATTTGGATTTGAACATTTACTTCCGTCAATGTGCGGGTCGGTCACGAAGGCAAGCCCTTGGCCTATCGAACTCGCCCCGGAAACACGACTGCAAGATGAATAGAGACCGGCTCACTTAGGTGTTTGGTGTTTTTGGATGAAATTTTTGTCATGGCCACATGTTGCCTTCACGCCTGCGAAAATCCGGCTTGCCAAAAATTCCGCTAAAAAAAGCGCCAAACACCCACCCAAAGGATGGTGACCAATGCGGGTTAGGTGGTTGTGCACATTGATTTCGATGTGGTTTCTCGCCGCCGTTGCTGCGTCCGCCCAAACTACAATGCCCAGCGCGCCTACGACGCTCCCTCGTACAGCGGTTACGAACTCATCCGCCGTTCCGTCTACAACACCCTCTCCGTCGAACCCACTGCAGTTACATCCTGCTTTGGCGGAAATCCTCGTCAAAACACAGCGCATTTACAATTTGATCGCCGAATCTTTGGAAACGGGAGTGGACCCACATTTGTTGTTCGATGTTGACCTTGCCGACGAAAATGCCGTGCAAATTGAGGTCGAGCGCCTTGTGGGAGTCATTCGACACGCGGAAAACCTCGAAGCACGAGCGGCGGCCGCCCTAGCCGCCGCCACGCCGCCACCACCGGACCTGACCGGGCCTGTTGCTTCAACGCTGGACAGCGGCACAAACGAGCTGTCGCCTCCTGATGACTTATCAACACAGGTACCCAACGACGCCGGTGAACAAGAGGTCTTCGACCAGGTTGCCGACGCGGGTTCGACATCACCAGATACCGCAACGGACACCAGCGATACCCAGCAATCCGGTGACGAAGTCGGGACCGACATCCGCTCGACATCCGCCTCGCCTTCCGAGGACGTGATCGACCTGTTGTCATCCACCCATGACGCGACCGAATTACCTATGGACACAATCACCGAGACGGGGTCGAACAGCGACGCTGTCATACAGCCGGAACCGGAACCGGAGTCGGGGTCTCCTGTACCGGTTCCCAAACACCCCACCGGGGAACCACCCCCGTCGCCGGACGCCGAAGAGCAGGACCGAACGGTGACCATCGACACCGAACTGTTCGCTGCCCGAGTCGATCTAGATCGGGCACGACTTAGCTTCTATTTGCTGCCAAAACAGCGACGTGAACAACTGATCAGCCGCCATGTACAGCGCCAACGTCAAGATCAAGCTGCCCTTGCCTCGGTGATACTCACGGCAGTAGAGCAGAAAGCAAAGGAGGCCGAAGCGGCCCGGTTGAGGGCCATTGCGTTGGCGCAGCAGGCCCACAGCGAAGCCGAAAGACTCATCGAAGAAGAACGTGCCCGCCTCTTGGGAATATCCCGAAGCCAAGCAGAATTCGAAGCCGAATTGACGAGACGACAAATCGACATGAAAGCGCGCGCCGAAGAAGCACTGACTTTTCGGCGTCGGGTTCGGGAACTGTTGGCTACACGGGATTCCGATGGGGTCATCGCCGATAATTTATACGTGGAACTGCGCGCGTTTTTACGCACGTCTCGCAGCCGACTGGCCCAAGCGTTATCGGAAAGTTTCTCCGACAGCGGCGTTTTGGCGGTGGGACGAAGTCAACTGGTGGACCTACCCGTTGATCTCAACTATTCCGATATTGAAAAGTTTCGGATGGAACTGGCGGCAAACCGTAAACGCCTTCAAGATGCCGAAACCACTTTTCGTGTAGATCACGCTGTGCAGCTTTATGACGAAGTGCATACACTCAATTTAGACCGGTTGGCGCTTCTCGAACGCCTCAGCCCCGCCAAGCGTGACACCATTACCGGGTTTTCTTATGCAGGTCTGGACCAAGCCGCATCGGAAATGCGTCAGGTAATATTGGTTTTAAGATACCATTTTACATCGGCGAGACGTTGGTTCAGCGATGTGACAGCCGAAAAAACGTCGTGGTCCAAATCGATGTTCGCCACTGGTTTTTTTGCCGCGAAATTGTTGTTATTGGCTTTGGTGTTTTGGTGGTGGAGAAAAAGAAGCGGCCCCATCCTAACCCAATGGCGGGCTCGCCTCCAGGATGAAGCGCGTAGGGCGCGGGTTTCCGAAGGGGGGCGGCTCTACCGGTTTCTCGGTTTTTTTCAGCAGGTACGGCGACCGTTTGAATGGCTGGTCTTGATTTGGCTTGTTGGAGGACTCCTTCCGCCCGACGCCCGTAACCACTTGGAAATCCGCATCTTGGTAACGATCTTTACGTGGGTGTTGAGCGGGTCGTTGACGGTCGGGGTCATCAACGCTATCGCCGGGCGCGGTACATCTCGTTATTCGGAATCGACTTCAACCACGATCGACGAATTGAGGCTACGTTCAATGCGGCTCGCCGGTCGGACAGTGGTTGTCCTGGGACTCATCCTCGCCTTAAGTGAGCAGCTTGTAGGAAGAGGAACGATTTATAGCTGGGTCTTTTCTGTTTGTTGGTTTGCGGCAATTCCCGTGGTTCTCATCATCATTCGCTGGTGGCGTAACATCATTTTCGAACGGATTTTGGCAGCACGAAAAAAGAAAGCTTTTGAACAGTGGGTGATCGCCAATCAGGGCGGATGGACCAGTTTTCTTGCGGCCGTAACCGCTGGGTTGTATTTGTTTTTTTCCGGCGCGTACCGCGCGTCACGAAATTGGCTGACGAGTTTTGAGCTGACAAGACGCGCACACGCTTACCTGTTTCGGCGGGAAATGGACCAACTTGCTAAAGAAAAAAAGACAGATTTGGTGTTTCATCCGCTATCTGAGGAAACGTTTTCAACGTTGGGACCGGAAACCCCATCGAGAATCTACATTCCAGGTACTTCCGACGACCGAATGGCCGACGTGGTTTCCCGCATCAACAATCGGTTAGGAGGGGTTTTTGCGGTCGTCGGCGAACGTGGCCGCGGCAAAACCACGGTACTACGACAAGTGCGGGACACGAACCCCGACATCGTCCTCGTCGATTGCCCCGTCACCGGCCTTGAAGGACTCAGACGAGAACTCGCTCAGGCGCTACGCATTGACGACACGGCAACAATCGAAGACTGTGCTGTTCGACTGGAAACATTGGGACGAAATCCGGGTTTGATCATCGATCACGTCCATCATTTGATCCAGCCTTCCATTGGCGGCCTCGTGTCATTCGACATTCTCATGGAAGTGGCTAGACGCCATAGTTCGCATTGTGCCTGGTTTTTTTCCTTCAACGAGATCATTTGGCGTTATTTTGAAAGCGCCAGAGACGCTCGACCTCTATTCGATGATGTCGTTAGAATGGGACAATGGCGCGAAGAAGAGATTTCCCAACTCATTGCCGAACGATGTCGACAAATCAACGTTGAACCCAGCTTTGAACATGTCATGGAGGCTCTTCCCGCGGAGGCCGACGACGAGGATCGAGCCGAGGCGCACCAACGGGTGATCCGAGGCTATTATCGGATGATATGGGATTATTCCGCCGGCAACCCTGGAGTTGCGTTGCATACATTCAGGAGTTCATTGGGTATCGACTCGACAGGTCGGGTAGCGGTTAAGTTGTTTCAGGTACCCGATGGAAGGGAGCTGGATGAAATGCCCGAATATGCGGCTTTCGTTCTACGCGCGGTCATTCAACTCGAACCCGCGTTTCCCGACGACATTGTACGCGCGACCATGCTACGCCGTTCACAAGTAGAAGATGTACTGCGTTACGGAATGTCCCATGGGTATTTCCGGGAAGATGACGGCCGGTATCGGGTTACCTGGAACTGGTTTCGGCCGGTTACCCGATTTTTACAACGACGTCACCTTCTTGCGAGCTATTGAATCCAGGAGGCTAAATTCGATGCACTCTTCCAACATGCGCGCAAGGACCCTGCCCGGCTTGGTAGTCGTGATTACGATTCTGCTGCTTCCCGTGATCGCCTACGGTCAGGATACACCGGACTTCAGCAAACTTGCTGACGTCATTCGGTGGGGCGGCGTGGCTTTTTCGTTGCTTATTATCGTCGGCTCGATGATCGTATTGCGCATCGTCGACGACATCGCCGAACGGCTCAGCAAACGATTTGCGAACCGGCGCCCTACCATCCAGAAATTTGAATCCGCTGCCCGGTTTGCAATTTATATAGTAGCCGCAGCGATCTGCGTTGCGTTGAGTTTCCGTCTGGATTCAACCGCGATTACGGTCATCGGTGGCGCATTGGCTTTTTCAATTGGATTTGCCATGCGAGATCTGGTTGCAGCATTTATTGCCGGCATCACGATCATGATCGATCGACCGTTCCAGGTGGGTGATCGTGTTTCCTATGCCGGCGAATATGGAGATGTAATCAAAATCGGACTCCGCAGTGTCCAGATCAACACGCTTGACCACAATATCGTAACCATCCCCAACAACAAAATACTGACCGACGTCACTTCAAGCGGCAATTACGGCGCGTTGGAAATGCAGGTCGCGATGGATTTTTATATTGGCGTTGACCAAGACATTCAACAGGCCATTGAGCTGGTCCGCGAAGCCTGCTTGACCAGTCCCTATGTATTTCTTGAGCAACCGGTACCGGTTTTGGTAAAACAGACCATCGTTCAAGATTATGTAGCGATACAAATCAAAGCGCGACCCTATGTTTTTGATTGCCGCTACGAGAAGGCATTTGAAACAGATGTACATTTGCGTGTCGCCAAGGCGTTTTCCGCAGAACACATCCTGCCGCCTGCCGTTTTGCACCGCACCGTTGCCGCACCAACCTTCCACATTCAAGATTTGCCAAAGAGTTTGTGAAAAAATAGCTGAACGAACTTGGACGGATGCTTTTGGTCCCACTGCCCAGAAAAAACCTGCGCCATATTCCCGATATGACTCGGTTTTTTTCCGGGCATCGTGGCCAAAATCCTCGCGTCCACGTCCGTCCCCATATTTTTCACAAACTCAAAGTCAGGACGACAACAGCACGACAATACCGGCGTCTCCACGACTTCTGATTTTGGACAAGGAGCGGGGCAATGGATGGATTGGGATATGGAATTACCATTCGCAGGTGTCGACGCAGCCGTTTCCGTTGGCATCCAGCGGTCCCAACTCCCCATCCAGCACACTTTCAATCAGAACAATCAGGTCCAATAAGTTAACGGCTCCATCGCAATCGGCGTCGACCGTCGCCAACGGGGTGGCCATACATCCTGGGTAGGGCTCCCCTTTTTTTCCGGCAAGCCACGCAGTGGCCAAAATTCCGCATTGAATGTCGTCCCCGCTCGACAACCCATCTCCGGTCAGGTCAAATCCGTTGTCACAAATATTGCAGGCCCCCGGATCGAGACAACATTCCGGCCGAAGACTGGAGACACACCCGTTATTATAACACTGATCCTGGGTGCACGGGTCCCCTTCAATGCAATCGATGTCGGTAATACAACTGCCCCCACCCAGTCCGGGTTTGAACGTATCCACTACCGTGATGGCGTTTTGCAGGATACTGACCAACTCTTCGCCATTACCGGGAGGGGTTGCCGTAAGGGCGTAGGAACCGGGCTCCATGGGTACTTGAACCTCCAGAACGATTTGGGTCGGGTCCAAAAAGTTCTGTAAAAACACGACCCCTTTCGACAAAGTGAGTTTCGTTGCCGGCGAAAACCCAGTTCCGGTGACAACCACCGTACGATAGGACCCCGGTTCGGCCGCAGACGGTGAACAGCTCGTCACTTCGAATGGGCAGTCGCCCATGGGACTAGTGACCGCCACACATTGGCCGGCACCGCACTGTCCGAACTGAATCGAACAAGGCGTTTCCAGCACACACCACTGATCGCTCCCAGCCGGTGACCACGTCGATGACTGCAACAACGGATCACACACTTCGCACGGGGATGTTGGGTTGATGGCACCGGGGAATACACAATCGCCGTCGATCGAACACCCGATACAGAATGCCCACAACCCAACGGTTCCCGGATCGCCGCAGTCCGAATTCGTGCAGGTAGCGACCATCAACAATTGGTTCAAAAGCACCTCCATGTGGTCTGTCACCATCAACGAAGTGGACATCTGTATGGTTCCGGCCGCCGTGCCGTCGGTTCGGAACAAGGCGGACCCGAGTTTCGGTGTATCGGCAACAAAGTACACAAAATCACCCGCGGCGACAAAGCTGCGTGGGTCGCTGCCGGGCGAGCCAGGGAAAATGTCTTTTAATAACACGGTACCGGAGCTGGTGCCGTCGGTCACGAACAATTCGGTTCCTCGGGCTGGATCGGTTGCCGCAAAATAGAGTTTGCCGCCAAACGAGAGAAATTCACTATCCTCTGATGGGCTATCGTAATTACGACACGGTTTCGGAGCGGACTGCGCCGTCAACTTTCCTCCCGGATTGGAACTGGAACTTCCGGGAAAGATATCTTTGACCAGCGTCGTTCCGGCCTGGGTACCGTTGGTCTTCCATAACTCCCGGCCCGTTTGAGACTCGGCGGAAAAATAGATTTTCCCACCGTGGTAAACAAAACCTTTCGGCGCCATACCTGCCTTCGTAACCGGCATTTTGCTGATGGTTTGTGTTCCCCAGAATGTTCCGTCGCTGGTCCAGAGTCCAAAAGAGGTTTTGGGGGAAATCTTATTCGCCATGGGCATCGTTGCGGAAAAATAAAGGGTGTTGTTGATACCGGCAAAATCACAAGGATTGGAATCGGCGACCCCTGGGACAATGTCTTCAACCAGGTGGGTGCCGGTCCAAGTCCCGTCGCTTACCCAGAGTTCGCGCCCAAATACACTGCTGTCGGCATCAAAAAACAGATTGGACCCGGTGGAAACCATACACCACGGTGGATTCGCCGGAGGTGTCGGCAGGGCAACGACTGGAACGGTCCCTTCGGATGTACCGTCGGTTTCATATAATTGATATCCGGTCGCGTTGCCGGCGATAAAATAAACCCGGTCGAGATACGCCGTAAAAAGCTGAGGCAACGAATCGCTGTATCCGGGGTAAATGTCTTTCAGCATCACGGTGCCTTCGGGGGTCCCGTCCGTAACCCACGGTTCGTACCCTGCCGAAAGCGTATAAATAGATACAAACACTTTACCATGGTGGCCGAAAAGAACATCGAAATTGTCCCAAAATTGCGGCAGATACGCATTGAGCGTTTGGTTTGGGGCATTGTCGGAAACCATATAAGTTCCGGCACTGGTTCCATCGGTTCGCCAGATTTCGTATTGATGGACAGGATCAAATCCCAAAAAATAAACCTGGTTTCCGCTCACCGTCAGGTCGATGGGGGCCAATGTTGGGGGAAAGGAGTGAAGCAACGAGGGTTGCGAAGCCAATAACGGGTGGTAGGTCCACAACAAGATGGCCGGTACCACAAAAAATGACCACAAAAAACCACGACGATGTGATTCAAACATCATGACAACCTCCCAGACATAGTGATCTCATGTTTCTTGGAGAGCCCGAATAAAGTGCGGCGCAACGTGTGTGTTGGGTGCTACAGCGATACGTACAACTGCTGTATCAATGGGTAGGGGTCAAGTGGGAGATGTCTGACGGGGGTGTAGGGGCAAAGTCGGGGTTAATACGGCACCCTTCTATTCCATCGTAATCTTGTAAACCTTACCTTTCGAACCGCCGGTAAAGTCGGCCCAGGCATAAATGTTGGAAGTGTCGGCAGCGCGATGAAGACCACCTGCTCCCGTGTTGTGTTTGATCGGCTCATCAAAAATGCTGTTGGTACCGGTGGTCAGCTCAACCAGGATCACCTGTGCTGTTCCGGCAGACGAGAGGGACGACACCATGAGAGTGCCTCCATCGGGAGTCAACGCCATTCCAGTGGGAGTGCCCAGTGTGGCATCTTCAATCAAAACCGTATCTTCGCTACCCCCGCGCCGATACACACTCCGCCCCTCGGCCACCGCAAACGTACCGTCGCCAAACGCAAATACTCCGGACGGAGCGCCGGCGGTCTCCAATTCGGAAACAACCGATCCGCCGATCAGCGGAAGCGTAAACACCCCGGTTTTTCCGTCACATGTCCCGGCGATGACGATATCGGCAGCCAAAGAAAGGTGGGTAACGGAACAGGCCTCCGAGCCGGGCACCGTCTCGGATTGTCCTGATGCGGTGTCAACCGAAACAATTCCCGACGGGGTGCCGACCCAGGCGGTGGTATCATCGGCCGACAACACCAAAGATGTGACGTCCGTTATGGCGGTTATCAACGTAGGTGCTTCGCCGGACCCGACCCGATACAATCCGGGTTGATCCGACCCTGACAAAACATACCACACACTGCTGCCGTCGGCGGATGGAGCGGCATCATTGGGAAAATCCAATCCATCGGCAACCGCCGCAAAGGTAATTCCCCCACCTGAGGATTCGTTCCCATTTTTATTGTTGTCCGAATCGTCTGTGTCGCAGCCGGATACCAACAAAAAACCACAAAACAAGATGTATCGCATATTTTTCTCCTTTTCCTCGGATAAACTGTCCGTGTTCTATACGGACAGGTCATTGAATCGGATCGGATCGCATAGTTGGATCTTTCGCGGAGTTGGATGATGACCCATTACGAAACGATGTCCTATGGCCAAGAAGGTGTTTGGGTAAAAATGACCCCGCAACATGTTGATCCGCGGCAGTCAACCCCACAATAAACATGCCGCCGTGGTCCACACCAGCCTCCCGAGGCTCAAACGGCAATGTTCGATACCCGTAGAGAGCCTCCGGAGGCTCGAAGTGTGATGCTCGAACTCGGCGGCGAGCTTTCGGAGGCTCAAACGACAATGCTGAAACTCGGCGGCGAGCTTCCGGAGGCGCAAACGGCAATGCCCCTTACCCGCCACGAGCTTCCGGAGGCTCAAACGGCAATGCCCCTTACCCGCCACGAGCCTCCCGAGGCTCAAACGACAATGCCCACTACCCGCAGAAAGCTTCTGGGGGATCGAAAAGTATTCCAAGGATCGGTGTGTGTATTTTCCCGCTTGCATCTTTTGATGAATCGTTTCAGTATCGGTCTACAAACCACTGCGGTTTGTTTCCGTAACAACAACATCATTATCGTTTCACCGTTTTTATCAGCTCGAACAACCCGATCCGGGAGGTTGTCAAATGCATGAATTGAATCAAGATTCCCCTACCTTACGAAACATTTTGAATGCCGCCTTGCCGACGTTGATGGCGTTGGACAAAAAAGACTTACGGACTCCGTTTCTCAATCGGGTTCGGGTCGCGGATTTGACCGCGGAACTGGTCGATTCTGCCGAGATTGTAAAAGATCGAATTGTTGCCCTTTTTTCGGTCGACCACGGAGCCCACATTGCGGCGGCATTGGACAGATTGCCTTCCTGCAGCAAAGCGTATTATCTGGCCGAAATCGATGCCGAAGCGCATTGGGTTCCGGAAGTATTGGCACGAAAACAACAACTATCCGAAATTTTAACCGAACGCGACCAAACTTTGGTTGCCTGGATCAAACCCGCCATTCGTAAAAACGCCGAAGCCAAAGCCCGACTGGCCGAGATCACTCCGGGAATCGGTGTCCGCGATGAAGCCGAGGACGTATTGCGGTTGGTACAACTGTATCGCGATCAGAAAATTTCCAGCCCGGAAATCACCGATGCTTTTCTGGACGAATCGGAAACGCTGGCTACGGAACAACTGACACTCTTGTCCCACCAAGACGTAGACCAAAGTGGTTCCCCGGCAGATATTCGCCGCCGGGCATTCACCGAGTGGTTCAACAACTATAATCTCGTCGCCGATGCCGCCCGTTATGCCGCCAAAATCCACCCTGCCTTAGATATTCAATTCTCCGGCGCGTATGCCGAACGAAACAAACCATCCACTACAGCATCGAGTTTGGAACAAAACCAATGAGTTTGTGAACCAAAACGAGCCCATATTTTTTCACAAACTCAATGAGTTGGTTTTTAAGTTGGATTGTGCCCCACCCGCGATACCCACAATTTGTCGATCCGGTTTCCGTCCATGTCGATCACCTCAAACCGAAATCCCGCCGTCTCAAACGATTCGGCTTCTTTAGGAATCCGTTTTATGTGCGCCAACACAAATCCCGCGGCGGTTTGAAATTCGCCAACCCCCCCACCTGGTACCAATTCGGTATCCAACAACTTTTCCAGATCGGCAAACGGCAGTTGACCATCGATAAAATACGTTCCGTCATCCCGTTTCTGAACCAGGGTATCGCCCGCATGACCGTCCGACGGCAATTCTCCGACCAACGCCTCCAGCAGGTCGGTTGCCGTGACAATTCCATCGACCCCACCGTATTCATCGACGATAATGGCGATGTGTTTGCCGGTTTTTTTGAACAATTCCACCACGTTCATGGGATTGGCCGATTCGGGCACAAACAGAGGAGGGGTCAACAAATCCCGCAATTGGTCGGTCGATTGGATGTTTTTGCAATACACGTCTTTGATATGAACGGTGCCAATCACCGAATCGGCGCCGTCTTCGATCACCGGATAATGCGAATGGGGTGAGCCGCCGATTTTTGCGCGGATTTTGTCAAACGAATCGGCCATATCCAGCCATACCATGTCGGGCCGCGGGGTCATGATCGACCGAATGGTTTTGTCGCTGAACAACAATACCCGTTCAAACATCTCTTTTTCGGCGGCATCAAATACCCCCGCTTCGGTGCCCTGCTCCACCAGGCTCAACAAATCGTCATCGGTTACCGCCGGTTCTTCGGTTTTTCCGTGTTGCCCGAGCAACTTCATCAGCAATTTTGTGGTCCAATCGAGTAATGACACCAACGGCGAAGCGATTTTCGAAAACGTGTTCATCATCCCCGACAACGCCGCCGCCAACTTTTCGGGATTACGCAGGGCAAGCTGTTTTGGCACGAGTTCGCCAACCACAATGGTACAAAATGTGACCAACGTCACCATGATTCCAATCCCGAAAAACCGCCCATAGGGCGCAAGGGCCGGGATGAGGTCCACCAATCCAGCTTCCAGTGCCGACGCCGCGGCTGCCCCGGAAAATACCCCGGCTACAATTCCGACCAACGTGATGCCCACTTGAACCGTCGACAACATCCGTCCGGGGTTGGTCGCCAACAACAACGCTCGGGCCGCCCCCCGATCGCCGTCATCAGCCCACTGCTGAAGGCGGTTTTTGCGCGACGAAACCACGGCCATTTCCGCCATGGACAACAATCCGTTTATCACCAACAAAACAAAAATGATCACCAATTCGGTGCCGACACTGCTCATGAACCCTCATTGGCCAAAAAAGACCAGCACAACCCCCGTACCTTTATCCGACCCACAAAAACAACACAAGATGCACCTATGGCGACAAAGATGACCCTGCTCCAAAAGCGTGTTAGGGTGTGTGGTGTTTTTAAGGGGATTTCACGACCCCGCCGAATTTGAACCGGATCGTCCGGAAAAATCCTGAGTCATATCAAGGATATGGCGCAGGGATTTTTGCGGGCGAGGCGGCCAAAGGCGGCCAGGGCGTGGAATTCATCTAAAAACACCACACACCCAGGTGGCTTCGGGTCTTGTTGCTGCTTTTCCGGAGTAAATAAGATGGTTCGTTTAGCCTTGCTGATTTGGTTTCTTATCGCGGAAATGTTGCCTTCGTTTGGTTTGGCACAAACGCCTGTCGACACTTCCGAAAAGCCCACACACCATGCCGCTTTTGTACCGGAAATGTTGGAGCCGTGGGTTGAATGGGTCTTACAAAACGAAGAAAACCTCAAAAATCAATGTGTACTTGTTGGCGAAACCCGGGTGTGCAGTTGGCCAACCACCTTGGCCTTGGACGTTCGTGCTGAATTGGCGTTGTTTGAACTGGCGGTCACATTAGATGGTCCCGAACCCGTGGGTCTGCCCGGTGGACTTGGTTTGTGGCCGACCGACGTACGTTCGGGAAATAGTCCGATCGTCGTATTACGAACCCCTGAAGGGGCTCCGATGGTACGGCTTGATGCTGGGCATCACGTCGTGCGGGGTACGATTCAGTGGAACAGTATGCCGCAAGTCATTCCGTTGCCTCGTGAAGCAGCGATGGTGTCTTTGGTATTGCCTACCGGACCTGTGGAACGACCACGGCGGGATGATCACGGTAAGTTGTGGCTTGATGAAGGCTCGGGCAGCGATTCACAACAAGAAACCGATTCGCTGCGGATTTCCGTATTTCGGCGGATTACCGATGGCGTGCCGCTGCGGATTGAAACCCGGCTTGAACTCAACGTAGCCGGGCGGTCTCGGGAGATCCAGATCCCGTCTGTCCTGCTCGCCGATTCCCGCCCCACGGCATTGTCCGGCCCGATCCCGGTGCGCCTGGTCCCAGCAAACCAACTCGTGGCCTATGTGAGGCCGGGAACACACACCATTTTATTGGAAGCGGTCCTTTCGTCACCCGTCGAGCAGTTGACGGTACCCCACATTATGTTTCCGGGTTTGGATGCCCAGGAGGTATGGACGTGGGTGCCGGATGAGGAATCGCGGTCGGTGGAGTTGTCGGGGCTGGTTCCGGTAGACCCGGCGCGTACCAGTTTGCCGGCGGATTGGAGGGGGACGTCGACTTTTTTGGCCGAGGCGGGGCAGTCATTGACGTTGCGGACGACCCGCCGTGGAGTGGAACAGTCGCCGCCCAACCGGTTGGAGTTGTCACGGCAGTTCTGGTTGGACTTAGATGGCCGAGGATATACCGTTTATGACCAGTTGTCGGGCAAAATGCAGCAGGGTTGGCGTCTGGAATATGCCGCTGAGGGTACGGTGGGCCGGGTGGGGGCTCGGTCAGGCCAAGACGATTATCTCATTACAACCCGGGCCGACTCGCCGTTGGCGGGAGTGGAAATTCGGGCCTCCGAGGTTGCGTTGGATGCGGAAATTCGGCTGGACGACGTTCGTTCTACGTTGCCGATTGTCGGATGGGATGCCGACGTATCCAAACTCAATGCATCGATTCATTTGCCGCCGGGGTATTCGATTTTGTGGGCAAACGGCCCGGATTCCATGAGCACAACCTGGCTTAATAGTTGGACTTTGTTTGAGTTTTTCTTGATTTTGCTCGTATCGGTGGCGGTAGGAAAATTGTTTGGCTGGCCATGGGCGTTATTGGGGGCGGTGGCATTGACGTTGTCTCACGGGGAATACGATGCACCTCAGACCATCTGGTTTCACCTGTTGGCTGCCGCGGCATTGCTTCGGGTGTTGCCAAAACAGGTGCGGTTTCGAAATGTGGTGCGGATTTACCAAGCCGTGACCATGGTGGTCTTTGTCACGATGTTTTTTCCTTATGCACGAGATCAAATCCGTTTTGGAATGCATCCCCAGGTGGCGCAAGAGTTCCATGACGGTTTCATTTTGGGAGGCGGACAAGACACGTCGATGTTGCCGATGGACAACATCAGCAGCGTTGATGAGCAAGGATACGGCATCGAAATCTCCAAACGGGGAAAGATGGAGCAAAAAGAAGACTTCCGGAACTTCAAAAACACCAACATGATGCAGCAGGTAGACCCCAATGAGGTGGTGCAGACGGGACCGGGTCTGCCCCAGTGGCAGTGGCGTACGTGGCAACTCAATTGGAACGGACCGGTTTTTCGTGACCACACGGTTTCGTTGATGTTGATTGGCCCCAAAACGGATTTGGTGATTCGGCTGTTTCGAATCAGCACCGGGGTACTGCTGGCATTGTTGTTTTTTGCCCCTACGGTTTTGTCGCGGCGAAAATCAGCGGTGCCACCCCAACCTGATTTGTGGACGACTGTTCGTGGATGGACGCGGGTGGGGATGGTGCTATATGGCGTTGTTCTGATTGCGATTGGAGCAATGGTGATGGTGGCGGGGGCCATGCCATCGGTTTATGCCCAGCCCAGTCCCCAGCCGGCTTCAGGTGAAGCCGAGAGTGTGGAGCCGTTGCCGAAAGTCGTAAACGAACCTGCCGAAAGTGCCGAGCCTCCAAAGAATTTCTCGGGGTTTCCGCCTGTGGAACTGGTGCGGGAGTTGGAAAAACGGCTGACTTCGGTCGTTCCGTGTATCGGTGAATGTGTCACCTTGTCGTGGGCGGAAATCGTAGCGAAAGATCTCCGGTTTGAGTTTACCGCCGAAGCCCATGCCCAACGGCCGACAATGTTGTTGTTGCCGGGGCCGATGACGTCGATTGTGCCGATGGAACTCGAGGTAAATGGGGAGCCATGGAAAGCACTGCGTCGGGACGACAACGGGTTTCTGGCTGTTAAATTACCAATGGGCGTTCATCGGGTTGTGCTGCGGGCAACATTGAGTAATTCCAATGCGGTTACGGTCCAGTTTGCGCCGAGACACAAACCCGAACGACTTCGGTTTTTTGGAACGGGATGGACGTTGGACGGACTTTCGGAAAACGGGGTGCCTCAGGCGTCGTTGTTGTTGTCCAAAAGCCAGCCGGCGGACAAAGCGGCGGAACCTGGGGCCGGTAGCGCGGAACACGTGGGAGTTGAGTTGGAAATTCCGCCGTGGTTTGGGGTGCATCGAACGTTGTTGTTGGGGCAACCGTGGCAGGTGCAAACGGTTGTCAGCAGAGCCAGGGCGGACCGGCCCGAACATGTGCGGGTTCCGCTTTTGACGGGAGAAGCGGTGATGACCGACGGGGTGGTGATCGAAGGCGGACATGCGGTGTTGCTCATGGAACGGGGGAAAACCACGGCGGAATTCCTTAGTGATCTGGCGGTTACCGACCTGATTCGACTCACTGCTCCCGAGCAGCAGCCCTGGACCGAAACCTGGGTGTTGGAATGTACGCGGATGTGGCGGTGTGAAACCGATGGGATTGCTTATGTGAGTACCGTTGGACCGGACGGCAGTTTTCGCCCAACGTGGAGACCGTGGCCCGGTGAAGTGTTGACCATCCGGGTTGAGCGGCCCAAAGGAACGGAAGGAGCCGCGTCGACATTACGCCGGGTGGACGTGACGATCACGCCGGGAGAACGGCTGCTCCAGGGAAAACTGGAGTTGGCGATTTTGGCATCCCAAGGGGAATGGCAGCGGATCCGGCTACCGGAAGGGGCGGTGTTGCAGGAAGTTCAGATCGACGGCTCTCCACATACCCTGACTCCCCGAGAAGGAGCATTACATGTGCCGTTGAAACCGGGTGAACAACGGGTGTCGTTGTCGTGGCAACAACCATGGGAACGTCGGTTTTTCGAAAGGTTTCCGACCTTGGATGTGGGCTCTTCTTCGGCCAACACCCACCTGACGTTGGAATTGGGGGATGACCGATGGTTGCTTTGGACCCATGGTCCCGATTGGGGGCCGGCGGTGTTGTTCTGGAGCCATCTTGCGGCGTTGATGTTGGTGGCACTGGTGTTGGGAAGGTTCCGAAAATTACCGGTTAAAACCTGGCAGTGGTTGTTGCTGGCCCTGGGGTTGTCGCAGTTGCCGATCCAGGCGTTTGCGGTGGTGGTGGTGTGGCTGTTGGCGCTGGTTTTTCGCGAACAAAAACCGATGGGGCATTGGGCGTTGTTTAATCTGTATCAACTGACGCTGATCGGATTGACGTTGGCCATGCTGGGTGTTTTGTATGGGGCGGTTCATGTCAATTTGTTGTTTGACGTCGACATGCAGGTACAAGGGGCGATGTCGCACAATACACAACTGCGGTGGGTGGCAGGAGGAACCGACGGGGTTTTGCCGCAGGCAGGTGTGTTTAGCGTACCGATGTTGGTGTGGCGAGGACTCATGCTGGTGTGGGCATTGTGGATGACCACTCAACTGGTACGTTGGCTACGCTGGGCTTGGAAATCGTTTGGGCACGAAGGATTGTGGCGAAAAATACCGCGGGTGATAGTCGAAGGCCCTGGGTTGGAAACAATGGAAACAAAAGAACCTAAACAAAAAACAGAAACGTAATGGCGATCAAAATCGGGATGAGGATACCCATCGACCAGGCCATATAACCAAAAAAGCTGGGCATTTTGATGCCGTTTTCTTCGGCGATGGCTTTCACCATAAAATTGGGGCCGTTGCCGATATAGGTGTTGGCTCCCATAAATACCGCGCCGCAAGAAATCGCTGCCAGCAGTTCGGCGGCAAGGACGGGATCGGTGGTTTGAAACAAAAATTCATAAAGATAACGGGGACCATCGGCAGACACACCCATTTGGCCTGCGGCCGCGGCGGCAAACGTCATGTAGGTGGGTGCGTTGTCGAGAAAGCTGGACAACATTCCCGACGCCCAAAAATAATGCCAACCGTCGGATAAACCCAGTTCGGCGCCATGGGCATTTAACAACTGCAACGGGGCGATCATGGTGATAAAAATGCCGATAAACAACACGGCCACTTCAACAATAGGACCAAAACTAAACCGATTGGCTTCTCGATTGGCCGGGCGCGTCGTTTTATAACCCGCAAACGCCAACAACAACATCAAGCCTTCCTGCAAACCAAACGGCCACTCTTTGCCGCCGAAACCAATGCCCTGCCCTTTGCCGATCACCACGAGAATCACCCCCAGCAGGAACGCTAAATTAAGTGTGCCGCTTAAACCCACGGGTTCGTGCACCAACACTTCATCCAACACGTGTTCGGTGCGGCGTTTTTCTTCGCGGTCCAAAATATATTGGTCGATAAAGTTAAACGCCAACAACAAAATGGCGTTCATCAACAACCACTCTTTCCACAACGCCAATGTCCAGGTAAACGGCACACCTTTGAGAAACCCAAGAAACAGGGGGGGATCACCCAGCGGAGTCAACAACCCGCCGCAGTTGGACACCACGAAGATAAAAAAAATGACGATATGAACTTTGTTTTCTCGGCGGGAATTGGCGCGTAACAACGGACGAATCAACACCATCGAAGCACCGGTCGTGCCGATGAGGTTGGCCAAAACGGCGCCAATCGCCATGATTCCGACGTTGCCAAGCGGGGTACCACTGAGTGACCCGCGGACATAAATCCCACCGGAAATCACGAACAGGGCGCCCAACAACGAAATAAACGACACAAAATCTTTCAGAGCGTGCAACAACTCATGTTGTCCTTGCGTGCCGTAGGTCATAAGCAAATAGACAGCAAAAGGAATGGCAAGTGCAAGCGAAAGAATTCCTTTGTTGCGATTATTTTCCCAAAAATGGTGAGCAAACAACGGCAAAAGGGCAATACAGAGCAATATGGCGACAAATGGCACCGCAGACCACAAAGGAAGACTGGCGCCAAGACTTTGTGTGTGTGCCGTGTCCGCGGCAAAGGCCGGATGGGCGTAAGATAACAAAAACAACATGGGAATCAGGGAGGCAAACATCCCGGAAAGCTTCATAAATCGGTGCACCATTCGTTTCCTCCAGCAGTACAACACCCCCAAACCAACGGGAGCGACCAGAATGGTGCCTTCAAGCGCACAGGATCACAAGGGACCAGGGACAGGCATACACGGAATCGACACGGAATCACGAACGGGACCGATTTCGGGATTTGATTTCTTTGGGGAGGTGCAAAAGACCAAAACGATCGAGTTTTGCATCCAAACCGGGGCGCGATAACCCCAACATCTCGGCGGTTTTTAGTTTTTGGCCCATGGCTTTTTCCAATGCTTCGATAATCACCGCCCGTTCCGCCAAATCGATGTGTTCCTGTAGCGTCGATATTCCGTCCCAGGTCAGATGAACGTTTGTCGCCGGTGTGCTTTTGGGGGTGGGCGTGCGGGCGGCGGTTAACTTATCGCTGAAATGGCGTGGTTCCAGACGGTCCCCCTCGGCCAACACGGTCGCCCTCAACACCTCGTTTTCCAGTTCGCGAACGTTTCCCGGCCATGGATATTGTTCCAGAAGGTTCAACGCTTCGCGGGTCACCGTCCATCGTTTTCCGGTCTGGGTGGTCTGCTGTTCGATAAAAAACGCAACCAGCAACGCGATGTCCTCGGCACGATCCCGCAGCGGCGGAATCAGGACTGGAACCACGGCGATTCGAAAATAGAGGTCTTCACGGAAGCGGCCTGCGGCCACCTCCGTGCCCAAATCCCGGTTGGTTGCACAAATCAGCCGGAAGTGAGCTGTGAGTTCAGTCTGGCCGCCCACGCGACGAAACCGACGTTCCTGAATCACCCGCAGCAGCTTGACCTGATGATCGGGTCGTAAGTCGCCGATTTCGTCGAGAAACAAGGTGCCGCCGTGCGCCAACTCAACCAACCCCGGCTTGTTTTCGACCGCTCCCGTAAATGCACCCCGTTGTACGCCAAAAAAGACCGACTCAAACAAGTCCGAAGGAATCGCTCCACAGTTTTCCGAAACAAACGGACCGGAGGCGGCATCGCTGTGTTCGTGGAGAAGTTGGGCCAACAATTCTTTGCCGACACCGCTTTCGCCCAAAAGCAATACGGGGAGATCGGAACGCGCCACCCGATCCAAGGTTTGTACGGTTTTCTGCATTGCGGCGCTGCGGCGCACCACCTTGGACCACTTTTTTTGCAGTTGAGAATCCAATCGTGATTTGTGCAGTTCATCTCGAAGTTTGGAAACCTCAGCCAACAAAGATGCTTTTTGGTTTTTTGCGTCTGTTTCGAGATGGGCCACCCGGTCCCGAATCCGTTGATTGTCTGCAGAAACCGCCGTCAACCGGCCCAAAATCGCTAAGATAGGCTCCATCAACACCAGCGTATCCACCTTCGGAATTGCAGATGGTTTCGGTTGTGCGTCAAATCTCATTGCTAAGATAGCGGAAAGAACATTGTCCCAGAAAAGCGGAATCAACAGCCGTTCGATTTGGCCGTTGGATTGGGCGATCCACGGTTTGGGGGCTTGTTGTTGAAGTTCGTTGACCAGCAGCGCAGCCGGGGCTGGGTCGGGAGCCCCGCTCGTGAAGATAAGCTGCAACGTGTCGGTGTTTACTGCCCATAATGTAACCGATGTTGCGCCATGCTGAGTCTGGTATTGTTCCAACCATCGCGCCACCCGATCCCTGGTGTTCGGCAATTCCGCCGGCACAGCGGCAGGCAGCGTGAAGGTTTCCGCGGGCGCCGGCGTGACCAACTTGTCATCGGGAGGTTCCGGCAAATCCGGCACCGGCAAATCCGCCACCGTCGTCGTTGTCGAATCATCGACTTGTGGTTTCAATTGGGTGGGTACGGGCGTGTCGTTGACCGGCGGCGGTGTTCGGATACTCCGGACGGCTACAGGAAGACCCGGCGCCGTCAAGGGCCCCTCGGCACCGGTCCAAACACGGAACCGTGCTGGATGGCAGTTCCACGGGATACCCTGGACAACCATCGACCGGAGCTTCAGACACTGAGCCGACCTATCACGACGCCATCGGGCAACAACCAGGCGCTGAGCTGCGCCCTGCCCTACTATCTCGGCGGCTTCACAAAACAATCGTAATCCGGGTTCGCCGCCGACCGGCGTTTTGGGTTGACGGTCCAACGTAAACCGGGCGGCGTCCCACCGGCCGTTCCTCGCCGCACGAAATGTCTCTACCGCGAGGTGGAGATAATCAGCGGTTGCCCAACCTTCGGGTGGCGATGCCGACAAATCGTTGGGTAATCCGCGGTTTGACGATTCCTCATCGGTCCACTCCGCCCAATCTCCATCCAGAAACCGTGCCGCCTGCAACAACCCCCATGCGTGGTTTTCGATCAGCGCCGCACCTTGAGTTTGGGCTTTTGTCCAGGTTTCTTTGGCCAACTCCTTCGCTGCGGAAAATCGGTTTTCCAACAGAAACAACCGCACCCGGCACAAGGCGGTGTCCAGATCCACAAAGGTCGACGACGATTGAAGGGCGTCCAGCATAGAAAGTTGGGCTTCGGCGAGTTCAATCGCCGCCGTGTCCACCGCGAGCGCTGCCAAAATCAAATTCCCCATGGCCTGACCACGCAAATCGCCCAAAGATTTCGCCAGTTGATACGCCGCAGTCGCCGCTTGGGCCGCGTCCAAAAAATCTTCAGACTCGCGTAACGCAATCGCTAAATTACTGCGGGCAATCCGTTCACCACGCCGATCTCCTAACGCTCGTTTTTGATCTTCGGATTTTCGGTAGGCGACCGCCGCGTCTTTCCAGCGGCCCTGCTGTAGAGCTAAATTACCAATGCTGTTTTCCAATTTACCAAAAAACAGTTGGGCGGCGCGCGTAGTAGGGTCAGAAAACCCCTTCAATCCTTGGCTTTTTGCGTCTTTCAATTCGTGAGCGGCTGCGCTGAGTTGCCCACTTAAGGTCAACGCACTTCCCAAAATCAAGGCGGCCTCGGCACTTTGTCGAAAGTAACGTTCGTCGTTCCGTTGCCCGGATGAGGTCCGTCCGGCGCGGAATAATTGGAGTTGGTTTTGTACCAATTCGGTTTTTCCGGCGTGTAATGCGACACCGGCGGCGATCAAGTGGGCTTCCTCCAACAACTTCGGATCCGGGTTTGCCCAGGTTTTCACCATTGTCGCGGTTTGCTCCGCCAAATCGTTGGCCCCGGCAGCAACAAAAGCTTTTGTTGCCCACACCGCCTCTTTGTGAGCGTTTTGGGGATCCTTGGGATAAATTTCATTGGCCACGCGTACGGCAATTTGACCCGCCAAACGGGGCTGACCTTCCAAGAGGTAGGTCCGTTGTGCCTGACTCAACGACGACAAAAAGTCGGAATCCTGGGCCGCCTGCTGGTGGTTGGCCAAAAACAGCCATTCGACAGCCCCCTTGGTTTCTCGGTTGCGGAGCACCGTGATCCACCGATTACGAACGGATTCCGTTACCGGGGACGGTTCCCATTCGGGAAGGGCCTGGAAAACCACCGAATTGAGTTTGATGGTCGAATGAGCCCCCCACACGTCAATCCAGCCGGCCATCGTCAACTGATCGATTAACGACGCATCAGCTTGGGTCAGAGACACGATTTCGTCCAATGTCGCCACTCCTCCGAGCCCATACAACGACCATACCGTTTGCTGTTGACGTGGGCTCAGACGTGTCCACAACGAATGCCACAGTGTCGTCGTGGTCTCACCCGGCTGCGTCGCACGAAGTTTTTCGTCGACAAACCGCACCCCTCCATCGATACGCGGTACGAGAGCACCATTGGACAACCAAACGTCCATTTGCGCCCGAACGGTATCGACGCCGGATTTCGCGCGTTCGCTGAGAATGGCCAACGCTTTGTCGGTAACACTTCCTCGACCATACTGGGTAACATAAGCCGCGATGGCGGCGGAATCGGGTACCGGCTGGGGAGAAATCTCAAACCCGTGCTCCGATGCACCAGAAATCAACTCACCGGACTGGGAGCCGGGTTGATCTTCACAAATCACGATCACCGACAAATTGGGCGCAGCGATCAACAGTTGAGAAAGTAAGGTCAACTCGGCAGTCGACCGACCCACAAGCCCGGGTACGATCAAAATCGGCTTCAGCGCGCTTCGACCGAGCACAAATGCCAATTTTTCGACACATCGATCGACTGCAGAGCGCCAAAGCTCGGGAAATTCCTCGTCTGAGCCGAATTCCGGGTCAAACGGTGGCGGAGGCAACGCCGGCGATTCCGCCGAATCGGATGCGGCCAATGCGCCCCACCATTCCGCGAGCCGCCGGTAAAACCGCAGCGGGTCGGTTCGGCCCGGAGACGGAATGACCCGAATATCAACAGAATTGTGCGAAACCGTGGACAATTCGAGCAATGCACCGAAACGCCGGGCCAGCAACGGTGCACAACCGTCCGTCACCCCGGAAATCCACAATCGTGCCCCAGCCTGCAAACCGCGAGGGACCAGTTGCTCAAGCCATGGCGACCACAACGCCTTTAAGCTGCGCCCAGTTGGAAACGGATTTTTGTCGGAGGAACGGCTAAAATGAAGCTGGGTCAACGCCGCTGCTGCGGAAGCCGGTCGCCGCATCGGGTGGTAGTGGGACATGGCCGTACACAACGTTCGTACCGGTTCCGGAAGTGCCCGGTGGGAACTGTTCAAAAACGACAATCCAAGCGCATACAAGTCACTTAACGGGGTGGGGTGTCGTTGTTGTCCCGACCACAACTCCGGTGCCATAAAGGTTTTGGTTCCGCCGGAAGCCGATTGGGTTGACGACGGCCGGGTCGTATATGCGAGACCAAAGTCGATTAAGACCGGCCGAGGTCCCGTGGATTCGGCGACCACCAAGATGTTGGCCGGCTTGATGTCTCCATGTATCACGCCTTGGCTATGGACCCAGGATAGAGCCACCAAAAGCTGGTACAGTACCGACATGACAGCATCTGGGGCCGGATCTTCACCGAGAAAGGTGTCCAAACGGCTTCCGTCGACCCATTCAGTGACCAAAAACGATTGGTCGCGGGCTCGAAACCACTCCCAAACCGGAACGACTCCGGGAAATGCCAACTCACTTAACACAGCATATTCGTGTTCAAGGAGACCGGGTTCTCCAGTAAGTTCAGTTCGTAACCATTTTATCGCAACGTCTCGGTCGGTTAGTCGGCATGTAGCACGATGAACCTGCCCCATGCCGCCGACACATGCCGGACCGGTTGTTGTGAATCTCGAAGACAAAAAAGAAGGCCAAAAAGGGGTCTCAGACATGGGCGAACCATAACGGATCACGGCGTCGGATGGTAGAGTGTACACCGAAGTAAAATCCGACCGTAAATGAGCACGACGGGGCACAATGTTGTCAACTACACTGGATTGAAGGCGGAATTGTGAGTAGTCTACCCGTCGCTACCCGTGGGTGGTCAGAAACAACGAGGAAAAATCATGGTATCCAAACGGTTCATTTTCAGTGTTGTTGCCTTCGTCGGCGCGTTTGGCGGCGTCGTAAGTGCTTGTTCGGACGACGGTTCGGCCGCAAAGAACACGATTGGCGACACCACAACGGACAGCAGCAACGACACCCAAAAGGCGCAAGATGACACAGCGGGTGGTCCGGACAGCACAGCGCAGGACAGCGCGTTGACTTCCGATGGGATTGCGGGGGACGTCACTGGGGATATGGGTAACGGTTCAGATATTGCCGATGCCGGCATCAGTTCTGAGGACACCACCATTATTAACGACCGGTGTATTCCACAATTGCCGTCGAACGTTGTGGCGGTGGATCTTGCGCCTTATGTGAGTGGCGTCGCCCCGGGGAGAACGTTTGCTAAAGAAGCAACAACCGAAGAGGATTTGGTGTCAGGACCCGCACAAACCGGCTCGATTGGCGACTATGTGATCGGCAATGAAGTTGCGCGGTTTGTTGTCCGTGGGCCCAAACGGGTTATGGGACCCTGCCCGTGGGGCGGAGCGGTGCTGGACGGCGACATCGTTCGAGACGACGGGGAGCCCGGTCAGGACAACATGGGCGCCACCTGTGTTTTTGTGAACATCGGGCGCACCCAGCGGGTAGATCGGGTCCAGGTGCTCGCCGATGGGTCCGATGGGTGCCCGGCAATCATTGCTATGACAGGAAAAGACACCGTCAACGATTTTCTCAACGCCCCTAACTTACTGAAAACCTATGGTATCAATATCGAAATCGCGTTTGATCCCGACAAAGACCTTTCATTGGCCATGACGACTTATTACATCGTGCGGCCCCATGAAACGACGATGCGGGTTGTGACGGCGATGCGAAATGACGGCGACGAAACCCAGCCGATTATTGCCGGCGACGTGATCGATAGCGGCGGCGTGGTGGAGTTTTTTAACCCGGTGTCGTCATTGAAGGGCTTCGGATACTCGAGTATTGCGCCGGAAACGATGGACTTTATGGGCTTTGTGGGTCAACACTCCTCTCATGGGTACGCGCCGCCTCTCAAAACAAACAACGAAGGAAAAATGGGTCCCGGTGCAGCCTATCTTGCCGTATCCGGCGTGGTGGGTTGTGTGATTGGAACCACCGATGCGTTTACGACACTGCTTTCGGACTTGAGCCAACCGGTTGAAGGTGTCGTCATGCTGGCGCCTGGTGACACCACGACAATTGACCGTGTTTTAGCGGTGGGAACCGGAAGTCTTACCAGCGTCACCGATGCGATCTTTTCGGCACGCGGAGTCGAAACCGGACGGGTTGTTGGTTTTGTGCACGATCCAGACAAAAAGGGGGTCGCCGACGTGCGTGTCAGCTTCATAAACGAAGAAGGAAGAGCCGAAACCCAGGCTAAGTCGGAAGTGGATGGAACATTTTCTGCGAATTTAAAACCAGGTGTTTACACGCTGAAGATCTGGTCCGAATCCCGAGCCCTGCTCTCGGAGAGTTCGGTGTCCATAGACGCCGGGGCCGAAACCAACGTCGACGTGCCGGTCACCGGAGCGGGAATTGTGGAGGTTTTTTGCGAAGATACAAAAGCGGCACCGCTGCCCTGCAAAGTCACAGTGATGTGCGACGGCGCCTGCCCGTGGTTTGCGTCCTCGTTGGTCAGAGATGTTGGAACAGACAACGATTACAAGAATTTATATCAGTTCACCGGAATGGACGGCAAAGCAAGATTTGAACTTGCACCAGGGCCATACCGGGTTATTGCAACACGGGGTCCGGAGTACAGTGTTTGGCCTGTGGACGTTCATGAAACCAACGGAAGTCTTGTTGACGTCAAAACGGGTGAAACAACGTCGTTGACCGCAACGTTGGCGCGGGTCGTCGATACCACCGATTGGCTCAGTGGTGACTTCCATGTCCACGGAATCAACTCCCCGGATGCTCCGGTATCCTTGGACGACCGTGTGCGGACTTTTTTGGGTGAAGGTGTGGACGTTCTGGTGTCTACCGACCATGATTTCATTTCCGATTATGCGCCAACTGTAAACAAATTGGGCGCGTCATCGCTGTTGGCCACCATGATCGGTGAAGAGTTAACAACCTTTGATTATGGCCATTATAACGGATTTCCGCTTGAGGTCGATCCGGCCAGCTCCAATGGCGGGGCGGTAGACTGGGGGAACGGCGAAGCCAACGGGAAACACCCCGACGCGATCTTTGATGCGCTGCATGCTTTTGCGGGTGATCAGGTGGTTCAGATCAACCACGCGGAAAGCGGTTATTTTGGTTCGACCAAACTTAACCCCATTACCGGGGTAACGTTATCGGACCCCGCCTTTTTCCGCCTCGATCCAGTTGTCCCCGATCCGGTCACGGGCAATACCTACCTCTGGTCAGAAAAGTTTACTGCCATGGAGATTTATAATGGACACTCTGAAAGTAAGTTAAGAAGGCTGTTTAACTACTGGGTTACATTTTTAAATCGGGGTTTCCGCGTTACAGCAACCGCAGTAAGTGATACACACAAGATGATCAAAAGTGAGGCCGGAGGACCACGCACATTTGTGCATATGCCGGGCATGGCGACGGTGCGTCCGTTCGCGCAGACATCGTTTGTTCAAGCGGTCAATGACGGACGGGCCTTTGGTTCAAACGGCCCTATTGTGACCGTCGACATACATAAAACAGATGACGTCAAAGCGAGCATTGGGGAAACGCTTGTGGTTGACGAAGCCGGTCCTGTCACACTGAAAGTATCGATCCAAACCCCTGCTTGGTACCGCGTAAACCGACTCCGTGTTTTTAGCAACGTGACCGACGCGACGTTTGAAGACGGATGGAAAATCAACGACGCGTGGCCCACTTCAGTTACCGAAAAGTCGTTCCAAATGACTGAGGATGACTTAAAACCAGGTATAGAGGGTGGCGACACATACCAGCGTTACGTCAAGATGGTGGAACTGACCTTGGAGGTGACCGTCGATAGTTACTTTGTTGTGGTAGTCGACTCCACTACCGAGGATGGAAGCCTTTGGCCGTACCTACGTTCCAAAGGCGTGATGGCGTTGGCGTACACCAATCCGGTGTTTGTGGACGTTGGGGGCGACGGATGGACGCCGCCGGTCGATGTGACGAAGATCGAACCCAAAAATCCACCCAAAACTGCGTTGACGGTCCCAAATCGGTTACTGGGATACGGGGCAAGCCGCGAAGAATTCCATGAAATACTACGAATCGTTGGCCCCAAATGCGAGGAACTACATGAGTTGAATCCACATGGGCATCGCCACCGTTAATTTAGCGTTCGGTGGATCGCCCCATCATCGTTGTTCGTCAATGGCTTTAATCGCGCGGTCGCGGTTTTCCTCGATCGTTTCCTGTGCTCTTTCAAATTCTTCGGCAGCACGACGCGCTCGGGGGATTTGACGGGCTCGCTCCGCAGCATCGGTCATACACGCACCCTGAACGCAGGTCTGACCGGGAGCACAGTCATCGGACGAAATGCATACATCTCGATTTGGCGGCGTTATAGTCCGACTTTTGCAAGCTGACAACGCACCAATCCAAACCGCGACGGCTATCAGACAAACAAGGCCAAAGTTGGCTGGTTTCGGAAGTACTTTTAACATTTTAATCAACACTACTTTTTTGGGATAGATTTTTGAGGCAACTTAAGGCATATGGGCGCGCATGACTGATACAACAATTATTATGAACATCGTGAATATCCAGAAAGTCCTGCCCAACGGCAAAGAACTTCTGGCCGGAATTTCCCTAGGATTTTATCGCGGCGCAAAGATTGGCGTAATCGGGGTTAACGGCGCCGGCAAATCGACCTTGATGCGCATCATCGCTGGTAAAGACGAATCCTACAACGGGAAGGTAATTTTACAGCCCAACATTCGCATCGGCTATTTGTCCCAAGAACCAGAATTGGAACCGGGTCTCGATGTGCGGGCCAACGTGGAACTCGGGCTTAAAGAAGCCAAACAACTTGTGGAACGGTATGAGGCGTTGAGTATGCGGTTATGTGAGCCGCTGAGCGATGACGAAATGGAAAAAGTCATCGATGAACAATCCAGGGTACAGGACTTGATAGAAGCCGCGGGGGCTTGGGATATCGACAGCCACGTGGACCTGGCCATGGAGGCGTTGCGGTGCCCTCCGGGTGACGCCAAAGTGGAAACGTTATCCGGCGGTGAAAAACGGCGGGTCGCTCTGACCAGAATTTTGCTTGAAAAACCCGATATTCTTCTTTTGGACGAACCAACAAACCATCTCGACGCCGAGTCTGTGGCGTGGCTCGAGCGGCACCTACGTGAATATGAAGGTACGGTGCTCATCGTTACCCACGACCGCTATTTTCTCGACAACGTCACGAAATGGGTTTTGGAACTCGACCGCGGCAAAGGAATTCCGTTTGAAGGCTCTTATTCGGTTTGGCTCGAAGCAAAAGCCAAACGAATGGAACTGGAGGACAAATCGGCCATCAATCGGCGCCGGGTCCTGGAACAGGAATTGGAATGGATACGGAGTAGCCAGAAAGCAAGGCAGGCCAAAGGAAAAGCACGGATCAGTGCCTACGACGAATTGGTCGCCCAGGAAGAGCAACGCCGCGAATCGGCTGCCCAGATCACCATTGCTCCAGGGCCGCGCCTAGGCAAAGTGGTTATCGAGGCAGAAAACCTCACCAAGGCATACGGCAACAAATTGTTGTTTGAAAACCTGAATTTTCGCCTGCCGCCGGCCGGAATTGTCGGTGTAGTCGGACCAAATGGCGCCGGAAAAACAACGTTGCTGAGGATGTTTATCGGAGACGAAAAGCCCGACGATGGTAAGTTAACCGTCGGCGACACAGTGGTTTTGTCTTATGTGAGCCAAGGACGTTCGGACCTGGACAACGATAAGTCCGTATATGCGGAAATCAGTCAGGGCAAAGACAACATTGAAATCGGTAAAAGCACCATCAATGCACGTGCCTATTGTGGATTCTTTAACTTCCGCGGCGCCGATCAACAAAAACGGGTCGGCGATTTATCCGGGGGTGAACGAAACCGGGTCCATCTTGCGAAATTGTTGATTGCCGGAGGCAACGTCATTTTGCTTGACGAACCAACCAACGATTTGGACGTAGAAACATTACGGGCGTTAGAAGACGCCATATTACGGTTTTCGGGCTGCGTTGTGGTTGTGAGCCACGACAGGTTTTTCCTCGACCGCATCGCAACCCATATTTTGGCATTCGAAGGCGACAGCCAGGCGATTTGGTTTGAAGGAAACTGGGAAGCCTACGAAGCAGATCGTAAACGGCGGCTAGGCCGGGACGCCGATCAACCTCATCGGATCAAATATCGACCACTTCGCCGCTAAACGAAGCCCCTCTCCACTTCGGTTACCGCAGGGTTTTTGTCCTCTATGGAGTCACGGGTTCGGTACACCATGAAACAGAAGTCACAATCGTGTGTAATGTCGGAGAAATGGCATGCTTGGGCCATTTTGGGACTGCTGCTGACCATTTTTGTCCCCAAAATTGCCTTAGCCCAGACACCCGAGGAGATCCTCGATAGTATGGACCGACAAATGACGTTTGACTCTCGTCATGTCATCGCGAGGATGGAAATCTACAAAGGAACCGCTGAACCGGACGTAAAACGACTGGAAATGTGGTCAAAAGAGTGGGATTCGACATTTTCGGTATTTCTCAGCCCAGAACGAGACAAAGGAGTACGTTATCTTAAACTTGGAGATCAATTGTATATGGCATCGGCTGCCGGCGATGTTGTTCAGATCAGCGGTCATATGCTGCGGAATGGGCTCATGGACAGCGATTTCAGCTATGAAGACATGATGGAAGCCAGAGCCATGAAAGCGGATTACAACGTAACTTTGATAGGTGATGAACCGCTTGAAGGTAAATCATGCTGGATTTTGGAGTTGAACGAAAAAAAACCAGGGCAAACATACTCAAAACGAAAAGTCTGGATTGAAAAAGAGACTTACTTGCCACGAAAAACCGAATTGTATGCCAAAGGGGGAGACGTGCTGAAGATATTGACTCAACTCGGTACCGCAACCTATGGCGACCGAAAATATCCAGAAAAAATCATCATGCGTGACCTTTCCAAAAAGGATAGTCGCACTGAGATTCACTTTGAGAAAGCGGATTTTGGAAAACAGCTACCCGAGAACATTTTTTCCCGCAGAAATCTTCGCAAATCTGGCTAAATCCGTATATTTTCCATTTGAGAATTGGGCGAATGTCCACCTGGGATCCAGTCGCGTGTCGTTGTTTTGACGATAGTGAAATTTTTGCCTTGACCGCTGTTTGCGGAGCACTTAAAGTCTAAGTGGTTCCTTGATGAGGAGTTAGGAGATGGAAGATACGCCACCGGGCTACTCAGTTAGCCAATGTGCTGTCAGAAAGATCTAATGACCCAAAACCGCGTCAACATTGGCTTATTCGTAAGTCATGACGTGTACGTTTTTCGCGGTGCTATCCGCTTATAGAATCGTAAACGGCACGTTGGCAAAAGTAACATAAATCAAAGGTACCGTAGAAAAGACGGCTGCACGAGTTGCACGCCGTCTTTTCGTTTTTCCGGCTTTACGGCTTGAGAACGATAAGGTTTTCGTTTTTCGACAAGACATCTTGGGGGTGAAATGGGACGGAATAACGTTCGTGGTCGAGCCAATACGTCAGCAGATCTTTGAAGTGAGGACTATCGAGATACCACCGTTGTCCGCCGGGAATGGCGTTAAACGACCGCACCCCGGCCGGGTCCAACTCAACAATAAAACGTAAAATCGGCCCACCACCGCATGTGAATGTGTAATCTCCAAGCCCACCGTTGCAGACATTCACCGCAAAATTGTCCCCTGGACGAGGATATCCATTCGCAAAACCTTCCTGCGGCTGGGGCAGTGTAAACGGACTGACTCCACCGGACAGATCAGGAATGAGGCTTTTGAAGGTTTTTCCGTGCAAATCTCCCCACCGCCAATCAGTGACCACAGCAGATTTGAATACTTCGGTAAGTTTTGCTTCGGCGATAAAAAATGAGTCCAACAAAATAAAGTCTTTTGTTTCAGTTATTTCTCCTGTCGACATGTCGTCCCAAAGCACACTTTCGCCGGTTTCGGAATCGAAGGTTGCAGCTTCCTGCGGTGTTTCCAGCAACAATAGTAGCGCTTTCACTCTACCCGCATCGCCAAAACCAACACCCGCAAAGTCTTGCTCATCGCCAAACGCACGCAAACTTAGCGCAACCGTCCAGAAATTAAACAACGACGTGGCTGCGGAATGCTGAATCTGCTCGGCTGTGACTTCGCCACGCCTCCCGTCCTCTGCCTCAAAATTCCACTGAACCAGCAAGTCGCGTAGTTCCTCGATTCGCTGCGTCTTGTCGGCATTCTTGACAACAAGCTCCGACAAGGCTGGATAAACTCCAGGATTTTTTGATTCTTCCAGTGCCGCGTTGAGTATCTGAACCATAAATGGAGCCAACCGTTCACCTAAGCTGCTGAACGTGTCGTGTTGAATGTCACCGATGTCATCCACGGTAAGTTTATGGCCTTCAGGAAACTCTTGGGTCGCATTGGTGATACGCCGTGTAATCCTCCCGGCGCGAAACCCAAGATCAAATCCATTACCTAAATACTGATAATCATTCAGTGGGTTGTTATCGTGAGTCACTCCGGCCTGATCGTTATTCGCCGTAACTACAAAGCCGGCTGCCGGATTTTTCGCGTACGGAACCTGGTCCAACGGCAACCCACCGGGAATCCAGTCGTGTTCGCCGGTTCCCATCAACGGCCACCACGGCGCCCATCCGTCGGGATTGGTTTTTGCATCCCAAGTTTTCGCAGTCGGTGGACGATTTGGGATATAACCGTGAGCTGTAGCAAGGATGTTGCCTTCAGAATCTGCAAAAACCAGGTTTTGTGTTCCGACTTGCCAGTATTGCAGTGAATCCTGAATTTCTGCCACATTTTTGGCGGTCATCCATTTCATCAAGGCGATGAACTCGTCCGACGGTTCAAACCCACGCCATCCAAAGCTCAGCGCCATATTGCCCTCCGGCAACGACACCTTGCCATCTTTGATGGTAACGGATAGCGGTCCTCGCCCCGGTACCCATGGGATTTGTACTGTCACCTTGTCTGAAGGAACACCGCCAAATCCGATTTCGATCTCTTCTTCATAGATGTCGAGTTTTACGTTCTGCCCATTACGTTTCACCCGTGGCCACTCTTCGCCGTCTATCCACACTAATTCTTCCATGAATACATCGCTGTAGTCATAACTGGCAGTTGTCAGGCCCCAAGCAACATGTTCGTTGTGTCCGATAAGAATTCCCGGTAAACCCGGAAAACTTGCACCAAAGACGTTCAGTGCGGGCCCATCTTCTGGTGTCTTGGGCTCGACCACCATGTGTTGCTGATAAAACAACGCTGGACTGTCATTCTCCAGATGGGGGTCGTTCGCCATAACAGCGTGACCGTTCTGCATTAAATTACCGGAAACGACCCAACTATTGCTGGCTCCATTACTAGGCCCCCGCACGATCGCGAATATACTCTTAAATCCTTCCAGCAACGTCAGGCCTTGCTGCAGCAGCGCATCCGCAGGCACAGTTCTGCGAGGAACGGAAATTGGTTTTTGGGGGGGCAGCGGTTCGTGGGCACCCTTACCGTTCGGAGTAAAGCCGGGAAACTGATAGGTTGGATCCGCAGGAGCAAATCGGGCAAGGTCCTGAAAGATCTTGGAACGTTTGGCCGCAGTCTCATCCGGCGAGTCGGAAGGAAACGCATCCTGTAACTTCTTAACGAAACCAGCATCCGAAATCTCTGAGAATCCGTCAAAACCTAGGCGATACATTTGGAATCGGGCGAGCGTCAGACCGTCGACAGGTGACCAAGGCTCAACGGCGGTTAGGTTGACCAGCAGGGCAGCCGCCCCTGGGAGGTTAGCTTTTCCGGCCTTCAATTCATCCACGAAGGCATTGACTCCCGCTGCAAAAGCGTCCAGCGCAATTTTTTCATCACTTCCTTCAGCTAACGAGTCGTAGGTTGCCTGGGCGATACGCCGAAACCCCATCATGCGCGCGAAGATATCGTCGTCCACGGCCCCGGGATCGAGTGCACCGGCGAGCTTCGCCAAACTTCCTGATGTATTCCGACGAAAAAGCTCCATTTGGGCATAACGATCAGTAGCTTGGACGTAGCCCTGCGCAAACAGCGCATCATGGAGAGAAGATGCTAGAATATGCGGAATTCCGAAGTGGTCTTTGCTGACATAAACGGTATATTTAAGTCCTGGTTTAGTTAATATTTGATCTGACTCAAGTAACTTAGTTTCGATGTACGCTCCGGAGGGTGGCTCCTGCATATCCACTGTTTCACCACCATCGTCGGGATTTGCATCATCGCTGACGTTGTCTTGCACATCGGAAATGTCGGCGGGTTCGGCCGAATCCGCCGCTGAACCATCCGTCGGCGATGCCATGTCGGTCGTGTCCTGAATATCTGAACCCATTTCGGCATCCTGACCGTTCCCGTCTTGCTGCGTCGATTCCGTGTCACTTGTCTTACCGCCGGTATCTTTGTCGTCACTACATCCAGAAAATAGACCGGACACGAAGACGAACGCGGCAACAATGGTCCACAAATTTTTCACTTAAATCCTCCTTTGGTGATTCCGAGCGGCCGCATTATCACCGCTCCACCCCCCCCAGGCAACCGTTTTGTTTCGGTGTATCGCTCAGGGTGAGGCGTAACGCCGGATCCGGCGATCGATGGCGTGCCATAATTCTGTAAATGAAATCAGGTTAATAGACTTGACACATTCACGTATTTGTTCCGGCCGTTTCACCCCGACCAGCGCCGCCGTAACTCCCGGCATCTGACACACCCACCCAACGGCCAACGCTGCAAGTGATACGTTGAGCTTATTGGCGATTGGGCGCAAAGAATCCACAAAAGTAAGATTTTTTCGCGCCCAATCTCCTGAAAATCGCCCATCGTGCGCTCGCAGGTCGTTGGCTCCAAACCGATGATCGGGACCATATTTCCCGGTCAGAAGGCCACGACACAATGTTTCGTAGGCAAGGACCCCGATTTTTTGCCGCGGCCAGCCGTCCGCTCCCTTTGGCATACAAACGTCTCGTAATTGTTGCTCAAATTCGCGACGAATCATGGAATACGGCGTTTGTAATGCAACAGGATTTCCGCATTGGAGTACCTGTTCCAGCAGGACCGGTGGATAGTTGCAGACACCATAGTGTCTTATCTTGCCGCTGAGTTTCAGCGACTCCAGTGCGGTCATCGACTCGCAAATGGGCGTGCCAAAGTCACACGGCCAATGCACCAACAACAATGGAATGGTCTCCAGTCGAAGGCGTTTCAAACTTGCTTCCGTATCGGAAACGATATGTGCTGGGCTAAGGTCGCTCACTGGACGGCTACCCTCGGCGTTTCGTACACCTACCTTGGTCACCAC
The DNA here is from genome assembly GCA_013360285.1 of Myxococcales bacterium. Classification (GTDB taxonomy): domain Bacteria; phylum Myxococcota_A; class UBA9042; order JABWCM01; family JABWCM01; genus JABWCM01. Next base: position 70,616 of record JABWCM010000006.1, read on the forward strand.
AAAGGCGTCTGAGTGTTCTGTCCTTAACACATCGGCTAAAAGTGTGTCTGCCTGGCCGTGTCCATACAGTGGTGCGGTATCAAACCAGTTGATTCCCAACGCCAAAGCCTGACTGATCGCCGCCCGAAAATCATCCTGCGAAGCATCGTTACCCCAGTGTTGCCCCCCAGCCGCCCAGCACCCGAATCCGATCACAGACAATCGAATGTTTGTCCCCGGAAGCTCGCGATATTCCATACAATCTGCCCGTTGAACTCCTGTTGTTGGCAATGTTGGTGAGACAAACACGCAGCACATTTTCCGTACCGAATACATGTGGGAGCCAGTTTGTCTTGTTTGTGCGAGTTGTTCACGCTAAGTTTGCCCTAGGTGGCTGGTGTTTTTTGATGAAATTTTTGTCCTGGCCGCCTTTGGCCGCCTCGCCCGGAAAAAACCCTGCGGCATATTCCCGATATGACTCAGGTTTTTTCCGGACGATCCGGCTCAAATTCGGCTGGCCAAAAATTCCCCTAAAAAACACCAGCCACCTAGGTGGCTGGTGTTTTTTGATGATTTCCACGCTTTGGCCGCCTCGCCCGCAAAAATCCCTGCGGCATATTCCCGATATTCCTCAGGATTTTTTCGGGCGATTCGGCTCAAATTCGGTGGGGTCGTGAAAACCCCTAAAAAACACCAGCCACCCAGCGCGCCGTCGTAGGTAGTAACAACATACTATCCACGTAGAACTTTTGTTCACTTGTATAAAAAAGGAAACGACATGAATTACGACAGCCCCGGTCGCCAGCAACCGCCTGCGGGCCAAATGACCCGCCGTACGTGGTTTCAAGCATCAGTTGGAGCGTTAACGCTAGCGGCGTTACCAAAAACCGAGGTGGTAGCTCAGCCAAATTCAGAGCAACCACATGCCAAAACACTTAAACCATACGAATTGGCGCCGTTACCTTACGCAACAAATGCCCTTGAAGGTTTTTTGTCGGCGGAAATTCTCGAACTACACCACGGAAAACATCACGCTGGTTACGTAAAAGGTCTCAACAGCACCCTTGATGCCATTGAGGAAGCCAGAAAGCAAAACAACTATGTGGCAATCAAGGCATTGGAGCGGGAACTCGCTTTTCACGGCAGTGGTCACATTCTTCACACACTCTACTGGAACTCCATGAGCCCCAACGGCGGCGGAGAGCCGGGCCCCGTGCTGACGGAACACCTCAAACAGTCATTTGGAACCATAGACGGATTTCGCAAACACTTTGCGGCGGCCACCAAGGCAGCCGAGGCCAGCGGCTGGGGGATACTGGCGTATGAACCCTTTGGAGGACGCCTCATTGTCACTGCCGCGGAAAGCCATCAGCAAATGGCATTCCAGGGCGCGGTCCCACTGTTGGTTTGCGACGTGTGGGAACACGCTTATTACCTGCGATATCAAAACAGGCGTTCGGACTACGTGGACAAGTTTTTTGAGGTAATTGACTGGAAATTTGGCGAACAGCGTTTGTCCGCTAATATAAGATAAGACCCGCCTCCGTTCATTAACATGTCTGTATATGCGGCAAATACACGACTAGTCGAGCAAATCGATTGCGGTTGCAACCAACGAAAGCTCCTCTTGATCGCCCTTGATTTCGCTGGGGTCCTTACCCGCATCTTGTGCAAAATGGCGAAGCTGCGCCTCAGTTATTACCTTGCGTGCAAACGTACCCTCAACCACCACTCGCTTACCATCACAGTCCTTCGGCAAAAAGAAGCCATAGTCCTTCATGGTAATTCTGACGGTTTTTTCTGGTGACTGTGGATCCGTGACGACCGCCCAACATCCCTTCTTTTTACATACGGCCTTAACCGTCGCCTCAACCTTCACCAATTTATTGTCAAATTTGTCAGGAGCCGCAAGAATCTCGCCAATTTTCTGCGACTCGGTCATGGTGAATGCACCGCCAAAATGTTTGGCTGGTGCCGCTTCCGCTTTTACGGCGGGCGTTTCCGCAACCGCAGTGGTCGGTAAAACGACACCACAAACAAACAACGACAATACAGCGCCGGTTTGTACCCATTTTGTGATGGCAGCAAAAAGACAACTATTTGATTTCATGTTATTCTCCTTACGAACTGTGGACAACTTTTGCAGGACCCCCAATACTATCACCCCACCACTGGGGGCACATCAGAAACGGACAGGCGTCTCAGAACATTCACTACCGGATAAGTCAACAGCTCCAAAATTGCGGTCGCTGCCACGACCACCGCGACTCCGAACAACAAGTACAACTTGAGTATTCCCAAGAAAGTGGCAATGTTTCCTTCAAACAACCCGGCGCGAATGGCCACCGGCAATACGATCACCAGCGGCACCAGCCGGAGTGCCCACGCGTACCACACTACCGTGTTGGTCCCACCACGTCCGATTCGTACACGCCACCAGGCTGCAGCAGCCGCAATTGCAACCAAGCCGGGAGCCCAATAGCAGAAAATAGCCAGAAAAATGATCAAATTATTGGATGCCAACTGCGAACCAGAATAATTCGTCGCCAAGCGTAGATATGGGGGAGCAAATGGTCCCAAAGAGATTCCCGTTGTCTCCGGATAAAACAGCGGAACAAGGTAATATACGCAACAAAAACACGCGCCCGCTGCCAACGTGACGCGCCGCAGCAGAGTGGAACCATGTCCGCCGATCGCCGCAAACCCAGCAGAAAGGGCGATACAGCCCACTGTGAGTATTCGCCCTCGGGAGAATCCTCCAGGGATCAGAAAATCGGTGGAACTAGACGATATAGGACCGAAAAACGACAATATCGACATCAGATCGAGCCCAAAAATCGAAGTAGCTCCCATCAGGGCCAGCACAAAGGCTGCCACCAAAGCAACGTGAATTCGCGATATCAGAGCGACAAGAATAAATATTCCACCAAGAATTGGTGCGATGAAGTCGTGAATTGATAAAAAACCATTCAAATAATAAAAGTTGACTAATAAAAACTGAAAATGCCCATCAACAAAATTCGGAAGAAATATGGATAACACCAAAAGCAAACCACAAATAAACAGAATCTGCCGGAGCCGAGACGGTCGATTCGTCGTTTTTCCCTCACGATCGTAGTTGTGCATCAACGTCATCTGTGAATCTTGACTGTTTTGTATCTTTGCAAAAAAGTTGTACCAAATCAGGCGTCCGGCCGCCTCGGGTTGAAAGGCGCGTCAATCACAAATATCCCGGATTTCTCCGGTGCCGGCGCCTCAACACTTTAGCCCACAAGCTTGTGGGAATTCCGGTTATGTGTTGTCGTCATATCGTTAAATTAATTATTGTTAGGGGTTTTCGCACACCGAAACCCGAAATGATGAAACGGGTGATTAGCAGGAAAGTGCGGACGCCTATAAAACGTGGTCGCATAGTTGCCCGGCCAATACCACGAACCGCCACGCACCAATTTTTCGTGATGCCCGGGACATTTTTCCGCGCCGTCGCATGGGCCTTTAGGGTCAACACCCTGGCAGCTTTTTCCGCATGCGGCGTAGCTCTCGCTATACCAGTCCTCAACCCATTCCCAACTGTTTCCAGCCATATCAAAGAGCCCGTAGGGTCCTACCGGTTTTGATCCAACCGCCCACGGTTTACCTTTCTCCGGGTTTTTACCTCGCTTTTTATTACCACAACCCTTTCCTGCTTTGTCCATGATCACGGCTCGGTCACACGTTGCCGATTCCTCTCCCCACGGATACGTTCTTCCATCATCGGTACGTGCAGCCTTTTCCCATTCCGCCTCTGTCGGCAGCCGTTTCCCCATCGCTTCGCAGTATGCCTTCGCATCGAACCAGTTCACGCCGGTCATCGGCTGTTTAGGATGATCGTAGTCAATATACTGGGGTTTTGCTTCAGGACATTTTTTATTCTTCACACATTCCCGATATTCGCCGTATGTAACCTCATATTGATCCATCAGAAACGTGGAGACCCATACCTTTTCAGCAGGGCGAACGTTTTCCGGCCCGTTATCGGAACCGCGTATAAACACTCCACCCGGTACACACGACATTCGGTCCGGCAGGTCCGTCGGGCAAGGAGCAGCGTCTACCGGCCACGTTTGTGCCTCGGACGGAGTGGAACCGGCGACATGGATTGCACACAAGATGCCAACTGACAAGGCTCCGAATCTGCATTGCGCCCAAACGCGTGCGTTAAATGAGCCGAAGCGTTCAGTAATTTTGGCCGCCGAGACCCGAGAATGGCGACAGGTGTGGACTGACACCCGAAAATTTATCCTGCGATCATGTGTCCTAGATGGTGTTCCTGTTAACATAAGCTCCAGCTTAGTGAAGTAATCTTGGCAACATAAGAGCAAAGTGGGGTAATCCTTACCAACCCGTTACCAAATTCTTGTGTAAAAGTACCGAACAACAGCCAGCAACATCATCGATGATGGCAGCTTCGATCGGGAATATGGCGCAAAGATCTTTACGGACGAGACGGCCAAAGGAGGCCAGGGCGTGGAACTCATCAAAAACCACCACACACCCACGTGCGTCAAACTCAGCTTTGAATGCCCGAACTGAACTCAAACTTTTCTTCGGCGTTGCACAGACAAGTATGATATGGAAGTCGTCATGTGTAGGTTGTTTGGTTTTCGGTCAGTCATTCAGAGTCAAGTTCATCGTTCCCTAGTCAGCGCCGACAACGCGCTAGCCGTACAAAGTGAACGTCACCCCGATGGTTGGGGTGTCGCTTACTATGTTGCTCAATATCCCCACTTGATAAAAAGCGCCAGTACCGCGTTGGACGACGCACTTTTCCAACGGGTCAGCGGAATCGTATCTTCGGAAACCGTGGTTGCTCACGTACGGAAAGCAACACAGGGTGAGCTGACACCACTTAATTCTCACCCATTTCAATTCGGACGTTGGGTAATGGCTCACAATGGTGATATTCCGACGTTTCCGCGGGTAGCTAACAAGTTACGCGAAGAAATTCCACCCGTGTTTCGGCGATTTATCTTGGGAGATACCGATAGCGAAGTCTTTTTTTATCTTTTTTTGAAACACCTTGCGAGCGAGGTCGACATTCATCGACCGGGGACCCCACTGGATACCGCAAGAAAAGCGTTAGCGCGTGCGGTGGCGCTCGTCCGGGAAATCGCCGATGACAGCGACCATCGTTCGCTGTTAACGTTCATCGTCACCAACGGTGACATCATGCTCGCCCACCACGGGGGAAAAGATCTCTTTTTCAGCACCTACAAACGTCGTTGCCCGGATAGAGACGTATGTGCGTCTTTGGCTCCGGCTTGTGAGGCCGAAACAACTACGGGGTATGTCAATCATTTTCTAGTCAGTAGCGAACCGTTGCTGGGCGAAAATGTCTGGATTCCCTTACAACCGAACGAAACCGTAGCTGTGGACAATCAAATGCGTTTTTTTCGATACACGGATTATGAAAGACACTCAGCCAATGCAATCGGGTGACCACGACAACACAATTTCATCCAGCTATGTTCAGCGGCTTGCGAAGCTGTTGTTTTTTGGTGTGCTAGGATACGTTGTTTATCTGGTGTTATCGCAGATCGCCGGTGTTCTTAGTGTTCTACTGATAAGCCTTCTGTTTGCCTACGTTTTGGATCCACTCGTAGATTGGCTGGAAAATCGACGTGTCCCTCGTACCGCAGCGATCGGACTGATCGTGGTTGTTTGTGCGGTTGCAATTTTCGGTATGGCGCTGTGGATTCTGCCGCCGCTTGTCGCAGAATTTCGTGGATTAGCAGACCGCGTTGTAGCGTGGTTGGGCTCGGACGCGCACGGGCCGGTAACGTGGCTTGGCGAAAAATTTGACCTTGACATCGAACAACATTTTTCCGAACTGAAAACAAAACTTCGAGAAGCGGCACCAATGGTACTTTCCAGATTGGGCAACTGGGCGGCGGGCGCCGCGACGTCCGCGTTGGCTGCTGTGTCGTCATTTCTGAATCTGATTATCGTTCCTGTTCTGGTGTTTTATTTCCTAAAAGATTTTGATGTCATGACGGAATGGGTCGGGCAGCAGATTCCGCCACGATATCGACCGTTTGTTCTACCACGTGCACATCGCGCCAATAGCATCGTTGGGGAGTGGTTGCGGGGGCAGGTCCAAGTAGCGGTAATGTTGGCAATTCTATACGCCATTGGACTGTCAATAGTCGGGATCAAACTCGCAATTCCCGTGGGTATACTCTCCGGATTACTCAATGTTATTCCATATTTAGGCACAAGCCTGGGCATTGGACTTGCGTTGTTGTTGTCGTTGCTGGAATGGAACGGCATAGTTGGTCCCATTGGAGTTGTTGCGGTGTTTGTAACGGCGCAGCTTTTGGAAAGTTATGTTCTGACACCACGAATCGTCGGCGAGAAAGTTGGGTTGTCACCGGTTGCGACGTTGATCGCGTTATTGGTTGGTGGGGAAGCGTTTGGGCTCATGGGAATCATCATCGCGGTTCCTATCGCCGGCGCGCTTAAAGTCTTTGTTGGTGAGGGGCTTGATTGGTATCGTGAATCGCGACTATTTGTCGGTGACGCTGGAGACCAATCTGAAAAGGTCAGCGGCGACAGATAACTGAGCCCTGCTTGGCTAATTTAGGCTGCCTTGGCCCGGCCAGTCGATGCCGCAAATACTCAATATTGCCTCAGTCCGGCCTCGGCCGGCTCGGCGCTAAATTAGCTCTTTCAGGGTCACTTTCGGTTTGAAGCAGACCTTCTGAGAGGGTCAGCGGAAATAGATAACTTAGCGAGAACTTCGCACGAGTCTTTGGCTGGGATTGGGATGCCGATCCACTGGCTATTTCCGGCGATGTTCCTGCATTCGCGCTCGACGAGCTGCGCCCTCTGCCCTTCCGCGGGTTTGGTAGGCGCGCCGTCAAGTTGCCAACCTTTCGACGATCTCGCCCCGGGTTATTATGAGAAATCCCGGCTGGAATAGCCTGCATCGCTATATATCGTCCCATTTCCGTATCAGCTCGGCACGCATACGCGCGCTGTCTTGCTGAATAGCTTTCATTTGCAGTTTTTCTAATTCCTCTAACGACCGCCAGTAGTGCTCAACCAACGTCTTCAAGAACTTTCTGCCGATAAATCTAGCCGGCGGCTCATAATGAACTCCGTAACCATCCGGCCCTTTCGGAAACCCAAACTCGTCCAGCAATGCGACCGTCGCATCTTCGACCGCGCGTATGGGTCCCCAAACCGACGGGTTATCGGTAATGGACTGCCGCGGACTTTCCACTCCTTTGGCGCTCAGCCACGGTTCCAGACCGGACAACGCGTCTTCGACAACCGACACATGCTGCATTGCAACCGCTGCGGTTCGTGCTCGTAACTCGATAATCCTTTGTTTTGGAAGCCGGATTGAGAAGTCGGCTGCCTCCAAAAACCGCTTTTTAACTTCTTTTTCGATAAATATAGGCAGATCCTCTCGAAAAATCGCCAAAATCTCCTTGGATATCAACGAGATCTGATCATGCAACCGTTGCTGTTCCTCGTCTAAACCCAAACCAGATTCGACTTCGTCTGCAGCCACTAAACTACTGTTATCGTCGGTCATTCCCTTACCTCCTGAACAATGAGTTCGTGAAATAATAACTGCTCAGATGGTCAGCTTCAAGCCGGAAGTGACCCCGGTCGAGCTAATTTAGCGCTGAATTGGCCGAGACCGTCCTTACGGAATATCGGGAATATTCCGCAAGGATGGGACTGGACAAGGCAGCCTAAATTAGCCGAACAGGGTTCACTTATCTATTTCCGCTGACCCTCTCAGAGGG
>JABWCM010000129.1 GCA_013360285.1 Myxococcales bacterium
CCGTGATCGGAGGTCAGGGGGAGAAAACGATCGGTGGCCCCGTGCCCGCCGGGACCTGGGGGCGGCTGTGTGTTTTGGCGGGAAAAGACCGCGTAGCCAATGCGTTTTTGCTGGCAGCGCCCGAAGTATATTTGGGACGAGATCAAGGGCACGTTACGTTTCCTCATGACGGTTATGTGAGCGGAAAGCACGCCAAACTAACATGCAAGGACGGCGTAGCAAAGTTATCAGACACAGGATCTCGTAACGGTACATATGTTCGAATCACCGCGGAACATGATTTAAAATCTGGAGACTTGCTGTTGGCGGGTCAACAACTGTTTCGCATTCAATTGCAATAGGTGACTGGAAGAACCGTCGGATGATGCGGTCGACCTCTGGTGTCATGCTCACCGATCAAGATGCTGCGAATTCCGGCTAGTAGCTGTTCGAAAGCGGCTTCCAAAGGAGTAAACAATGACTGAAAAAACACTGATCCCCGGGTTGGAAGGGATTCCCTGCGCGGCTTCAAGCGTGTCCTTCATCGATGGAATCGCCGGCATACTTGAGTATCGGGGGTACGACATCACGACATTGGCCAATCATGGCACCTTTGAAGAAGTTGCCTATCTGTTGTTGTACGGCGAGTTACCCAAAAAAGACGAACTGGTCGCCTTTGACGCCGAATTGCGAGCGAATCGGGTACTGAAGTATCCGGTACTGGATATTATCAAATCTCTGCCGTCAACCGGTCACCCAATGAAAGCGATTCAAGCGGGCGTTGCCGTGTTGGGCGCGTTTTACCCGGTAGATGATCTGAACAATGCCCACGAGCAGCGTTTAGCTTCCGTACGTTTGATTGCGCAACTTCCAACCGTGGTGGCGGCGTTTCATCGTGCACGCCAGGGAGACGAACCGATTGCACCGAACGTTGAACTGAACCACGCTACAAACTTCCTGTATATGCTGGATGGTCAGATTCCGAGTGCGGTGATCAGCCGGACGCTGGACATCGCGATGATCCTGCACATGGAACACACGATGAATGCCAGCACCTTTACTGGTCGTGTGGTGGCCAGTACTCTCGCCGATCCGTACGCAGTGGTGTCGAGTGCGATTGGGAGTTTGACGGGGCCGTTGCATGGGGGTGCCAATGAACGCGCATTGGAGGAACTTCGCGAAATTCCGTCTGTTGACGCCGTGGATGAGATTATCACCGGCAAAATTGAACGGAAAGACAAAATCATGGGTCTTGGTCACCGGGTCTATAAGACTACGGATCCCAGATCCACATTACTCCAAGGGCTTTGTGCGGGAGTGTTTGCAGAGCGCGGGTCGGCCGAAATCTTTGATATTGCAAGAAAAGTAGAAGAAATCGCTACCGGAAAGCTCGGGCACAAGGGAATTTTTCCGAACGTGGATTTTTACAGCGGTATTTTGTACGACGCGATGGGGATTCCAAGCGACTTATTTACGCCTATTTTTGCGGTCGCCCGTGTCGTTGGTTGGTTGGCACACTGGAAAGAACAACTGATCGGCAATCGTATTTTCCGACCAACACAGATTTACGTCGGTCACAGGCAGCGGCCGTTTACACCAATGTCTGATCGATAACATTCCGTGTGCGTGTTTCGTGACGGACCCTGCGGTAACGGGGAAATTCAATCGTTGAAGAGGTCAGCGGAAATAGATGAGTGACCCTGGAACGGGCTCTTTTGGCCGGCTTGTTCCATCCCGTCCTTGCGGAATATTTCCGATATTCGTCTGCCTGGCCCCAAAACATTCGACTCAAAAATCGGCTCGACCAGCGTCATTTTCGGCTTGAAGCTGACCCTCTCTGTACACAATTCCAGCTTAAACCCAATGTCCGCCTATAGTTCCCCTTCAAGTTGGCTTAGCCCGAATCTGTTACAAGTTTGAATCTATGACTGCCGATCCGCGGGAGTCTTCAGGCATGGTGGACCTTTGTTGTTCTCACCAGGCGCGGCCCTGAGTTTGGGAAAAAGTGGCCGTCTATGCCCAAATCTGTCGGTCGGGCGTATCCGACGCTCTGACCGGCAAGCTCGTGAGGTGCATCGCGTGTATTACGAGGCACGGATCAGTTGTGCCGCTTTGCGCAATATTGTGCGTTGAAAGTCCGCCGGTAACAGTGGGTTTATGTCGTACTCCATTTGTAAGTTAGATTGCCGATGGATAGGTAAATTTAACCTTAGTGTAACGACTCCCGCTTTCGTCACCAAACCTATTCCGAATCTGTTGTCATGGTGTTCGACTTCTACCGACGACCACGTTCGTCTATCGCTGGCTGCGCGGAGCAGCGAAACCGCGCGTAATGCACGTATACGTTGGGAATTCCACTTAGTTAGAAATCCCATGTCGACAGACGTGCGTTCTTCGGCCGAAAACTTCAGCTTGTCCAAGATGGTTTGTAGCACAGTCAGAATATCTGTTTCCTCCACGTTGGGACCATAAGTGACTTGAACACCAGTGTGGTCGGTTGTTGCGTGCGGGTAAGCCATCCGTTTTTTGGGGGTTAACATAAGATCAAAAAGAGGACGGGTTACGGCACTTACCGCAGAAAACCTCAGCCGAGTTATCGCCTTTTGTTCGTCGATGTGGCTTGCGGTCAACTTGAGGTTTGGCGGCAATTGCTGATGCAGACGTGTTACGCAACTCTGAATCAGCCACCCCCAGTGGTGATCTGACGTGGGCAATTGAAGGAGTTGCGAATGACGTATGGGCGTAAACTCACCTATGCCGTAAAATTGCTGGTATTTGAGAAAGACCCCCCCGCATCGTGCGAATAATACGCACGACTGACATGGTGGGGGATGCGTCTTGTCAACTCGTTTCGACTCGTACTTGTTCCACGCCGGTTCCAACATCCCGCGACCGTCCGCGGCCACTGTGAACGTTAAATTACCGTCGTGATGAATTCGGTGTGTCCAATCGGGCAAAATACAATAGGGAAGGTTACCGACGTTGATATCAAAGGTTTGTGGTGTCTTGTCGAGCAGCACACGCAACGGTTCCCGGAGGTCAGAATACCGGGGCATGATATCTTTCAGGTAGTCGTCATCTCGTTGCCCTGCGTCGGAAGGTCGCACCATGTCGAGGTGGAGTTGTGCGATGGGATATCGAGATATCAACGTCGCATAATCAGGAAGAGAGAGGTAGTTTTGGGATGTAATACAAGCATTAGCGGTAATCTTTTGCCCTTTGTTCGAAAGGATGGTAATTCCTGCAATTATTCGGTCAAAACTGCCTTGTACTTTTGTCACCGCGTCATGGTGTTGTTTGGTACCCCCTTGCAGCGAGAATCTCCATGTAAAATCACCCAACGCCAATACTCGATCTACAAACTTGGAAAGCGGAGTCAGAACTCCGTTTGTGAAGATGACTATTTCTTCGAAACCCAACGACTTTGCATAGGCCAGGGAGTCAAAAAACGACTTCTGAATGGTTGGTTCACCACCAAGAAACGTGATCCGCTGTGCCCCCTGTTGTTTGGCGCGCTCCAACTCAATGCGTACTGGTTCGAACGGAACTTTATTGGCGAGTTTTTGCTCACTTAACAATCCGCTGACGCAAAAAACGCATCGATTGTTACATAGGTGTCCTAGCTGAATTTCTACTTGACGAATGGGTTCGACCATTGACTTGCCTGGAATTGTTGCGGTTAAAGGCCGTCCCTGTTTGTTTTAGCCAGGATTTCTCACGAGCTTGTGGGTGAGAGCGCTGAGATGCCATCAGGTTCGGGGATGGTGGACCACTTTTGCGCCCTGGCATAGCAGTGCCATGTTGAGTACAAAAGTGTTCGATCAAACGCAAAGATGCCCGCGAATTGACGGTTGTAGCCTCAAGCTCGTGAGAAATCCGGGTTACCACCCCGCAGCAAGAAGCAGTGCCAATTCATGACAACTAACACAACACAATATACCACACCAGGCAGAATGGTGATTGTCAATAGCGGGCTTCATGTCGCTCTGAGTTTGTGAAAAAATATGGGGGCAGGTTTTGGGCGTGGATTTTGCGCCGAATTGGTTTTAGAAAACCCGAGTCATATCGGGAATATGGCGCAGGGTTTTTCGGAGCCAAGCCGCCCAAAAGCCACCGCCCAGAGGCCGCGCAGCTATTTTTTCACAAACTCTCTGAGGGTCAGCTTCAAGCCGGAAGTGACCCTGGTCGAGCTAATTTAGTGCTGAATTGGCCGAGACCGGACTGAGGAATATCGGGAATATTCCGCAAGGACGGGACTGGCCAAGGCAGCCTAAATTAGCAGAACAGGGTTCACTTGTCTATTTCCGCTGACCCTCTCTGTGTGGGGTGTGTTATCTTACTTTTGGTTCCCCTAAAACAATGGGCTGGATGGTGCCAACGTGTTTGGGGAAAAGGGTGTAATTGTGCTGCCGCCGCTGTCAATTACGTACAGTAATTTATTTACGGGACTAGGGTGAATGCTGGTCAAAGTCGTACCTGCGACCCCACGAGCGGCGGTAAAACCGCTCCGTACTTGAAATCGAATCTGAAGATGACGAGGTGTTTTCACGAATTGCGCATTCCCGGTTAGTGGGTCGAATACGCATCCAGGGCGGACATTGAAAGAAAACAGAAAATTCGAAAACAGAACTTCGTTTTCAAAGCTGGAATCGGGCAAAGGCAATGTACACGTGTCCAAATCGGTACCTGACTTTGGGGTTGCTTCTCGGGCGCGTCCAGTATGAAGCGGATCGTTGGATTGCTGTTCGCAGATCCCTCCGTTGCTACGCCAAGAATGAAGATACCCCGTTTGGCTCCCCACAACGAGGTATGTTCCTGCTGGTGCTTCGATTTCGTAACTTCCGGCTGTAACAAAACAATTTGGATGAGGCAACGAAGCAACGTAAGTCAGGTCACCCGGGTCGTTTGGATTAAGTTGCATCTGCTCCCGCTCCTCCTCGGTCAACTCGACGATACCAACCGCTCCATCCGATTCCAGAACCAGCGTGTCGGCGGTAAGTCTCCGGATCCGGAATTCAAACCGATCCCCTTTGAATATTCCAATCGGTGAATCCTCCGAACCGCAGGACAGCCGGTAACCGGGACGCAGCACAAGTATATCTCCTGGCTCGACACCGACCTCACAGAAGTCCGCGTAGGGATCATAAAATATTGCGACGCTCTCCCCGTCACTGTCGCGTTGTTGGGAAACGATACGGCCGGTTGTTCGGTGAGATGTCGGGAGCGTTCCCTGATGAATCACAGACCAGGTTTCGTTTCGCAGAGTCCGTGATGACGCCGTCAGGTGGACTCCGTAGTAACTTAGGGACGATGAATCGACGGTAAACGGCCCCAGGTTTGCGTAATCTGCGCGCGCGGCAAAGCTTTGCGACACTTTTTTTCCGTTGTCGAAGAGTTCCGGCGTAGACACGGTACTGAGTGGCTCGGTCAGTCCGTTATAGGCTGTCTGGCGAAGCATATGAACTTGGTTGCCGTCGATTGCAGCGTCAATCATGAACACGTCACCGGCGGTTGTTGCGATGTAGGCGCTTTCGGCATCAAATCCGCCGTTTGGTTCTTGTTTCGCATACTCGGGGAACAATTTTTTGAACCAGTACTGATAATTGGATGTGAGTTTGTTTGGCGAGAACGTCACAGCGACCGGGGGAGTAGGTAGTACAACGCCTAAGTTGCCCTCAAGCTGCCATAGCCGATGACCAAAATCACCATCGCGTTGATTAAGTGAAAGTGTTTCTCCTGTTGCGGCGTCAACCACGACCACCTGGCGGCTACCCCGAAGGGTCACATAAGCGTATTTGCCGTCGCTGCTGAGGGCGACGTCGGACATCGGCGACGAAGTGAGCGGGAACTCACTCTTTTTTGACGAAAATTGGCAATCCGGGTCGGCCAGATCAGGAGTTCCATCCTGGTCGTCATCTATACCATTGGCACATTCCGGCAACCCAATGCCCAACTGCCAAGTGACCCAATATGGTACGGCAGTGGATTCCAACGTGGCGTCGCCCGCGCATTGCGGATCGTCTCCATCTACGGCGGCGTCGCGGCCGAGGGTATCGACACTTGTCTTAACTCCCGAAAGCTCCGCCTGCGTGTCGTTGTTGACTCCATCCGTGCATTGGGACTGTTCCATAAATGAATCCGGGGAGTTACAGTCCGTGTCTTCCGGAAAATCTGTCAACCCATCTCCGTCGTTGTCATGTCCGTCGTTACACGCCGCCATCGGCGCCATTTCTGAGTCATCTTGAGCGGATTCACATTGTTTATCCTCTGGATAGTCGATAAATCCGTCCAAGTCGTCGTCTAAACCATTGCTACAAGCGGAAGTTTCCGAAACCTCTGCGGGAACCGTAGTTATACACTCCTTTCCGGCAGGCGTTTCACTACAATCCGGTAGCAACGAAATGTTGAGGATCTCATTTGACGGCAATGTGATGATCGACAACGTAGGAACGTCGTCGTGGGCGACGAACAAAGCCGGTGGTTGATTGTTGGCTTGTCTAAGCGCCATTCGACGGGGTCGGCCGGGAGTTGCGATAAATGTGAAATTCTGCGGATCATGTTGGCCGAAATTGGCTACTGGAACCAAGAGAATGCCTTTTTTTTCCGGAATAGCGACGGCCAACTGGTCGGTGGTTGTCGATGCGTCGTCCCCAGGTACGTAGGTGATTGCGGTTCCGATTGCGGGAATCGCCTGGTACAGTGGATCAGCGGAAATTTTTGTCGTGTCGATTCTTCCGATTGACGCTGCAGCTTGTAGGTCGCCGTTTGCGGAATTGATCTGGGTAAAATAGGAGTAGGTGCCGGCGGGTGATGCTACGATTGAGTTCGGTTGGCCGCTCAGCTTCAACCGTGTGTACCCTGGATTGAACTTGTCAAAGTCTTCGCTTACGCCAGTGATTAAGTTAATCACCGCTATGCTTGCCGCCTCCGTATTGGTAACGATTCCCCACAACTGGTTCGGCTTGGAATCGGCGGCGTCACTTCCAGTTACATTACACGAGGCGGGGCTTATTGCGACTGCGGATTTAACTGTTGCATCGGCATTGACACACAGGACCGCCATATCAATAGGGCTACCGAGATTCAAGGTACGATTCGCAGTCTCGTCGGAACAGCCAGTCAACCCCGGACCCAGACCGACTGCATTGCAGAGCGCAACAATCACGATCAACCTGTAAATCGCTGTCGGTAGAGTACGAGTATCCGTCGGCGACATAAGTGACGAACGATGGGAATGATGTGATGGCTTAGGTTTTTGAAAATATTTCAAATTCAACTCATTGTGCCGCAATTAAGTAGTCCGGAGTACTTCTTATCTTAGCGATGACTTGATGGAAAAACGGGTCCGTCGGATTCAGTTCAACCACAGCGATGGCGCTTTCTTCAAACATCGAAATATATGCCCGATTTAGGCCCAGTGTTGGTTGGTCCGTCACTACGATGTCGTAGGGACCAACACCGAGGTGCACGATGTCGATGGTCGCACCAATTGCCGTGTCAATTACATAAAGATCTCCGCTGCCGAAACAGGGGACATACAGTCGATCTGCTATGCCGTTGGATTGGCTTACGACTGCAAGTTCGGCGGGACGTGCGCCAACATCCACAAACCCGATTACTTGGTTTTTTGCCACACCATTCATGCCCGGGGTTGTGTCAATGATTACGACGCTCGGAGGTGAGCGCATGACCAGATAGGCGCGTGTGCCGGTTTTGTTAAAGTGAATAGATTGGCCATAGTTTACCGCCGACGACACATTGGGAATGCCAAACGCTCCCAAGGATGTCACCGGACTCGCTTCCGCTTCAGTCGGATCTGTGGGTTCGGCCGGCGAGGTCGATAAACCCACCTGTTCCGGAGCAGTTTCAATGGTGTACACCTGCTGAGACAACTGGGTGGAGACGTATGTAACACCGGTTGCTGGCGAAGTGGCAATTCCGTACAAACCACTTGCGAGTGTACGGTTATCCACCAACCGAGGTTTTCCGAGGTGGTCGAGGCGATATACCGCAAGTATTCCGTCACGCAACGCGCCGGTGAAAAGAATGTCGTCGCCAATTCCAGTGCTGGTCCGAATTCCTATTCCGAACGGGTCATTTCCAACTCTAAGAGTTCCTTTGTTGGGAATTTCTTTCCGTTTGAGCCGATAGTCTTCCGAGCAAATCTCAATTCCAGTTGCGTTGTCCGCATTTCCACCGCATCGTAAATCGGGGGTGGGCGGGTTGGTGTCGCTCCAAACGATATCGAACCAAGCCAATGAGTCGGTTTCTCGAACAGGAACATAACCATTGGCAGATTTTCCGTTTTTTTCTCGAAGTGTTAAAATACCGGGGAAGCTTGGTAATTGAATGGCTGCGTCGGGGAGGAACGTATGCGTTGTCAGGTCGAGCACCTGAATGGCTGCACCGTCGTATCGCAGATCGAAGTTCGAACTTACGACAAACAAGTACCGACCCGTAGCATCCAGTGCGAGGTTGGTTGGGTACGCAAGTTCGGTTGGGGGGTGCGGTGATTCCTTTGCTGTTTCGGCGCAACTCACAAAACAGCAAACAACTATCAGCGTTGAAATCACAACGCTGGGCACATGCCGCCCGCAACGTTTTTCCTGATCGCTGATGATCATACGTCCGCTGCCAACCCGGTTGTGCCAATTGCGGCATGCGCAGCCGCCAACCGTGCAATGGGGACACGGTATGGGGAACAGCTAACATAATCTAAGCCGATATCGTTGCAGATGCGGATACTCTTGGGTTCCCCACCATGTTCACCGCAGATACCAATCTTCAATTTTGCGTTTTTGCTCCTGCCCTTTTCCACCGCCATCCGTATGAGTTGAGCAACTGCAGGATCGATTACGGCAAAAGGATCATTATCAAACAGACCAAGTTCAACGTACAACGGCAAAAACCGTGCAGAATCGTCACGACTTAGTCCCAGGGTTGTTTGTGTCAGATCATTTGTACCAAAACTAAAAAAATCAGAATGACCGGCCACTTCGTCGGCGGTCAACGCGGCCCTCGGCAACTCGATCATCGTTCCAATTAACACGTCAATGGGCTGATTCATGCGAGCAATCGTCCGATTCACAGCGTTTTGGCATACTTCACGAAGTAATTCGAGTTCTCGCGCTGATGCAATTAGCGGAATCATGATTTCCGGCACAATAGAGAATCCTTCGTCACGAATCAGTTCGCACGCTGCCTCAATGATCGCTTCAACCTGTGTTTCGTAAATTTCCGGGAACGTAACTCCGAGTCGGCAGCCACGGTGCCCGAGCATGGGATTCAATTCGCGGAGAGACTCGGTCACGCGTTGAACAACCTCAACAGGTTTTCCGGTGGCAGATGCAATTGCGTCGAATTCCTCCTGGTGCGACGGGAGAAATTCGTGCAGCGGAGGATCCAGCAACCGAATTGTGACCGGCAGACCCTCCATGGCACGAAAAATTCCCTTAAAATCGGCTTTTTGCATTGGAAGGATGCGTGACAATGCAACACGACGATGGGTTTCATCCTCGGCCAGTATCATTTCGCGAACGGCGAGAATACGATCTGGAGAGAAAAACATGTGCTCCGTACGGCACAGACCGATTCCTTCTGCACCAAAGGACCGCGCAACTTTTGAGTCGTGTGGTGTGTCGGCGTTGGCTCTCACTCGAAGTTGTCGCACGCCGTCAACCCACTGCATCAACTCCTGATAGTGTGTTCCCAGTTGAGGATGCATCGTTGCGATAGTGCCCAGGAACACTTCGCCGGTCGAGCCGTCAATTGCGATCGTTTCGCCTTCGCCGAGAATGGTGTTCCCAACCATAAGGGTTTTTGCGTGTTCATCGACGGTCAGCGCGCTGCATCCCGCAACACAGCATTTGCCCATTCCCCGGGCGACGACCGCGGCGTGTGATGTCATTCCACCGCGCACCGTCAAGATACCACGTGCTGACGCCATGCCTTGGATATCTTCTGGGCTCGTTTCTGCACGAACGAGAATAACCGGTTTGTTTTGGCTAGCCCACGCGACTGCGGCATCGGCAGTAAATACGATCTGTCCAACCTCGGCACCAGGGGACGCAGGCAATCCTTTGGCGAGAAATCGACCGGAATTCTTCGCTTCTTGCTTGAATTGCGGATCAAACGTAGGATGAAGCATCTGATCTAGCTGTGACGGCTGCACGCGACGAATTGCGGTAACTTTGTCAATCAAACCTTCGTGGACCATATCCACGGCGATGCGGATCGCGGCGTGAGCTGTTCGTTTGCCCGTCCGTGTCTGGAGTAACCACAGGCGACCCTGTTCAATCGTAAACTCCATGTCCTGCATGTCCCGATAATGCAGCTCCAACTTCTGGTATGCCTCCACTAGCTCTTGATACGAACGAGGCATCTCCAACTCAAGGCTTTGTGCCTCGCTCGGGTCGCGATCATGTTCCGTAAGTGATCGGGGGGTTCGAATTCCGGCCACGACGTCCTCCCCTTGTGCGTTGACCAGGAACTCGCCAAAAAAGCGGCGTTCACCGGTTGATGGGTCCCGCGTGAATGCAACGCCGGTTGCGCTGTCGTCGCCGAGGTTTCCGAACACCATCGACTGTACAGTGACGGCTGTCCCGAGGCTTTCCGGTATGCCATACAGCGCACGATACTCTCGGGCGCGTTTGTTGTTCCAACTTTTGAATACAGCGCCGATTGCTCCCCAGAGTTGCTCCTGAGGATCCTCGGGAAAAGACGTGGCAGTCGAACGCCAGTATTGATCCTTAAATGAGTCGCATATATCTTTAAGTGCACTTGAGGAAAGTTCCTGATCTTCAACGACTCGTTCTTGTTGTTTTCGCCCATCGAAAATTTGATCCAGCAACTCGGCACGGACTCCCGATACAACCTCGGCATACATCTGAATAAACCGGCGGTAGCTGTCGTAGGCGAACCGGGGGTTGTTAGAGCGTTTAACCAGTCCCTGGACGGTTTCGGAATTGAGGCCGAGATTCAGGATGGTGTCCATCATTCCCGGCATGCTCACCGCTGACCCAGAACGGACCGAAACCAATAAAGGCGACTGCGTGTCTCCAAATTTGCGCCCCAACACGTGCTCGATCTGCGTCATTGCGTCTTGGACCTGTTCTACAAGTCCGTCGGGGAGTCGTCCGCCAAGGCGATAGTATTCGCGACATGCTTCCGTGGTGACCGTGAACCCGGGCGGAACGGGCAGACCAAGGCGAGTCATCTCGGCCAGATTGGCGCCTTTACCACCCAACAAGTCTTTCATACCGGCGTGCCCCAAGGTTTCGCCGACGCCGAATGTATAAACGTATTTTATGTCGCTCACAGAACCCTCTCATCACGTCGAGATACGTGAAAAGTCAGCAATTTTCGTGAACATATCCCGGATCGCAACCAGCAACGAGATCCGGTTGTTTCGAACCCGATGATCCGGGGACATCACCATTACACTGTCAAAAAACCGATCGACTGGTGCCTTCAACGTTGTAAGTATTGTCAGCGTTTCAGTAAAACGGAGGTTCGCCAGCAAATCGACCACAACTTTGTTCACCTCGGTAACTTGATCGAACAACGTGTGCTCGGCGGCGTCCTCAAAAACTGTTGGATTGATGATGCACGGTGCGGTTGGGTGATCTTTGGTGATATTCATCACCCGTTTGAAGGTAATGGCCAGTGGTTCAAAGTCCGACATCTGTCGTAGGGCATCCAGCGATTCCACTTTGGACATGAGGTGTGTGACGATATCGTCCGGTGTGGCAAGAACCGCTTCAATTACGTCGACAGGGTGGTCGTTCGCCATCAGGTTACGGATGCGCCCTCTCACGAAGCTGTCGATTTCCAACAATACCTCGCTGCGTGTTCGTTGCAAAAGCGTGCCGTACGCATCTACCGCAAGTGCCACCATGGCGCCAAGTGACATATGCCATTTGTGGGTGGTCAGTGTGTGAATAAGACCCAACGTTCCTCTGCGAAGCGCGTACGGGTCCTGGTTGCCTGTTGGGATCAGTCCGATACCAAAACGACCCACCAAAGTGTCCAGTCGATCAGCAATAGCCACCAAAGCGCCGGGGACGGTTTGTGGTGGGGTGTCGCCGGCGAAACGGGGCCGATAATGTTCCTCAATGGCCGTTGCGACATCGGGCGACTCTCCGCCGAGTTGCGCGTAATGACGCCCCATGATTCCCTGTAGGTCGGGGAATTCACCTACTACTCGGGTCCCTAAGTCAGCTTTGCTCAATAATGCGCCGCGGTCAGCAATTTCTGCCGCTTCAGGCGCACAAAGCCGCGCAAGACCTCGTGCTATGACGCGAAGTCTCTCGGTCTTTTCCCGGACCGTGCCGAGCCCCGCGAGAAAGATCCGGTCGTCCAAGGAGCTAAGATAAGTTTCCAGTGGGCGCCGTGTATCTTCTTGGTAGAAAAATCTCGCGTCGGACAATCGTGCAGCCAGCACACGTTCGTTCCCTCGCGCAACGACGGACATGTCATCGGTAACCATGTTGGAGATGAACACAAAATGGTTTGACAGCACATCGGAATTTTTTCGCTGAACAGCGAAATATCGCTGGTGGCTGCGCATCGACGAAATCAACACCTCTCGCGGGAGTTGCGCAAACGTTTCCGGAAACGTACCAAGTGTTGGGACCGGCCATTCAACAAGATGTTGAACTTCGTCGGTCAGTCCCGGATCTGCAATAACCGAACCACCCGCTTCTTCGGCAAGTCGGAAGACCCCACTTTCGATAGCGCTACGGCGTTCTTCCGGAGACACCATTACGTAATTTTGCGCCATCGTCGAGTAATATTGCGATGCGTGTTCTAGGCTTTTTCCGCCAGCGGAAAGAAATCGATGCCCATACGTGACACGCCCGCTAGTTACTCCGATGTATGTAAATGGAATGATGTCTGCCCCAAGCAGTGCCACCAACCAATGAATCGGTCGAACAAAAGTTTCTTTATGACGCCCCCAACGCATGGATTTTGGCCAAATAATCGACGTGATGACCCGCGGTAATACGGCCTGCAGCACAACCAGCGTCGGTGATCCAGGAATATGTTTACGCGCAGCAATGTATGGTCCTTTGGGAGTCTCTATCGTGTACAGATCAGAAACATCGACCCCCTTTCCTCGAGCGAATCCTTCGGCAGCTTTGGTCGGCAGCCCATCTTTGAAAGATGACGCGACGGACGGTCCAACAAATTCTTCGGTCCGATCTGGCTGTTGTATGCCCATTTGATCAATTGTGATCACAAGTCGCCGCGGTGTCACCGCTGTGCGAACACCAATTGCGGAAATTTGAAGTGTTTCGAGTTCAGACACCAGACGGTCGCGCAACAACGCGATACCGCCAGACGCCATTCTTGCGGGAATTTCTTCGGTACCGATTTCCAACAAAAAAGGAACGTGCTGAGTCATGGACGCGGCTCCTTCAACATGGGATAGCCCAAACGCTCCCGTAACGCCACGTATGCGTGAGCGCATCTGCGTGCTAAGTTACGAACCCGACCGATATACTTTTGACGTTCGGTAACGCTGATCGCGCCACGAGCATCAAGAATGTTGAACACATGGCTGCACTTGAGGCAGTAGTCGTATGCAGGCATGACGAGATTACGATCCAAAGTCGTAAGGCATTCGGCTTCAAATCGGTTAAACAGCTCGAGATGAAGTGCAACGTCGGCAACTTCAAAATTATAGGTCGAGAACTCAACCTCGTCCTGATGGTGAACTTCGCCGTAAGTGACCCCTGGTACCCACTCGAGGTCGAAAACATTATTTTTGCCTTGTAGGTACATACACACGCGTTCGAGACCGTAAGTTAACTCGACTGCGATGGGATCCAACTCAATTCCACCGGCCTGTTGGAAATAGGTAAACTGAGTCGCCTCCATTCCATCTACCCACACTTCCCAACCTAAACCCCAAGCACCAAGCGTTGGAGATTCCCAGTCGTCTTCAACAAACCGAATATCATGTCGGGCGGGATCGATTCCCAAAATCCGAAGGCTGTTAAGATAAAGCTCTTGAATGTTGGGAGGCGACGGTTTCATGATGACCTGGTATTGGTAATAATGTCCCAGTCGAAACGGATTGTCGCCATAACGCCCGTCGGTTGGTCGACGGGACGGTTCCACGTAGGCGGTGTTCCAGGGTTCTGGACCGAGTACTCGTAAAAATGTCGCGGGGTTGAAGGTTCCTGCTCCCTTTTCGACATCGTAGGGTTGAAGAATGATACAGCCTTGCTCGGCCCAATATTGCTGTAGCCGAAGGATGAGTTCCTGAAACGTCACGTCGTCACCTGAATTCGCTATGCTGCGGTGAAACTCAACGACACAGCCGTCGTTGGGCGGCAAGCTAGCACCGCCCGTCGTTCGGCGTCAAGGTACCATCTGCCGCTATCCCCCGCGCGTCTCAAAGGGCCAGCTTCATGCCGAAAACGAACCTGGACTGGCTAATTTAGCCTGTGGTGTCGGGGGATCGCTGAGGCAATGTCGGGTACACATCGCAAGGCTGAGTTTGTGATTATCTAAACAAGTTAGGTCGCTAAATTGTCCTGTTTGGTATCCTCTTCCAGTTGTCTCACCGCCATGACAATGGCGTGGATAGCGTCACTTTTGGCGTGTAGGTAGTCCGACGGCATTTTCCAGTCGATCCACAGCGCTACTACGACGGAAACACTCGTCCCGCTGAACGCATCAAAATAAACTTCAACGTCGCGTGCTGGATCACGAAAGGCAAGAGGTGATACCGCCAGGGCACAGGCATCGTGTAAGGACGTTAAGTTAAGGTGCGCGGGTGCAAGAAATCGAATGTCGATCCGCCGTTTTCCGGAGGCGCCTTGGTTGATGACCTTCGAGAAAAAGATGTCGCGATTGGGAAACGTCACGCTGGTACCTTCGAAAGTTCGCAAGGTTGTCTCGCGAAGGTTTTGGTTCAGAATGGTTCCTTGATAATTCTCAATCTCTACGACATCGCCAGGTTGGAACAATGGACGAAACGCCAACGCGATACCGGCGATGTAATTGGCAAGGATTTGTTGTAGCCCCAGAGCCAGCGCGATTCCGATGAGGATGACAACGCCGATAATTGGGTACGCGGCTTGTTCCAATCGGAGTAAATATAACGAAAATGCGATAGCAAACGCGCCGACTGCGAGGCCCGCGACGTTAGCTACAATTCCTGCGATCCCGTGTGTTGCGGCTACAGATAACAGCACCCGCAGGACCAAGCGCCTGATCCACAGCGCGGCTATCACACCCACCGCAAGTGCCACAAGGCTCAGCCCAAGTTTCCAGATATCCGTGGGAGAAAAATCGGAACTCACGTCACCTGTGACCTGCGCAAACCAACCCGTACCAATACTCATGTTGTCCTCCATTCAATCCACGGTTCTTTCCAATGCCCAACGTGCAAAAAAAAGGCAAGTCCGTTTACACATGTTTCGGCTCGAGTTTCTGTATGGTATTTTTGAGGCGAACTGGGCGATAATGGCGAGGATTGACACAATCCCGGCCTTGAGTTATCCAAACGAAGCCTATCGGAGGTGCTCCGTGAGTGGAATCTCCTACAAAGACGCCGGCGTCGATACCGAAAATGCTACAAAGTTGCTGGATCGGATTCGTCCGTTGGCCGCGTCGACATATCGCCCAAGTGTTATCGCTGGACTCGGTGGTTTTGCGGGATTGTTCGAAATACCTGCAGGATATCGTAGACCCGTTCTCGTCGCTGGGACCGACGGCGTCGGCACCAAGCTTCGCCTCGCATTTGAATCCAACCGCCATGATACGGTAGGGATTGACCTTGTTGCGATGTGCGTCAACGATATTCTGTGTTATGGCGCAAAACCACTTGTTTTTCTTGACTATTTTGCCACAGGTCGGCTTGACCCGGCCCAAGCTGAAGCCGTTTTGCGCGGGATCGTAAAGGGGTGTGAGATAGCAGATTGTTCGCTAATCGGGGGTGAAACTGCTGAAATGCCAGGGTTTTACCCAATGGGTGAATACGATTTGGCGGGTTTTGCGGTAGGGGTTGTTGAAAGAGAGGATATCGTTGACGGCGCCCGCGTTCAGGCTGGAGATGTTGTTGTTGGTGTTCGTTCCGCGGGGCTACATTCGAGTGGTTTTTCTCTGGCAAGAAGGGTTTTGCTCGACCCTGGGGCGGAACGGGGTGTTTATTCTTCTGACGACGAACGCTCTGCACTCATTGCATCTCTTCTTGAGCCTACTCGGATTTATGCTCGAGCGGTTCCCGCCGCCATGTCCGCCGGTGACGTTCGCTCGATCGCGCATATCACCGGCGGAGGGATTCCAGGCAATCTTCCCCGCGTTTTGCCAAAACAAGTTGACGCTCAAATCGATGTGACCGCGTGGCATGTTCCAGCCATTTTTCGAAGACTACAAGAATTTGGCCCCATATCGACTGATGAAATGCGGCGAACTTTCAATTTGGGGATAGGATTGACGCTGATCGTTCCGCGAACCGATGCGGATGCAGTGGTGACGGCAGTTACTGCAGCCGGCGAACGAGCGACAGTCATCGGCGAAATCGTGTCTGGGAGTGGGCAGGTATTTTTTTCCGGGGCTGGCGCGTGAGGCAACTCCTCGCCCGCCAACGGGGCAAGAAGCACAACATACCCATCGCGGTGTTGATCAGTGGCACCGGAAGCAATTTGCAAGCACTCATTGATGCGGAAGCGGTCAATCGCCTTTCTGCGACCATTCGTGTCGTCGTTTCCAGTAAAGACACTGCGCTCGGTGTAAAACGGGCGCAAAATGCAAAAATTAAGACTGAGATTGTTCGACCTTCCGACTATTCCACGCGTGAAGAACACGATGAGACCCTTGCTAAATTATTGCTTCGTTCCTCGGTGGAGTTTGTCTGTCTTGCCGGTTACACATGCATAGTCGGTCCGCGGGTCTTGGAAGCATTTCCAAACCGTGTTCTGAATATCCATCCGTCATTGTTACCCGCCTTTCCGGGACTCAATGCTCCGCAACAAGCTATGCAGTTTGGTGTTAAGATTACGGGGTGTACTGTTCATATTGTGACTGACGTAGTGGATGGCGGTCCGATTGTCGCCCAGGGGGCGGTCCCCGTACTGGACGGAGACACAACCGAGGCACTCGCAGCAAGGATCCTTGCTGAGGAACACCGAATTTATCCGCAGGTTGTGAGATGGTTCTGCGAGCGGCGCGTTCACGTAAACGGACGTATGGTTACGATCGACCGTCACCCGTTAGATGACGAAGGAGATGGCTAAGTGGCTACGAGTACCGACAACTCTGACGTGGTCGTCGTGAGCGCGTGCCTTGTTGGAATTCGATGCAGATATGACGGCCAACACAGAGAAGCGTCCCACGTTCATGCGGCCGTTGCTCAAAAGGTTGTTGTTCCGATTTGTCCTGAGCTTCTGGCTAACATGGGAGTACCCCGGCTGTCTTTGGCGTACGAAACCCACAATGTGGAGCGGCTTTTTGCGGAAAAGAAAGGTTTGGTTGACTCTGAAGGAAGAGATAGAACCGAAGAATTGTTAAACGGCGTTCAGCAGGCGGTGGATTTGGCGCTAAAAAGTGGTGCTCGGCAAGCAATCTTGAAAGAGCGGTCCCCATCGTGCGGGGTGCGCCAAGTGTACGTCGGAAATCAGCTCGTTTCCGGTCGAGGCATGTTCACCATTTGCCTTGAAAAGGAAGGTATTCGCTGTCTCAGCGACGAAGAACTACGATAACTTTGAGAGGGTGTTTGGGAAAAAAATAAGCTACGCGAGCCATTGGCCTACTGCGTCGGTCCTGCCTCGGTCGGCCCATCCTCAGCGTACCATTGGGTACGC
>JABWCM010000130.1 GCA_013360285.1 Myxococcales bacterium
CCGGAGGCGTACCCGAAGGTACGCTGAGGATGGGCCGACCGAAGCAGGACCGACGCAGTAGGCCAATGGCTCGCGTAGCTTATTTTTTTCCCAAACACCCTCTTAGACCAGGTCGAAAATCTATGCTTCGTCGAATACGTGGTACGGTAGCGGCAGGCCACCCGGATACAGCAAACGCCGGCGCGGAAATGTTTGAATTGGGGGGAAACGCCGTCGATGCCGCCGTTGCCGCAGCGTTTGCATCCGCGGTTGTGGAATCACTGCTCACCGATTTGGGCGGGGGTGGGTTTATGCTCGTTGACGACGGGAAAAAAGGCCGTCTCTACGACTTTTTTGTTCGTGTACCCGGGCTTGGCCGACCCAGTCATCCCCCCGCTCTTCCTTCCAGTTTTCCAAGAGACAGCCTCGACTTTCGCCCCATCGAAATCGATTTTCGGGGCGGGAAACAGACTTTTCACATCGGATTGGGGGCAGCAGCGGTCCCGGGATTGATCCACGGTTTGTGTACGGTTCAGAAAGCCGAAGGAAAACTGCCGCTGCGGGAAGTGGTTGCGCCGGCGGTTCGGCTTGCACGGAGCGGCACCAAACTCACCGGCCCGATGGCCTTTATCTTACAGGTTATTGCCCCTATCTTTCTCCAGCGGCCGGAATTGGCCGCATTGGTCGCACCCAACGGAGAGTTGCTGAAGGAAGGCGATCTATTTAGATGGAGCCCGCAGTTGGCCGACTTGCTGGAAACCATTGGGCGAGAAGGGCACCGGTTCGTGTATGAAGGCGAAGTCGCGCGGACCATTGTGGAAACCTGCAGAACGGGTGGCGGGCTCATCACCATGGAGGACCTACGGACCTACGAAACATTGATCCGGCATCCATTGGAGCAATTCAACCACAACGCCAGGTTTCGACTGAACGGACCGTCGTCAACGGGCGGAGCCCTGATCGCGTTTGGATTGATGCTGGCCGACGGTTACTGTGGGAAACACCCGGCCAATTCTCCGGAGAATGCCCGGGTTGTTGCGGCAGTCATGGAAACCGTTGCTCAGGCACGTGCCGAGGTAATGGACACAAGATCACATACGGGTTATGACCGCCACTATCTTGGCGACGCAACCGTGACGGCACATTATCGAAATCAGTTGGCGCTGAGACTGAACAAGGGTGCATTTAGCGGACCGGGACCGCTTGCGGGCCGGGGAAGCACCACGCACATCAGCGTGATCGACGAACAAGGTCAAGCCGCAAGCATTACGAGCAGCAACGGGGAAGGCAGCAGTTATCTTATCGAAGGGACCGGCATTCACCTCAACAACATGCTCGGCGAAGAAGATTTAAATCCGCTTGGATTCCATAAGGTTGCACCAGGAAAGCGGCTTCCATCGATGATGTGTCCGATGGTGATCGATCAGCAAGATGGAACCCGAACCGTGCTGGGATCCGGGGGAGCAAACCGTCTGCGAACCGCGTTGCTTCAGGTAAGTTTACATATAACGGCGAACGGTTTGTCGTTGGAGGACGCGATCTTAGCGCCCAGACTGCATCTGGAAGGAATGTGCCTGCATGCCGAACCGGATTTTTCCGAGACGGTGATGGATACATTGGAAAACTTTGGCTACGAAATCCGAAAATGGCCTAATAAAAATCTGTACTTCGGCGGAGCACATGCCGTGCAGCGACACAGAAACGGGCGACTTACGGGTTATGGCGATCCGAGGCGGGGCGGATCCGTAGCGGGTCAGATCGACTAACCGGGTCGGCATCCGCTTCAAGCCGGACCACTACATCTGCATGCCTTTGGATGGCGCGGTGTTGGTGGGGCTTTCGGCCGGTTTCACATCCTTGGTTTTCATGTCCTTTTTAATCGGGGCAACCTTTTTGGTGGTCACTTTGGCGTTGGTCTTCTTGGTAACCTTCTGGGTAGCCGTTGCTTTTTTTGTGTTGGTGTCGGAAGGGGCGTCTTCGGCAACGGCTGGGCCTACCAGAAACGCGGACAATATCAAACTTACCCCAAACACCCGTACCGCTCTCACTAACGATCTCATGTTGTCTCCTCCAATGTCGTAAACATATTGAATTACTACATGCCGTCTTGTTACCGGCACCAAAGCCGTTGTAAACGCCTTCTGTTATCATCTATTCACAGCTTTGTGTTTCCGTAAAGTCAGTGTTGAAGGTATTGCTGCTGACAGTGGCGTTGGAGAAACGTGACAGCTCCCATGCCTTGTCCCTATCGGCAACCATACCCAGCTTTGCAAACGCATCAGCCGCGTTCTGCGCAACTGTTATCCCCATTTGAACACGGGCTGCGTCATCAAAACGTTTTCCTGATTCGATCAGCGACTCGGCAAACCGCAACCACGATTTGGCGAGCAATACCTCACTTCTGATCTCCTGCAAAATGGACACGGCAACCACAAACTGGCGGTCGGCTCGTTCGAGCGCAACAGAGCCGGAATCCTGTAGGTAGATCTGAGCCAAAAAACGCGCCGCTTCCGCTTCAAAATTCCGCTCACCGGTCTGGCGCGCCGACTGGAGCGCCCGCAATCCCAGTTCTTCCGCCTGACCCAAATCGCCAAGCCGCAACATCACTTCGCCGAGCAACCTTAACGTGTCGCTGACCTGATTTGTCACACCAAGCATCGTGCACAACAATGCCGACTTTTCGAGGGGTTTTTGGGCGTCCGACCAACGGCTTTGCTCCACGTACAACTCGCCAAGATTGTTGTGACACATCCGTGCAGTATGGAAGTCCGACAATTTTTCGGCGACCTGACACGCATCGAGATACCCGTCGATCGCTGCGGTAGAATTTCCATATAAATTGTCGAGATTTGCCCTCATCAACTTCATGCGGCACGCCAGCAATTCGTCACCCACTTCGCGACACAACTGTTGGCCCTGTTCAATGGCATCTTCAGCCATGTCGAGTTTTCCAAGCCGCAACCCCACCATGGACAACGTTCGTAACGCGGCGATCCGTTGGCGCGGGGTAGCCGACGCCGTCAACACGCGACGGCAATGGGACTCAGCGAGGTCGTATTGGCCGCGATAAAACGCGACCCTGGCTGCCAACTCCCAACATTCGGGCAACTGATCGGCCTCGGCGACCCGCTGGGCGGCGGTGACCATATCGGCGGCAACGACGAGATCCCCCGTCCGGACACCGATGTTGCCCAACCCCAATCGGGTTTGTGCAAGCCGCCGAAATGGGCGGCGCAGCACCTCATATGGTAACTTAATGGATTGGGTCACGGAATTCGGGCAAAATCCCTTGCCACCGCCCAAACCCGTCTGCCTCACCAACAAACCACGAAGCCCCCGCAGACGCCTGTTGGATTGCGTGAGCTGCTGCAAAGCCTTCTGAAGAGCGGTGCGACCATCGGCATACCGCGCAAGTCTGTCGCATACATCCCCATACCGAATCAGTACATCAACATAGTCGGGAGGAATAAACTTACCTTTGGACGTCAACTCGATCGCATTGTTAAGATAAGCATATGCCTGACCGTCATCTCCTTGTACTCGGGACCGTTCAGCCGCTCCACACCACGCGGTCCAGGCGTCGTCGTAGAGTTCAGCAACTGCAAGGTGGCCTGCATACGTGCCCAACAAAGTAGTATCCGCGTTTGACCAGTCGACGTGATCTTTCAACCACTGCGCGATGTGTTTGTGAAGCTCGCGTTTGGTTCGTAAAAGCACACGATCATAGGCCACTGCCTGCAACATCGCGCTTGCAAACACAAACTCGTGTTGCCCTCTTACCGTCGTGCCGTCACGACCAAACAGAAGTCCACGGCCACGCAGGCGGGACAGCAGAGGCTCCGTTTGAATCCCGACCAGCATGTCGACGGCTTCCTGCCAAAAAACCCGGCCAATGACCGCCGCGGTTACAATGGTATCCCGTTCCTGATCCGGCAGGCTGTCAAGCCGCGCCTGAAGCACCGCTTGAATCGAGCCGGGCAACTCCAATCGGCTCAACGCCGCCACCGATAACGTCCAACGTTTACCGGACGGTTTGATCACGCCGGAATCCAGCAAAACCCGGATCCATTCCTCGACAAAAAAAGGATTGCCGGCGGCACGAGAAGTGATCTGATTTACAACGGCCTCGGGAACCACGTCGACGTTAGCGAGCAACGCCCGGACCAAAGCCGCGGTCGAAACATCGGAAAGTGGTTGTAAATCAAGGCGCCGATGGTGGTCTTTGCCCTCGCTGAAAGCCGGGCGGACATCCAAAAGTTCCTGACGGCTGATGCACAGAATCAACAGGGCGGCGTTCGCCGATGCACCGAGAAAATCCACAAGGTCCAGCATGGCAGGGTCGGCCCAGTGGACATCTTCCAGAATCAAAACTGTAGATAATCCGGCAGTTTGTTTAGATAACGAAGACAGAACGAGTTCCTGAAGGCCGCGATAGGTGCGTCGTGCCAGTAGCTCGGTTTCATCGGCTGAAACCGGAACAGCACCCTGCCAAAGCCGCGCCAACGCTGCGGCCCCGTCATGGGATACGCCCGCCTTTGTCAAATTTTCCTCGGACGGTTGACCCGAAGCCAAACCAAGGAGACCCGCGGAGAGTTCACGGACGACGTGGAACGGTTTTCCGAACCCCGGCGGAAGACAACGTGCCTTTACAATAAGGCGAATGTCGGTAAGCCGCGCCGACAGCTCCTCCACCAGGCGGCTTTTTCCAATACCAGCCGGTCCTAAAATCGTGACGATCCGCCCACGATTGTTGCGCCGCATTTCGTCGGCCCAGACCAACAATGCCGACAACTCGGCGTCGCGCCCGACCATGTCTACGCGTAACCCTTCAATTCCACGCATACCAAGCGACCCGGGCTCGGCGATTTCCGACAGGACACAAAAGGTGCGTAGCGGCTCGGATTTTCCCTTCACGGATAGGGGCGCCTGGGGTTTTACAACAAACCAGGCACGTACCGCTTTATATGTATCCTCGCTGATCAACACCGATCCCACGGGTGCGGCGTGTTCCAACCGCGACGCCACGTTCACCGCATCTCCATAAACCGTAAAATCTTTGTGATCGTGACCACCCACCCGACCGGCGAGGACCTTGCCGGTATTGATACCGACCCGCATCCCCAGGCGAAGACCTGTGGATCGTTCCAACTCGTCGGAAAAGGTTGCAAGCGCGTCCAACATACGTATTCCGGCACGAACAGCTCTTTGAGGATCATCCTCATGCGCTTTGGGAATACCAAAGTAGGCCATGACACAGTCGCCAATATATTTATCGATTGTTCCGCCTTGATTTTCGATTTCGGTTGTGAGGGCTTCAAAACAACGATCCATGATGTCTCGGACCTGCTCGGGGTCCAATAACTCGCTCATCGCGGTAAACCCGCTTACGTCGGCAAACAACACGGTTGCTAACTTACGCTGCTCCTCCTGGGTATCCGGACTCGACCGGTTGTCACGGGCATCTTTGGGCGAGCCTTGGCGCAAGTCGGCGAACTTCAGCCCGGATTTCCCCCGCGTTTGCGGGAGAGAAGGTCGAGGTGTCGGCAGATTCAGGGGCGATGGATTTTCTGTGCCACGAAACATGGCGGCGTCTGGTTGAGGACTAACAAGATCGGCTGAGGCCGAAGATTCTCGCGGATTGGCGCCCTTCGCATCCAGTTCGTGAGAAATCCGGGTTAGGGACTCATCTTGTTGGTTCGAATTGGAAAACATCCGAGAAGAACCACAAACGCGGCAGAATCGGTCCGACTCATCGCAGATCGCGCTACATCGTACACAATCTCCCGCAAAAAAGTTCTGAACCGATTCACCGCACATTGCACAAAACCGCGCCCGTGCTCGGCCCTGGTAACCACAGCGACGGCAAACTCGGCGGACGTGTGCCTGATTGGCACCACATTGATCGCAATAGCGGTCCCGAAGTAAGATAACCTGTTCACATACGGGACACTGGACGTCCATCGGTAACCTCAACGCGTTCCGAAATACACCAAAGACCCCAAAAAGGGCACAATATCGCTAATATAGCGCAGTCGTCCCACACGGTCGAGATCCCGGAATACCCTCAAGATACCGGCTGCCGTTTAACTACACGTCGTGATGGTTGACGGTTTTTACCACGTGGCTTATGGTGCCGCCTGTCAGCGATGTCCGCTGCGGGTAAGTCACGTCAAACTGCGTCTGCAACTCCCTCATCTGAGCCATCTGTGCCCAAGCGCTTTGCCTTCGCGATTTTGCTCCTGGTTGGTTTGCTGGTTGGGGCTCGGACCTATTTCCGGTGGGTATCGCCGGATACCGCGTTTTTTACCCTTGCTGCCCTGCAACTGATCGGAATCATTCTCGTACTTGTGTGTGTATTCATCGCCGCATCGTGGTTTACCGTTGTGGCGTTTGGAATAGCGTTCCGTGGGCGCCTTATGCGCGTTTATCCGCTGTTTTTGGGCTGGAACCTGTTGCGTTCCCATCGGAGGGTTGTGCGGTTCAGCCATCGGGTGGCCGTTTGGACGCAGCATGTGGCCCCATTGGGAAAACCACTTCTTTTACGCGCAATTGCGTCCGCTGGCCTCAGTGCCGGGTCGCTCGCTGGAGCGTGGTGGGTCGTGGAACAAACCAATCCACGAACACTGAGCGAACAGGCCGGACAGGAACTGGTTGTGTTCGGTCTGGTTGGCATCGCCATCGTAGCAGCCGTATCCACGATTGTTCATATAGGCGTCGGTGCTGGGCTTCTGCCTCGGACCAAGCTGGATATGGATTCGGACTTGGTGCCCACAACCGGCAGAAACGCCATCACCTTGCCCAATTTTATTTCGATGGTTGGCGTCGGCATCGGAGTTTGGGCCATGATCCTGGTTTTGGCCGTTATCAGCGGTTTCGAGGCGAACCTTCGGTCCAAAATCCTGCAAACCAACGCACATGTGGTTATTCAACCGGAGGGGCAACTCGACGACATTCCCGAGATTTCTGAACGGACGCGTAAACTTAGCAAGATCGAGGGCATTGCCAGCGCCGATCCCCATGTTCAGCAAGAAGCGATGGTCTCGTCGCCGTTTAATTCAAGCGTTAACTTAACAGTTCGTGGAATCAACCCGGGCGGCGCCGTTGCCCAACGCCTGGCGGAAAATATGGTTGCCGGCGGGTTGGATATGATTATCCGCCCAGAACTTCTGGGGAGTGACCGGGCGCTGGAATGGGCTCTTCCACAACCCAACTCGACGGAACCTCATTCTCCGCCACAGCCCGCCGCTGTTCCGATTCGGCCCGAATCGCCACCCGCCGAACCCGATTTAGGCACCCCACCCGATAACGAGATCGAAATGCCTCCCATCCCAGGGGGAGCACCGACCGACGACGAACAAATCGAAATGCCCGCCATTCCGGGGGGAGCACCGGCCCAAGGAGAAAAACCCGCTGATGCGCTTTTTCCCGGACTGTTGTTGGAAGCGGAAGTTGCCAAAACCATCGAAGTACAAAACGGAGACCTGGTTGAGGTGATCTATTCGCCGGCACCGGCCAAGGGAGAACCCGAGAATGAACCACGAATTCTGACCCTTCAGGTTGTCGGTGTTTATCAACGTTCACCCGACGATCCGGACCGCCCAGATGGATACGTGTTGCCGGAAGTCCGCCAACGGCTGGGTGCCACGCGAGATCGAGCACTTGTGATTCTTTCCGGGCCACGAGGCGCCGACAAACCCGGATTTCTCGGTGCGGTTTCTCCAAATTCCCCGGACGTCGCGTCGGTATCCGGCGCCATGGTGGCAGGCACGCTTGAAGCGCTGTTTGACAGGGGTTATCCCAACCAGAAAACCCCAAATCACAATGATACCGACAAACCGCGTCCCGGTTATCCGCCGCCAAACAACGTCTATCCTGGAATTATTATTGGAACCGAATTGGCAAACAGCCTCCGAGTGGGGGTCGGCCACGAAGTTCGATTGATTTCGCTCGATTCCGGAATCGGCCCCGGCGGGGTAATGCCCAAAGCCGCAACTTTTTTGGTCGCGGGGATATTTCGTACCGGAATGTATGAATTCGATTTGAAACTCGCGTATATCACTGTACCCGATGCACAAAGGTTTTTCGAGATGGGCGACTCACTTAACCGCATTGAGTTGCGACTCGAGCATCCGGAAAACCCCGAGGTGCTGAGACCACAAATCGAAGCTGCGGTCGGAGTCGGAACCGAAGTCCTGGATTGGCAGATGTTAAATCGCAGCCTGTTCAGCGCACTGAAGCTCGAAAAAATTGTCATGTTCCTTATCTTAGCTTGTATCGTGCTTGTCGCAAGTTTTAACATCGTCTCGTCGCTGGCGATGCTCATTCAGCAAAAGTCAAAAGAAATCGCCATATTAAAATCCATGGGTGCCACAGATCGGGGGATTTTGGGAACGTTTGTCATGTTGGGGCTGTTTCTCGGGTTCTTCGGCGCAATGAGTGGAACTATCTTAGGTCTTGTGACCTGTTTTGTGTTGGACCAGGTGGGTATCGCGTTGCCGCGGGAGTACTACGTGTCGACAATACCGGTTAAAATCAATGGGTTTGAGGTTTTGGCAACCGCGTCAGCAGCCATGCTGGTGAGCATCATTGCGACAATCCTTCCATCGCTGGTGGCTTCCCGCTTGCGCCCCGTGGAGGGCTTGCGTTATGAGTAGCCAACTCGGAAATCCGGTCGGCCCGGATTTACGCCCGGGTTCTGACCCAGATTGTCAACCGCTGGTTCGGGTCCAGGACCTGCGAAAGTCTTTTTTCCTTCCAGATCGGAAGTTGGACGTCCTTCGGGGAATCAACCTTGAAATTCGTCCCCGAGAAATGGTTTCGCTCGTTGGGCAGTCCGGTGTGGGCAAAAGCACTTTTTTGCATGTGTTGGGTACGCTGGATCGCCCGACAAGCGGTCAGGTGCTTTTTGGTGACCAGGATGTGTTTGCGTTGCCTGACCCGGCACTTGCGGCCTTTCGGAACAACTCTATTGGCTTTGTTTTTCAGTTTCACCACCTCCTGCCGGAGTTCACGGCTTTGGAGAATGTCATGATGCCCGCGCTCATTCATCGGATGGCCCCTGCCAAAGCATCTGCTCGGGCATCCGAACTGTTGTCGCGCGTTGGCCTGGCGGCACGTTTGGGGCATCGGCCCGGAGAACTGTCCGGCGGCGAACAACAACGGGTCGCGGTTGCGCGGGCGTTGATGATGGAACCGCCGCTGGTGTTGGCCGACGAGCCAACGGGTAACCTCGACCAACGAACCGCAGACGAACTGCATGACCTGCTGATGGAACTGAACGAACAAACCTCCATTGCATTTGTTGTCGCAACACACAACTTTTCGCTGGCGAGACGGATGCGGCGGCATCTTCTCCAACACAATGGAATCATTACCGAAATGTCGGCAGATGAAGCAGAGGCTCATGCGGCAAGCTTGCCGACACGCGGGAGGACCAGCCATTGAGAGGGTCAGCGGAAATAGATAAACGGTCCTGTGTCGGCCGCTTTTGGCGACCTCGGCCAATCCGAAACCTGCGGCATAGACCTGATGTAGCCTCGGTCTCGGAGTCTGCCGGTCCGGACCAAAATCGCCTCGACCAGCCCCATTTCCGGCTTGGAATAAACCATCAACGCCCCGATTCGCCAAACCGGCATCAGTCGGCAAACCGTCAGCCCCATCATCAAACGCTAGGGTTGCCTGCCGAGGGGACGAATTCACCGGATACCGACCCAACGAGCCACAACCATCCGTTGGCCGGCGTTCATCGATACGCTTACAACTATTTTAGCGCAATCTTGTTCTATCTTAGCACGGTGCTTCCGCTGGCCTTGCCTACTGTTGTTGGCTTAGGGATTTACGCCATCACCGCCACCGGGTCGGCTCAGTCCGTGGAACCCGCAGCACGTAAGTTACCGACTGTCGCCGAAATCAAGATCGTCGGCAGACTACGCGTAAGCGAAGAAACGATTCGCCGCCTGATTGAGCAACCGGTCGGCGGCCCTCTGCAGCGATCCGTGGTCTCAGAGGATATCAAACGGATCTATCGTTCAGGTTTTTTCGACGATGTACAGGTTTCCGAAAAAGAACTTCCGGACGGAAAGGTTGGTTTGCTGTTCCAGGTGGCCGAGCGGCCGACGATCAACGCAATCCGATATGAAGGAAACGACGAACTCGACGAAGACGACTTTGAAAAAGTCGTCGATTTACGGGCTTTTTCGGTCGTATCCGTACCAAATATCAAACGGAATCTCGAAAAGATCAAAAATCTGTATGTTGACGAGGGATACTATCTCGCCAACGTAACGTATCGGCTAGAGCCGTTGCCGGGTAACCTCGTGGATGTGGTGTTTATTGCCGACGAGGGCCAGGAAATCGAAGTAAAAACCATCACTTTTCTCGGAAACTCCAAAGTAGACGATGACACACTGCGGTCGTCGATGTTTACACGCGAAGGCGGTTTTTTTGCGTTTCTGACCCGAGCCGGAAAGTTTAAACGAGAAGCATTCCAGCAGGACCTGATGCGGATCCAGATGACCTATCTGGACCGCGGATATATCCACGTCAACGTGGGTGATCCGGTGGTAACGCTGAGTCCGGACAAAAAGAGCATGCACATCACCATTCACATCGAGGAAGGTGAGCAATATTCGGTCGGTGCAGTGGGGCTCACGGGTGATTTTATCGTCGACAGAGCTGAACTCGAAGAGATGATCAAACTCAAGTCCGGCGACATTTTCAGCCGGGAAACGGTGGTTTCGGACACCATCGCCATCGGCGACCTGTACAAAGACGCGGGTTACGCCAATGCCACCATTTCGAACCAAACCCGTTCCGACGACGTCGGCAAAACGGTCGATTTCACATATGTGATTCAAAAAGGCGAAAAGGTTTATTTTCGGTTTATCGAAATACAGGGAAACCACAGCACCCGCGACCGCGTCATTCGCCGGGAGCTGACCTTTTATGAAGGTCAACTATACAGCTCCACAGCGCTCAAACAATCTCGTCAGGAAGTGATGCGGCTGGGCTTTTTTGACGACGTAACGCTAACGACAAAAAACACCGAAAATCCGGCATTTGTCGACGTCATCATCAAGGTCAAGGAACGCGACACCGGAACATTCCAACTGGGAGCCGGCTTTTCATCTATTGAGAATTTCATTTTTACGGCACAGATTTCGAAACAAAACCTATTCGGAAGAGGTCAAAGCCTCGCATTTCAGGCCACGTTATCAAGCATCAGGTCGATGTTCAGCATCTCGTTCGTCGAACCCTATTTCTTTGACTCGCCGTTCACATTCGGGTTTGAACTATACAGTTTCGACACCGACTACAGCGACTTCACACGCGATTCGATCGGCGGCAATATCACCTGGGGATACAAATTCACACGTGATTTGTCGATTTCGTTAACTTACAAACTTGAAGATGTCGACGTGAGTATCGGTGGCCTCACAGGCCGCTCCACGACACCGCTCCATGACCTGTTTCAGGATGGCCTGACGTCCAGCTTACGCGGAACGGTGACATATGATGACCGCGACAACCGGTTGTTTCCGACCAAGGGCTGGTTCATTCAGGGAAGTGCCGAGTGGGCCGACAAATTTTTGGGAAGCGAAAATCTGTTTGTGCGCCTACGGGGCAACGTCCGGTGGTATACGCCGCTGTTCTGGGATTGGGTGTTTAAAATTAACGGAAATATTGGCTATATAACTGGAATCGGCGGCCAGGACGTTCCGATCTTCGAACGGTTTTTTATGGGCGGAATCTTTACTGTCCGTGGATTTGAACGCAATTCTTTAGGACCGGAACTTCAGGTTGCATCCATTCGGGATCCGTTAACCCCACTGTCGGCATTCAATATCGGCGGCAACAAACAGCTCTATTTTAACACCGAGCTTGAGATCCCGATTTTCGCCGCGTTACAGATCCGAGCGGTAGCATTTCTCGACGCAGGCCAGGCGTACAACGACAATGAAAACATTGACCTGCTCGGCCTTCGTTACAGCGCCGGCTTTGGGTTTCGTTGGTGGAGTCCAGTCGGTCCACTACGGTTTGAATGGGGTTTTCCGCTTGACCCACGCGAAGGAGAAGAACCGGTGGTTTTCGAATTTACCATCGGAAACAGTTTCTAACACTCCGTGAACCGATCGTTCCGCAATGCAGATTGGTCGGAATGAAGCGATTAACCCACGGTGTTGTTGCAGCGATTCAGTGCAAAGTGACTGCCTGAATCGAACGAAGAGCAAACCAATCGTAATGGTGTGCTTTCACGAATTCGCTACAAAAAGATGTGAGAAACCTTCCAACAGCCTTGACGCTGGTGGGTTTGACGCAGATAATCTGCCGCCTTTTCTGAAGCGATTCAGCCCATCAAGGACCCCAATACCATGATCAAAAAAACAATATTTGTGATGTTTGTACTCGCCCTGTTGCTCCCCGGTTATTCCCTTTTGGCCCAGCCCAAAATCGGGGTGGTCGATTTCCAGGAAGCACTCCAAAGTGTCAACGACGGAAAAGAGGTCAAACGTAAACTGGAGTCATTGGCCAAAAAGAAGAAGGAGGAGCTGGAAAACCAACAGAAGGAGTTACAAACACTCAAAGATGAACTCGAAAAGCAAGCACCTTTGATGAAGGACGATGTAAAGAGAAAAAAGGCGATGGAATTTCAGGAAAAACTTGCAACCTTTCAAGAGGCATATTTGGCGTCTCAGAAAGAACTCGCGGCAAAAGAAAGTGAGTTGGGCAAACCGATCATCGCAAAAATGGTCAAGATCGCCGAGGAAATCGCAAAAGAACGAGGATACGATCTGATTCTTGAAAAGGGCGGGGTTGTATACGCCCAAAGTGACATGAATTTAACCGACGAACTCATCAAACGATACAACACGAAAAAGTGATCACAACCTTCCGTTTCATTCCACTTCTTCTCCTCGTGCTGTTTTGTTGTTGCAAATCAGACGCAGTGGGTCCTATTGAGGGCGCTGGAGCCGGTGTTTCACCCGATCCGGCACTGCATTCGGAATCCAATTCCGGCACTGCCCAAACAAACCCGGCAACGGAAAACGAGACCTCCTCGCAAGTCCACGTTCCGCCAGGAAGTGTCACAAACGAAACCGAACCCAATGACAACCCTCAGTCAGCCATGACTGTGCCGGTAAACGCTGCCATTGAAGCCGCCATTGGTTCTCCGAAGGATACGGACTGGTTTCGTATTGTGCCAGGGGGACGTTCTCAATTACGCGCCGAGATAGGTGGGACCGAAACTATCGACCTGGAGTTTTCGCTTTATGACGATAGTGGCAGTAAGTTATGGAGAAAAATCGATAACTTTGGTACAGGTTCCGGGGAAACAATTACCAACTATGTCGTTGAAGGCCCATGCCTACTCAAGGTCAAACCAAAAGGAAAAGGCACGTACCAAAATGCCCCATACCGGCTGTCGGTGGTGACCGGCCCGGTGGATGCGACGTTGGAGGAAGAGCCGAACGGAAGCACCCTGAAAGCGACGCCGCTTCCCATTGGGGAAACGTTTAGCGGTTATGTGAACAACAAAGACGATCTCGATGTGTTTCGTATCCAACCGGAGCCCGTCAATCCAGAGGCACGGTACGTAATTGAAGCCGAAGGTGTCGATGGAGTACGGGCGTCATTGTTGGTTTTTCGTGCCAATCCCAAAGATTCAACAAAAACCCACCTTCAGGCAGATAAGACTTGTCGGTTGTCCGGCGTGGGACCAATCACCGAAGCCCAGCCGTTGTATGTGGCTGTTCAGCCGCACGAGGGATTTCACTTATCCTCGAGGTACCAATTGAAAGTGACGGAGGCCAATGCGGCCCCAACCGCCACGGAATTGGAGCCAAACGACGCCTTATCAATCGCAACGGAGTTAGACACAGACGAAGCGGGTCAGGGATCGATCGGTTGGGCTCTTGATGAGGATTGGTATCGTGTCAAAACCATACCCCCCGGAGTCGCCAGAGTAGACGTAACCGGTACATCGGACGTAACTTTGCAGGTGCGGGTATACTCGGGAGATCATCAACTGCTGGGAGAGTTTGCCTCAACCTCTCCCGGCGGTGACGTCATCATACCCTCGGTAACCGTCGGCACATCAGGGTTGACCGTACGGATCAATTCGCAGAAACCCGAAGAATTCCGCCCAGATCGATACTATGGCGTACGGGTGTCATGGCGTGACGGAGGAGGAGAAGAGCGCGAACCCAACGATTCGCTCACTTCGGCGAAGAATTCGCCGTTGGACATCGGAATCAGGCGGATGGGGCACATCGGACATCCCAAAGACGTCGACCATTTTGAACTTCGGGTACAAACTCAGGAGAAAGGTGAAATACTCACTATACGACTCCATGCCCCGCCACAACTGCCGCTGCTTGTCACAGTCTTGAAGCAGGATGGTGAAGAAATCCTGAACCCCACGCAGGTTCCTGGTGACGAAGAGCGTACGGTGACTCATTATTTCGAAAGCGGGGTCTACGTCATTCAGGTGCGGCCGGCATCGGACGTGACCACCCCGGAGTCGCCTTATTCGCTTTCGGTGTTAAGATAACACATGAAGCGTGTAAAAAAATAGCCGCGCGGCCCAACAAATGAATAGCTGAATTCCAATCAATATTGCCAGCGGAGCCGAAGTTCCGGACATGCACGACACAACGCACATATTTCGTGAAGCTGCACGGATCAGCGATGCCGGGGAACGCGCCGCGTTGGTGGTCGTTACAGAAACACGTGGACATACGCCTCAGGTACCCGGTGCAAAAATGATCGTGCGGCAGGACGGAACAATGCTGGGTACTGTTGGGG
The DNA here is from genome assembly GCA_013360285.1 of Myxococcales bacterium. Classification (GTDB taxonomy): domain Bacteria; phylum Myxococcota_A; class UBA9042; order JABWCM01; family JABWCM01; genus JABWCM01. The sequence goes on from JABWCM010000130.1 coordinate 14,785, forward strand.
GAGGACGGTTTGAACACGTTATTGCGGAACATGCGGCACAAGTGATGCGTACCGGTAAAGCCACAACGGTAAGTTACAAACTCAAGGCAGAACTCGGGATGTGTTGCGGAGGTGAAATGCAGGTATATATCGAGCCCTTAGTGGCCGCAGACCGGCTGATCCTATTCGGAGCGGGGCACGTGGCCCAACCAACAGCTACCGTTGCTCATTTGTGTGGCTTTCGGGTTGTAGTTGTCGATGAACGGTCAGAATGGAACACCTCAGATCGATTTCCAACTGCGTTTGATCGTAAGGTTTTGCACCACGGCGATTTTTTGGCCACTTTCCGATTCCAACCGGACGACTCGATTCTCATTGTCACACACAATCATGATTACGATCAGGAACTCGTTGCGGCCTGCCTAGATGTACCTCACCGGTATTTGGGAATGATCGGCAGCGCACGAAAAGTAGAAAGCGCCTACGCTCGTCTGCGGCGAGACGGTGTTCCCGACGAAAAAATCAAGACCATTTTTGCGCCAGTGGGACTGGATATTGCTGCGGAAACCCCAGAAGAAATCGCCGTCGCAATCGTAGGCGAACTGATCCGAGTACGTCGCGCCACAACAACAACCAAACAGACCAAGGGTGCAACGGTCCATTCCTGTACCCACCGCGGTTAAAAAGAGGACCAGAGGAGACACTCGCTTGAGTTTGACGGGACAAACAGGATTTCCGCGACTGATGCCCATGGTGAAATTCCTCATGGTAGCGAATTTCGCAGTGTGGCTCTTGGTGTTGGTGGCCGCGGTTTGGTTTCATATTGCAGCCGCTATCGACTTATACAACCTTGCGGCGCTGCATCCGGCCTGGCAGGACCCCCAGTCCGTAACCGGCGGTTATGTCTGGCAATTATTCACCTACATGTGGCTGCATGATTTGGGTTCGCCGCTTCATCTTTTGTTCAACATGCTGATGTTGTGGCTATTTGGGTCTCATTTTGAAGAAAAGTGGGGACCTCGGGCTTTTTTGCAATTTTACCTTTTATGCGGAGTAGGCGCGGCCGTCTTTACGGTGTTGCTTGCACTGGCCGCGCCGAGCTTATTTGGTGCGCCGGTCGTCGGGGCGTCGGGGGCGTTGTTGGGGTTCATTTCCGCGTTCGCGCGAATTTATCCTGAACGAAAAGTATATCTTTGGTTGGCTATTCCGGTGAGCGGAAAACACTTATTGTGGTTGACCATCGGCATAGACCTGTTGTTTTTCCTATCTTTGCGCAGCCAGTTGGCGTTCGCCACTCACCTCGGTGGGTTGTTGACCGGATATCTTCTTGTCACCGGATGGTGGCGTCCACAAAAGCTAATCAGTATGATCCAAACCGAGTTAGGACGAAGGCGACGTAAATCAAACCGCCTTCGTGTTGTAAAACCCGACACAGAAAACAAGACCCGTTATCTTAACTGAAATTGCTATTTATCTTAATCAATGGCCCGCGCGGTGCTCCGATGAAACGACAAGGTACAGGACCGCAATTTCCAAGTCGATAACATAACCATGGTAACGTACACTACTCCCAAAACCGGAAACCAGTTCCTCAGCGTCACAACGTTGTCAACGTTGGTTTTCTTGATGGCATGTGTCGTCGTTGGATGTGAGCAGGCTGACGACACCGGTTCGGGAGGATTGTCGACGGGCGCAACGTTCCCCGAGGGTATGACTGGCGATACGCTGGATGGCAGCAACGTTTGGGAAGGCCCGGAGCAAGGTTTGGACGGAGTTTTTGAAGGCACAACCACCGAATTGACCGACACGGCCGAAGCCCAATCACACGACGCCGGAGCAACCGACGACGACCATGTCGAAGAAATCGACGATGCAGCCAATATGGCAGGTGGTGGATCCGAACTCCGTTACCCCGCAATACCGGCGAACTCCGGAACCGTGATCTTGTACGAGTATCGCTCTACAACCCCGTCGTTTGTCATCGGCAATGCCACGGCTTATTTCGGATACGAAGCCAAAGAAACCGAACCCAAAGCTGTGTACGCATCCTGCCACGTCGCGAAAGCGGTCGCGCCCCCCTCGGTTTTGCCATCTCTGCCCTCGTGGGACGCAGGTAATCTCGTTATTTCCGGAACAATGAGCCCAATCCGACTGAGATATTCGGACGCCAACATCAACAATCCGGGATATCAATGCAGCCTTCCGGTTGACCACGGTGAACTATTCCATGAAGCAGGTGCACCCGTTACAATCACAGGAACGGGTGGCGATGACGTTGGCCCATTTGAGGCAGTCGTTTCTACGCCGGCACCGATTGAACTACTCGCACCCCCTCTCGGGTTAACCAAGCCTATCAGCACCGACTTGCCACTCACCATTCAGTGGACCGCAGACCCGGAAGCAACAAGCGTGGTGGTCACTCTTGTCGGACTCGATAACTTATACAACGTGATACCGGGAGAATCCGTCAACTGCGTCGTCGACGGGGATACGGGAGCCCTCGCCGTACCTGCGGACGCAATGAAACAGCTACCCAAAGATTTTGGCACCAATCTTGGTATTGCAGTAACCCGATTTCACAAATCCGTCGTAGTGGTGAACAACCTTCCCATTAACCTTGTCATTGCACGCGCGACCGCCGGTGTCGCCAAGGCGCAATAAACGCACTATCGTCACCGCACCAGTGTCACAACGGCGAAATCAGTGATAATGTCCGGCGTTCTGCCCGGTCAAAATCGCCCGCATGCAGCGAATCGATAAAACCGGTGATCGATCACAGAGTTTGGGAAAAAATATGGGTGCGGACTGTGGGCGTGGATTTGGCGGCGGATTGGTTTTGAAAAACCCGAGTCATATCGGGAATATGGCGCAGGGTTTTTCGGAGCCAAGCCGCCCCAAA